>NZ_JBKFBF010000031.1:0-9543 GCF_053346035.1 Methylobacterium sp. A54F | reverse complement strand
CGCAGCCCCGCCGCCCGGACCTGGCGCGCGGGCACCGCCGTCCTGTGCTTGGGGGGCCGGGGGCGGCGCGGGCGGAGGCGCGAGGCCGAGCCGGGCGCGCCAGCCCCGCGGCGCCGGCGGCGGAGCCGGCTCGGGCGCCAGGATGCCCGCGAGCTCCCGCTCGATCGCGGCGGCGGCCGCCGCGCGCACCGCGTCGAGGGCGGCCGCGATCTCGGCCGCGCGCGGCGCGATGTCCTCGGCGAGGATCCGGGCCGTGATCGCGCGGAAGTTCACGCCGAGATCGCCGTAGGTCTCCCCGAGGGGCACCGACAGCTCGGCCATCACGCGGATTAGCAGCTCGTGCACCGCGAGGCGCTCGGGCCGGAACGCCACCAGCTCGTGCGCGCTCAGACCGCAGAAGCTCGCGAGTTCGAGGGCGTCCGCGAGGGTCGTGGAGACGTTCTCGGGCCGGTGCACCGTGGCGAGCGGCAGGAAGGCCCGCGGCAGGGTCGACTCGATGCCGGGGTTCCAGGGCCCGCGCGGGGCAGGCCCCGCCGGGGGAGCCTCGGCCGGCGGGCGTTCCGCGGATGCGGGGTCGGCCGGTCGGGCCGACGCGCTCACGCCGCCGCGGCCGGCGCCGCCCGGAACAGGCTGGTGCAGCCTGAGCTGCGGTGCATGCTCAGGATCGAGGCGCGGTCGATGTCGGGGTTGCGGTCGAGCACTTCGCGCACGCAGCCGACGACTTTCTCGTACTGGGTCGCGTCGTAGTTCTTCTCCAGCGGGCTCACGGCGATGTAGGTCTCGACCACGAGCACCCGCTCGGTGCGCTCGCGGCCTACCTCCACCGCGACCCAGGCCGACTTGATCAGGCGATTGCTGGACATCATGGGGTTACCTCCAGGGACGGCCGTTTGTTGTTTGGCCATTGCGGGAAGGATGGACCCGGTCCGTGTCGATGCCAAGAGGCCCCGCTCCGAGACCTGTATAGGGAGCGCCCGGTCCCGCGCGGGTCCGGGCCGGGAGGGCCGATTTCTGGCATATTGAATACGTTCCGGGCTTGCTCCATCCTGTCCGCACGGCCCGCAGAGGTCGACACAGGAGTCATCGGGATGGAACGCCACGACGCACCGTCGGCCAAGTGGTGGCAGCTCGCCTTCGGCGTGCTCTGCATGGCCATGATCGCCAACCTGCAATACGGCTGGACGCTCTTCGTCGACCCGATCGACGCCCGCCACCACTGGGGCCGGGCCGCGATCCAGTTCGCCTTCACGCTGTTCGTCGCCACCGAGACCTGGCTGGTCCCGGTGGAGGCCTGGTTCGTGGACCGCTACGGCCCGCGCCTGGTCGTCGCCTTCGGGGGCGTGATGATCGCGCTCGCCTGGACCCTCGACGCCTACGCGGATTCGCTCCCCCTCCTCTATGCCGCCGCGGTGATGGGCGGGATCGGTGCGGGCTCCGTCTACGGGACCTGCGTGGGCAACGCGCTGAAGTGGTTCCCCCACCGGCGCGGGCTCGCGGCCGGCGCCACCGCGGCTGGGTTCGGCGCGGGCGCCGCCCTCACCGTGATCCCGATCGCCCGCATGATCGCGTCGAGCGGCTACGAGAGCGCCTTCCTGACCTTCGGGCTGATCCAGGGCGGCGTGGTGCTGGTGCTGTCGGTGTTCCTGCGCAAGCCGACGGTGCTCGTCGCCCCCGCCCGGAAGAGCCTCCGCCTGCCCCAGAGCCGCGTCGACCGCACCCCGCGGGAGGCGGTGCGCACCCCGGTTTTCTGGGTGATGTACGCGATGTTCGTCATGGTGGCCTCCGGCGGCCTGATGGCTGCCGCGCAGCTCGCCCCCATCGCCCACGACTTCCACGTGGCGGACGTGCCCGTCAGCCTGTTCGGCCTGCAGATGGCCGCGCTGACCTTCGCGATCTCCCTCGACCGCATCTTCGACGGCTTCGGCCGGCCGTTCTTTGGCTGGGTGTCGGACAATATCGGGCGCGAGAACACGATGTTCATCGCCTTCGGAATCGCGGCGCTGGCGATCGTGGTCCTCGTCGCATGGGGCACCAACGCGGGCGTCTTCGCCCTGAGCTCGGCGCTGTATTTCGGCGTGTTCGGGGAGATCTACTCGCTGTTCCCGGCAACCTGCGGCGACACCTTCGGCTCGAAGTTCGCGGCGAGCAACGCCGGCCTGCTCTACACGGCGAAGGGCACGGCCTCGTTCCTGGTTCCCTTCGCGAGCGTCCTGTCGGGCAGCTACGGCTGGTCGGCGGTGTTCGGCCTCGTCATCGGCCTGAACATCGTCGCGGCGGCGCTCGCCCTCTTCGTCCTCAAGCCGATGCGGGCGCGCTACATCCTCGGCGCGGATGTGGACCCGGAGCCTGTTCGTCTCGCCGCGACTGGTCTAACCTCGGACAACCGGGCGCGAATGTAGCCGCGCCCCGGTTCGGGCCGCCGGATCCGGTTTGACACCTGGTATCTGGTATGCCAATTTCGAGTCGTCTTCCCGACGCCGCAGCGAGACGCCGCCGGGCGGGCCACATGGCCGGACGCGGCGCGAGACGAAGCTAACGCTCGCCGCGCCGAGGCGCCCGGCCCACGGACGCGATCGCACCAGAGACGCCACCCGGCGACGCAGCCAACGAGCCGTCGCCGTGCGAAAAAAATCCGGAGGGAACGATCATGGACAGGAACACCAAGGATCAGGCGGCGGCGTCCTCGGACATGGTCGCGAGCCCGGTGACCACCACGGCCGAGGACACGCTCAAGCAGAAGAGCAAGGACGGTACCGTCGTCTCCGGCGGCCACCTCGTCGCCCGGGCCCTCAAGGCGGAGGGCGTCGACACCATCTTCACCCTCTGCGGCGGCCACATCATCGACATCTACGACGGCTGCCTCGACGAGGGCATCCGCATCGTCGACGTCCGCCACGAGCAGGTGGCGGCCCACGCCGCCGACGGCTACGCCCGCCAGACGGGCAAGCTCGGCTGCGTCGTCACCACCGCCGGCCCCGGCTGCACCAACGCGGTGACGGGCGTGGCCACCGCCTTCCGCTCCGAGAGCCCCGTGCTGCACATCGGCGGCCAGAGCGCGCTCACCCAGTGGAAGATGGGCGGCCTGCAGGACCTGCCCCACGTCGACATGATGCGGCCGATCACCAAGTTCGCCGCCACCGTGATGTCGACCGAGCGCGTCGCCGACATGATCGCCATGGCCGCGCGCGAGACCTTCGCGGGCGCCTACGGTCCCTCCTATCTCGAGATCCCGCGCGACGTTCTCGACCGCGAGATCCCCGTCGAGAAGGCCGTTCTGCCGAAGGCCGGTGCCTACCGGGCCCGGACCCGCTCCATCGGCGCCGTCGAGGACATCGAGCGCCTGGCCGACATCCTCGTCAACGCCGAGCGCCCGGCGATCCTGCTCGGCCAGCAGGTCTGGGCGGCCCGCGGCCACGAGGAGGCGATCGCCCTCCTGCGCGGTCTCGACATCCCCGGCTACTTCAACGGCGCGAGCCGCGGTCTGCTGCCCCCGGGCGACGAGCACCACTTCGACCGCACCCGGTCGCTGGCCTTCGGCAAGGCCGACGTGATCGTCATCGTCGGGACGCCCTTCGACTTTCGCATGGGCTACGGCAAGCGCATCTCGGCTCCGAACCTGATCCAGATCGACCAGGATTACCGCACGGTCGGCAAGAACCGCGACGTCACCCTCGGCATCGCGGGCGACCCCGGCGCCGTGATGGCGGCCGTGCTCCAGGCCGCCTCGGGCCGGATCAAGAACGACAAGCGCCAGGCTCGCAAGGAGTGGATGCGGGAGTTGCACCGGGCGGAGGCCGCGGCGACCGAGAAGCTGATGCCGCTGTTCAAGTCGGACCAGAGCCCGATCCACCCCTACCGGGTCGCCTACGAGATCAACGAGTTCCTCTCCGAAGACACGATCTACATCGGCGACGGCGGCGACGTGGTGACGATCTCGGCCCAGGCCGTGCGGCCCCGCCGGCCCGGCCAGTGGATGGACCCCGGTGCGCTGGGCTCCCTCGGCGTCGGCACCGGCTTCGCCCTCGCGGCCAAGCTCGCCCACCCGAACAAGGAGGTGCTCTGCTACTACGGCGACGGCTCCTTCGGCATGACGGCCTTCGACATGGAGACCTGCGACCGGTTCGGCGCGCCCTACCTCGCGGTGATCGGCAACAACTCCGCGATGAACCAGATCCGCTACGGCCAGATCGCCAAGTACGGCCCGCAGCGGGGCGACGTCGGCAACAAGCTCGGCGACATCGAGTTCTCGAAGTTCGCCCACATGCTTGGCAACCACGGCGAGGAGGTGCGCGAGGCCGGCGAGATCGCCCCGGCGCTGCAGCGCGCCCGCGAGGCCATCGCGCGCACGGGTCGCTCGGCCGTCGTCAACATCTGGGTCGACCCGAACGAGTACGCGCCGGGCACCAAGAACCAGACGATGTATAAATAATCGCCTATACAGATCGACGCCCCGCGCGGGCCCGGGATCCTGTGATCCCGGGTTCGCGCGATCCCTTCGTCACCCGTTCAGCCGAGACATTCCCATGAGCAAGGCCCTCGAAGGCGTGAAGGTCCTGGACTTCACGCACGTCCAGTCCGGTCCGACCTGCACGCAGCTCCTCGCCTGGTTCGGCGCCGACGTGATCAAGGTCGAGCGCCCCGGGGCGGGCGACGCGACGCGCCAGCAGCTTCAGGACGTCCCGGACGTGGACAGCCTGTATTTCACGATGCTGAACCACAACAAGCGCTCGATTACCCTCGACTCCAAGAACCCCAAGGGCAAGGACGTGCTCTGGCGGCTCGTGAAAGAGTGCGACGTGCTCGTCGAGAACTTCGCGCCGGGCGCGCTCGCCCGCATGGGCCTGACCTGGGAGAAGATCCAGGAGGTGAACCCGCGCATGATCCTCGCGTCCGTGAAGGGCTTCGGTCCCGGCCGCTACGAGGAGTGCAAGGTCTACGAGAACGTGGCCCAGTGCGCGGGCGGCTCCGCCTCGACCACGGGCTTCCGCGACGGCCTCCCGATGGTGACAGGCGCCCAGATCGGCGATTCCGGCACCGGCCTGCACCTCGCGCTCGGCATCGTCACGGCGCTCTACCACCGCACCCATTCGGGCCGCGGCCAGAAGGTCGACTGCGCCATGCAGGACGGCGTGCTGAACCTCTGCCGCGTGAAGCTGCGCGACCAGCAGCGCCTCGAGCACGGACCGCTCCGGGAATACAGCCAGTTCGGCGAGGGCGTGCCCTTCGGCGACGCCACGCCGCGCGCGGGCAACGATTCCGGCGGCGGCCAGCCCGGTCGCATCCTGAAGTGCAAGGGCCACGAGACCGACCCGAACGCCTACCTGTATTTCATCACCCAGGCCGCGGTGTGGGAGCCGATCTGCGACATCATCGGCGAGCCCGGCTGGAAGACCGACCCGAACTACGCGACCCCGAAGGCGCGCCTGCCGCACCTCAACGAGATCTTCACGCGCATCGAAGCCTGGACGATGACGAAGACCAAGTTCGAGGCGATGGACATTCTCAATGAGTACGACATCCCCTGCGGGCCGATCCTCTCCATGAAGGAGATCGCCGAGGACGAGTCCCTGCGCCGCACCGGCACCATCGTCGAGGTCGATCACCCGACCCGCGGCCGCTACCTCACGGTGGGCAACCCCATCAAGCTCTCGGCGAGCCCGAGCGAGGTGCGCCGCTCGCCCCTGCTGGGCGAGCACAACGACGAGATCCTGCGGGACGTGCTCGGCTACACCGAGGAGGAGATCCTCGAGATCGCCGGGTCCGGCGCGATCGGGACCGTGCAGAAGATCGCCGCCGAGTAAGACCCCGAGTAGGCCCCTCCCCGCCTCCCGCCCCTTCGGGGACGGGAGGCCCGCCACGGCCCCACGGAGACGCCCATGCGCATCGCGTTCATCGGTCAGCAGGATTTCGGCAAGGCCGTGCTCGAAGCGTTCCTGGAGCGCGGCGACACCGTGGCGGGGGTGTTCTGCGCCCCCGAGAAGGAGGGCGCCCGGCCCGACGCCCTGCGGCTCGCCGCCGAGGAGCGCGGGCTCACCGTGTACCAGTTCCCGAGCCTGAAGAGCCCCGAGGCGGAAGCCGCCATGCACGGGCTCGACGCCGACATCGGCATCATGGCCTACGTCCTGCAGTTCGCGCCGCAGAGCTTCGTCAACATCCCCCGGCACGGCACCATCCAGTACCATCCCTCGCTGCTGCCGAAGTATCGCGGTCCCTCCTCGATCAACTGGCCGATCGCCCGGGGCGACACCGAGACCGGCCTGTCCATCTTCCGGCCGACGGACGGCCTCGACGAGGGGCCGGTCATCCTCCAGAAGACCTGCGCCATCGGGCCCGACGACACGATCGGGGAGGTCTACTTCAACCACCTCTTCCCCCTCGGCGTCGCGGCGATGCTGGAGGCGGCCGACCTCGTCGTCGCCGACCGGCACGTCGAGATCACCCAGGACGAGGATCAGGCGAGCTACGAGGGCTGGTTCCGGGCCCGCGAGTCGGCGATCAACTGGGCAAGCCACGTCGACCACATCTACGACGTGATCCGCGCCTCGAACCCCGCGCCCGGCGCCTGGACGACGCTCGACGGCGCGAAGCTGCAGATCTTCGATGCCCGCAAGCACCTCGTGCGAACCTTCGGGGCGGTACGGGGCAAGCTGGGCGAGGTCACCGAGATCGGCGAGCAGTCGATCCGCGTGACGGCGCAGGGCGGGCAGATCGAGGTGTTCAAGCTCAAGGCCGAGGGCGGCAAGAAGATCTCGGCGGCCGAGTTCGCCCGCGGCGGCGGCCTCGGCGTCGGCACCATCCTGGGCGGCTGAGGACTCCCCCGGACACCCGTTCACGCGTCGGCGACGACGCCCCATCGCTCCTCCACCTCGGCACGTCTCCGACCAGCGGAGCCGTGCCTTTTTCTTTGCATTGCAACAACTTGAGCGCGCTGCTGCGATTCGACGGGACGTCGTCGATTTCGTCTTGACATGACTGGCATCTGGCATACCAAATGCCATTCAGCCGCCAACAAGCAACGCCAGCGGCCGAGGCCGGCCTGAGCCCGCCAAAGTTCTTCGCCGCACGGGAACGCCCACCTCACGAGGTGCCCGCGCGCCGACACCCGAACCCCGCAAGCCGAAAATCCTCGACCCCCACGAACAAGATCGCCGCCCGCGCGGCGATTGGCCAACAGGAGGAACGACGATGGCAGACGCCGCCCTGAAGCTTCCCGAGACCGAACTCTTCTCAGACGCCGCGACGGAGGTCCGTGCGATCCTCGATCGCGTGAAGGCGGACGGGCGCGATGCGCTCACCGCGCCCGAAGGCCGCCTCGTCTGCGACGCCTACGGCATCCCCGTGCCGAAGGAGGCGGTCGCCACCTCCGCGCAGGAGGCGGTGCGGGCCGCGGAGGGCATGGGCTACCCCGTCGTCCTCAAGATCGTCTCCCCCGATATCCTGCACAAGACGGAGGCCGGGGGCGTCGTGGTGGGCGTGGCGAGCGCGGAAGCCGTCGCGGAGGCCCACGACCGGATCCTCGCCAACGCCCGCCGCTACAAGGCCGACGCCCGCATCGACGGCGTGCAGGTGCAGCAGATGCTGAAGGGCGGCACCGAGGTCATCGTCGGCGCGGTGACGGACGGCTCCTTCGGCAAGCTCGTCGCCTTCGGCCTCGGCGGCGTGCTGGTGGAGGTCCTCAAGGACATCACCTTCCGGCTCGCGCCGGCGACCCACGCGGACGCGCTGTCGATGCTCGACGGCATCCAGGCGGCCGAGATGCTGAAGGGCGTGCGCGGGTCCGAGCCCGTCGACCGGGCGGCGCTGGCCGACATCATCGTGAAGGTCTCGCGGCTCGTCACCGACTTCCCCGAGATCGCCGAACTCGACCTCAACCCCGTCTTCGCCACGGCCCGCGACGCCATCGCGGCCGACGTGCGCATCGTGGTGGACTTCGACCAGAAGCCCCGCCCGGCGGTGCGCTCCCAGGAGGAGATCGTCGCGGGCATGAACCGCGTCATGCGCCCCGACACGGTGGCGGTGATCGGAGCCTCGGCCGAGGACGGCAAGATCGGCAACTCCGTGATGAAGAACCTCATCAACGGCGGCTACCAGGGCAGGATCGTGCCGATCCACCCGAAGGCCGACAGCGTGATGGGCCTCAAGGCCTACCGCTCGGTGAAGGACGTGCCCGGAACGGTCGACGTCGCGGTCTTCGCGATCCCCGCCAAGTTCGTGGCGACCGCCCTCACCGAGTGCGGCGAGAAGAGCGTGGCCGGCGCGGTGCTGATCCCCTCGGGCTTTGCTGAGACCGGCAACGAGGAGGGCCAGGCCGAGCTGCAGGAGATCGGCCGCAAGTACGGCATCCGCCTGATGGGGCCGAACATCTACGGCTTCTACTACATGGCCCGGAACCTCTGCGCGACGTTCTGCACGCCCTTCGACGTCCAGGGCCAGGCGGCGCTGTCGTCGCAATCCGGCGGCATCGGGATGGCCATCATCGGCTTCTCGCGCTCGACCAAGATGGGCGTCTCGGCGATCGTCGGCCTCGGCAACAAGTCCGACATCGACGAGGACGACCTGCTCGCCTTCTTCGAGCAGGACGAGTCCACCAAGGTCATCGCCCAGCACTGCGAGGACCTGAAGGACGGCCGCAGTTTCGCGGAGGCCGCCAAGCGCGTCTCGAAGACGAAGCCCGTCATCGTCCTCAAGGCCGGGCGCACCTCGGCCGGCGCCAAGGCGGCGAGTTCTCACACGGGGGCGCTCGCTGGCAACGATCGGATCTACGAGGACGTGTTCAAGCAGTCCGGCGTCATCCGGGCCCGCTCGCTGCGCCAGCTCCTCGAATTCGCCCGCGGCGTGCCGGTGCTGCCGACGCCCAAGGGCGAGAACGTGGTGATCATCACGGGTGCGGGCGGCTCCGGCGTGCTGCTGTCCGACGCGGTGGTGGACAACGGCCTCTCCCTGATGACCATGCCCGAGGACCTCGACGCGGCCTTCCGCAAGTTCATCCCGCCTTTCGGGGCGGCCGGGAACCCGGTCGACATCACCGGCGGCGAGCCGCCGATCACCTACCAGAACACCATCCGGCTCGGGCTCGAGGATCCGCGCATCCACGCGATCATCCTCGGCTACTGGCACACCATCATCACGCCCCCGATGGTGTTCGCCCGGAACGTCGTGGAGGTCCGCGACGCGATGCGCGCCCAGGGCATCGAGAAGCCGATCGTCGCCTCGCTCGCGGGCGACGTCGAGGTCGAGGAGGCCTCGCAGTACCTCTACGATCACGGCATCCCGGCCTACGCCTACTCGACAGAGCTCCCCGTCGAGGTGCTCGGCGCGAAGTACAAGTGGGCCCGGGGCGCGGGGCTGCTGTAAGGGCGGGTAGCGAAGCCTGGGCAGGGGGCGGTCCGTTCGCGGCGCCCCCCGCCCGACCACCGGACGAGGTCGCGATGAACATACACGAGTATCAGGCGAAGGCGGTCCTGCGGGAGTTCGGTGTCCCGGTCTCGCGCGGGGTGGCGATCTTCGACGCCGGCGAGGCCGAGGCGGCCGCGACCGAGCTCG
>NZ_JBKFBF010000030.1:0-9639 GCF_053346035.1 Methylobacterium sp. A54F | reverse complement strand
GGCCGGAGCCGAGGTGTCCGCCGGTGACCGAGACGGCGTCGATCATCTCGGCGCGCACCGCGTCCGCCACCGCCTGCAGCTCGCCCTCGCCCAGGCGGCGAAGGTCCGAAGGCTCGTTCACCCGCGCAAGGATCTCGTCCCGCGACTTGCTCTCACGATCCGACACGAGCGATCCTCACATACGCTGCGGGGGTAGAGGGGCGGGGACGGCCATGGCCCGGGGACGTCACCCGGCGTCCAGGGGCTCGACCCCCGCGGGGCGGCCGTCCGGACCGAGGGTGATGCGCTGGATGCGGGCCTCGGCCCGCTTCAGCAGCGCCTCGCAGTGACGCTTGAGCGCCTCGCCGCGCTCGTAGATCGCCACCGACTCGTCGAGGGGCACGTCGCCCTTCTCCAGGCGACGCACGATCACCTCGAGCTGCTCAAGCGCCTGCTCGAAGGGCAGATCACCCGTCGTGGGGCTCTCGCCGGGCCCTGGGGCGGCCGGCGCGTCGGGTCGGGCAGCTGTCATCCCTCGTACTTCCTTTGTTGCGGTTCTAAGTCGGACGGGGAGGGGGGACAACCCGGCGTCCGTCGCCGCCATCCCGGCCCGTGCTGTTTCGTCACCCGTGGCGTCGTTTCCGCCACACCCGCCAGGATCGCTGCGGTGCCTAGCGTCGGTCCAGGAGAAGTGGCCACCGGTTCTCCGTCCGGACCGACGACATCAGACAGACCCTAGAATGCGAGATGGAACGGCTCGCCCTCGAAGGCGTCGGCGCCGCGCCCGATGCGGGCGATGGCCGCGACCATGCGGCCCTGCCGGCCGAGCATCCGGTCGGCGATGGCCACGAAGAGCTTGTTGGGAGTCGCCGAGGGGGAGGCGCGCCGCAGCGCGTCGGCGAGATCTCCCTCGTCGGCATCCGGGTTCAGCGCGCAGGCGGCCATGTAGGCGGCGGCCGTCGAGCGGCTGATCCCGGCGTAGCAGTGCACCACCAGGGGCCGTTCCCGGGGCCAGGCGCGCACGAAGTCGAGGATGCTGGCGACGTGCTCCTCCGCGGGCAGGACGTGCCCGTCGCGGGCCTCGGTGATGTCGCTCACGCCGACGATGCCGTGGCACTCGGCCGGGATCGCCGCCGGGCGCTCCATCGGCGTGCCGACGTTGACGAGCGTCAGGACGTGGCTGGCACCGGTGGCCGCCACGGTCTCCGGCAGCCGCGACAGGGAGCAGACGTGGAGGGTCGACATCTCAGGCTCCGGTGAGGGCGTGGAAGCGGGCGAGGAAGCGCTGCTCGGCGCGGGCGGTGGGCCACGGCTCGGCAAGTGCCGCCGCCTCGGGGTCGAGGGTGCCGGGCGCGCCGAAGAAGCGGCCGGCCTCGTCGGCCGAGAAGCCCGCGAGCCGCGTCGCCTCATGGTAGGCCGCTGCCCGGTCGGCGCGCTTGACGAGCTCGGCGAAGGCCGGCGACGGCTCGGGAAGGCCGAAGCGGGCCCGAATCGCGGCGAGGAGCCGGCGCTCCACCGCCTTGTAGCCGTCGCCGATCGCCGCTTTGAAGGGCGAGATGATGTCCCCGATCACGTATTCGGGCGCATCGTGCAGGAGAAGCTCCACGCGCTCCGCATCCGCGAGGCCGGGCGACAGGGCGTTCCCGATCCGCTCGACGAGGAGGGAGTGCTGCGCGACCGAGAAGACGTGCGGGCCCGCCGTCTGGCCGTTCCAGCGGGCGACCCGGGCGAGACCGTGGGCGATGTCGGCGATCTCGATGTCGGCGGGCGCAGGATCGAGGAGGTCGAGGCGGCGGCCGGACAGCATGCGCTGCCAGGCCCTCGGAGCATCCGTCATGGCGCCGAGCCTGCGAGGGCTGCGCAGGAGGCGTGCCGGTGGCAGCCGACGAGGTGATCGTTCACGAGGCCGGTCGCCTGCATGAAGGCGTGCACGATGGTCGGCCCGACGAAGCTGAACCCCTCCGCCTTGAGCGCCTTCGAGACGCGGCGCGACAGCGGCGTCTCGGCCTGGATCTCGGCGCGTGTCGCCGCACGCCCCTGGATCGGCTGCCCGTCCACGAAGTCCCAGAGGAACCGGGCGAAGCCGGGTCCCGCCTCCTCGATGCGCAGGAAGGCGCGCGCGCCCGCGATCGTGCCGCGGATCTTCGCCCGGTTCCGGATGATGCGCGTATCGGCCATCAGGCGCTCGACGTCGGCTTCGGTGAAGCGGGCGATCCGCTCCGGCTCGAAATCCGCGAAGGCCGACCGGAAGCCCTCGCGCCGCCGCAGGATGGTTATCCAGGACAGGCCGGCCTGGAACCCGTCGAGGATCAGCTTCTCGTAGAGGGCCCTGGCATCGCGCTCGGGCACGCCCCACTCGGTGTCGTGGTAGCGCACGTAAAGGGGGTCCGCTCCCGCCCACCAGCAGCGCGCGCAGCCGTCGGGATGTTCGATGAGGCCTGTCTCCGAAGACATCCGGCGGGTTTAGCGGGTGGCGCGGAAAAGGCCAGGGTCATCCCGCCGGCGCATCGGCGGCCTGCGGCATCGGGAAGGTGGCAAAGGTCGGGCGCGCGGCGCCGAGCACCCGGCCGCCGGCCCGGAGCGGCTCACCCGCGGCGAGAGCGTCGGCGAGGCGATCCAACCGGAGCATGGCGAGGCCCCGCGCGCCGGCAGCACTTCCGGTGACGCCGAGGCTCTTCTGCCCGGCGGTCACCTCGGTGTTGGGCTCCGCCGCGGAGCCGTCCGCGTAGGTCACCGGCAGCATCCGCGTCCGGGCCGTGCCCCGGTGCTGCATGCGGGAGACCACCTCCTGCCCGACGTAGCAGCCCTTGCGGAAATCGACCCCGCCGATCTGGTCCATCAGGGCCTCGTGCGGGAAGGCGTCCCCGAAGGCAAAGTCGCGCCCGCCCTCGGGGATGCCGAGGGCGATGCGGTGCGCGTGGTAATCCTCCGGCCCCGCATCGGCCGAGAAGGCGCCCTCCGCCGCGTAGAGCCGCGCGCCGAGGTCGGCGAGGCGGCCGTCCGCGACGCGGGCGACCGCGATGGCAGTCTCGGCACCCTGCCACGCGGCCGCGACGGCGATCGTCGGATCCGCCGCGATCGTCACCTGTGCCCGCAGGCGGTAGAGGGTCAGGCGCCGCACGAGGTCGGCGGCCCGCTCGGCCGCCGTGTCAAGGCGGAACCCGTCGGGCAGGCGCGAGACCAGGAAGTCGAACTGGATCTTGCCCTGCGGCGTGAGGAGCGCGCCGAGGCGGGCCTCCCCCTCGGCCAGGGTCTCGACGTTGCAGGTGACGACGCCCTGGAGGAACCCGGGCGCGTCCGGCCCCGTGACGGTGACGACGGCGCGGTCCGGCAACAGGGCGATCGGCATGGGCTGGGGTCCGGGGCTCGGGTTTGCAAGGACGTCGGCCGTGACATAAGCCCCGCCCGGCCGCCTCTCAATGCGATCCGACCCGGGAGCCCACCGATGGACCAGCCCTTCGACCTTCTCCTGACCGGCGGGACGGTGGTGAACCAGGACGGCGCGCACCGCGCGGATCTCGGCATCCGGGCCGGCCGCGTCGCGGCGATCGGCGACCTCGCGGGCGCGGACGCCGCGGAGCGCGAGGATTGCACCGGCCTGCACCTGCTGCCCGGCGTGATCGACACCCAGGTCCACTTCCGCGAGCCCGGCCTCGACCACAAGGAAGACCTCGAATCGGGCTCGCGCGCCGCCGTGATGGGTGGCGTCACGGCGGTGTTCGAGATGCCGAACACGATGCCTCAGACCACGAACGCCGCGGCTCTCGCCGACAAGGTCGCGCGGGCGCACCATCGCATGCACTGCGACTTCGCCTTCTGGGTCGGCGGCACGCACGAGAACGCCGCGGAGGTCGCCACGCTCGAGCGCCTGCCGGCGGCGGCCGGTATCAAGGTGTTCGTCGGGTCCTCGACGGGCTCGCTCCTCGTCGAGGACGATGCCGGCGTTCGGGAGATCCTGTCGCGGATCCGGCGGCGCGCGGCCTTCCATGCCGAGGACGAGCCGATGCTGCGGGAGCGCCGGGACCTGCGCGTGCCCGGCGATCCGGCCTCACACCCTGTCTGGCGCTCGCCCGAGGCCGCGCTGAAGGCGACGCAGCGCTTGGTGGCGCTCGCCCGCGAGACGGGGGCCCGCATCCACATCCTGCACATCTCGACGGCCGACGAGATGCGCTTCCTCGCAGACCACAAGGACGTGGCGAGCGTCGAGGTCACGCCCCACCACCTGACGCTCGACGGCGACGAGGCCTATGCGCGGCTCGGCACGCTCGTCCAGATGAACCCGCCGGTGCGCGGCGCCGGCCACCGCGCCGGAATCTGGCACGGGCTCAGCCAGGGCGTCGCCGACATCCTCGGCTCGGACCACGCGCCCCATACGCTGGAGGAGAAGGCGAAAGCCTATCCGGACTCGCCCTCGGGCATGACCGGGGTGCAGACGCTGGTGCCGATGATGCTCGACCACGTGGCGGCGGGGCGCCTGTCGCTCGCGCGGTTCGTGGACCTCACGAGCGCCGGGCCGCAGCGCCTGTTCGGTATCGCCCGGAAGGGCCGCCTCGCGGTGGGCTACGACGCCGACGTGACGGTGGTGGACCTGAAGCGCCGGGAGACGATCCGCAACGCGTGGATCGCCTCGAAATGCGGCTGGACGCCCTACGACGGCGTCTCCGTCACGGGCTGGCCGGTGGGCACCCTGGTGCGCGGCCGCCGGGTGATGTGGCAGGGCGCGCTGACCGGGCCGGGGGCCGGAGAGGCTGTTCGGTTCCTTGAGACCCTGGGGGCGGGCCCGACCTGACCGGGGCCCGCGGGCTCATCGAGAGGCGGGTTCCCTTAGTGCTGCAGGGTCGTGGTGAACGCGCCGCCGCGGATGCGCTCGGGGAATCCCTCGGCGTAGCGGGCGGTGGCCTCCTCGCCGTAGGTGGTGACCAGTTCCTGGAAGGCCGCGAACAGGGCGGCCTGCGCCATGCAGTCACCGTCGAGGCCGTCCAGACAGCCCTCCGCGAAGGCCTCGGAGACGTAGCTCAGCGCGGCGCGCTTCTCGTCGATGTTCGCCTCGATGGGGGAGACGGCGGCGGCTGAGGTGTTCTGCATGGGACCATGGCGTCTGTTGCGCCCGAGGCCGAAGCCCCGGCGGATAGCGAATGATAGGCGCCTCCGGGTCGTGCGACCAGCCGGGAATTTCGAAGCGGTTAACGCGACCGCTCGGATTTGTGCTGTCCCGCGATCTCCGCGGGGGTGTGGCGAAACGGCACCAGGCCGGGCCGCTCACCCGCCGTAGCGGCCCGCCAGCGCGCGTGAGAGCTGGGCGCCCTCCGCCAGGAAACGGTCCGCCGCCTCGTGGGCCGCGGGCGTGCAGACCCGGTAGGTGAGGGCGTAGCTGCGATATCCGCGGTTATAGGCGCCGGCGAGCCGGTCGCGCCGGCCCGCGCTCGTCCCCTCCGTGTCGATCAGCGCCTTCATGCGCGCGGGCCACTGCACCGCGTCCGGGCTGGCGCAGACGCCGCGCAGGAAGGCCAGGGAGCCGATGACCTCGGAGAGCCGCATCAGGTCGCGGTCATAGGGGGCGGGAGCCTCGGCGGGGGCCGGCGCCTCCCGGTCCTTCTCGGCCGGCTTCTCGGCGGGCTTCTGCTGCGTGCGCGAGCCGCCGCGCGAGGACTGCGCCTCGGCGGGCTGCGGCAGCGCGGCGAGCACGGCGAGGAGGCCGAGGACGAGGCGGCACCGGGTCACCGTCAGGCCTCCGCGGGGTGCCGGCGGATCGCCGCGAACGCCTCGGCCAGGGTCGCGAGGAGGCCCGGGGTGGTGGCGAGGCCGGCGACCTCCGCGGGCGTCGCCCAGCGCACGTCGAGGGCCTCGGGGCCCGCCACCGGCTCGCCGCCGCGCCAGAGGGCGGCGTGGGGATGGACGACGTAGTGGTGGCGGGCGCGCCCCTCCGCGTCGCGCTCGATGATCTCGGTGGGGGGCAGCACGGCGACGACCTCCGCCGAGAGGCCGACCTCCTCGGAGAGCTCGCGGAGTGCTGCCGCCGCCAGCGTCTCGCCGGCCTCGACGAGGCCGCCCGGCAGGGTCCAGACGCCGCGCATCGGCGCGTTGGCGCGGGCGGCCAGGAGGACGCGCTCGCCGCGGATCACCGCGATCGAGGCGCCGACGAAGGGCCGGGTCGGGAACAGGCGGGTGTCCGGGTCGCTCACGGTGCGGCCTTGGTCCCGTCCAGCGCGATGTCCACCACGCGTCCATCGGAGAGTCCGACGAGGATCCGCGCCGCCTCGCCCCGTCCGAGCACCGCGAGGCCGAATCCGGCCGGCGCCGGCAGGGCGACGCGAAGCCGCTCCCGGAACCCGTCGCGCAGCGACAGGACCGCGACAGCGGCGCGGTCGGCGCTGGGCAGGACGAGCTCGGCCGGGCCGTCGCGGGCCGGCGCCAGGGGGCTCGCCAGATCGGTGTCGTCGGGGCCGTCGGCGTAGCCGGGGGCTTCGCGCAGCAGGCTGAGGGCGCCGTCGGCATATCCCCAGAGTTGCAGGCTGCCGCCCGTATCCGCGGCCCGGAAGGCGGCGAGCTGGGGCCGGCCGGTGCCGGCGAAGTCGGCGATCGCCGAGATCCGGAACGGCCCGGCCCCGGGCGCCCCGGCGGCGAGGAGCGACCAGGGCGCACCCGCCGCGGCGCGGCCGACGAGCGCCGGCCCGGAGCCGGCGGCGGAGCGCGTCACCGCCGCGAAGGCCGGGCGCCCGTCGAGGTCGAGCGCCCGGGGCGCGAGGGGCGCGAACACCGCCTGCGCGCCGGGCCGGACCGTGGCGGTCTCGACCGGCACCGGCTTCGGGTCGGCGCTGAAGGCCACGGCCTGCCGCTCGCGGATCGTCAGGGCGGCGGCGTTGGCCGCACCCTCGCCGCCGAGCGCCCGGGTCGGGCCGCTCAGGTAGGCGGTGACGGGGCCGGCGACGGCGCGGCGGGAGCCCGGCAGGGCGCCCCGCGGCGTCTCGGCGGCCGCGAAGCCCTCGATCGCCTCGGCGCCGAGGAGCGTCGCCTTCACGACCCCGCCGGCGAGGCTGAGGGCCGCGCCCCCGTCCTCGCCCCACACCACGGCGATCGGCGCCCCCTCGGCGACGGGGTCCTTCGGGCGGGCGATGGGCAGGAGCCCAGAGGTCGCCACCGCCACCGCGATCTCGCTGCCGGGTCCCCGCAGGGCCCGGGCCCGGAAGGGCAGGTCGAGGATCCTGACGGCGGGCTCCGCCGCGGCCGGCGAGGGGGAGAGGCCGAGGCCGGAGACGAGACCGAGCGCGAGGGCCCCGGCGAGCCGGAACCGGCCCCGCCGGGCCTCACACATGCTGCCCGCCGTTGATGTGCAGCTCGGCGCCGTTCACGTAGGAGGAAGCCTCGGTGCACAGGAAGTAGATCGCCTTGGCGACCTCGTCGGGGGTCCCGAGGCGGCGCTGCGGGATCTGCTCCACGAGCTTCTCGGTGCCGGGCGAGAGGATCGAGGTGTCGATCTCCCCCGGGGAGATCGCGTTGACGCGCACCCCGAGGGGCCCGAAATCGGCGGCCATCTCGCGGGTCAGGCCGGCGAGCGCCGCCTTCGAGGTGCCGTAGGCCGCCCCCGCGAAGGGGTGGACGCGGGAGCCCGCGATCGAGGTGACGTTGACGATCGAGCCGCGGGCGCGGGTGAGCTCGTCGCACAGGCCCCGGGCGAGCAGGATCGGGGCGAAGAAGTTGACCTGGAAGACGCGCTGCCAGTCCGAGAACGGCGTCGCGATGGCGCCGAGGCGCTCGCCGCCCGAGCCCTTCGGCGAGATGCCGGCGTTGTTGACGAGGGCGTGCAGCAGCCCGCCCTCGGCGGCCAGCCGCTCGGCCACCTCGCGCACCCCCCGCACCGTATCCTCCGCATCCGCGAGATCGACCTGGAGGTGGTCCTCCGGGCCCATCTCCCAGGGGCAGTTCTCGGGGAAGGGATGGCGGGAGCAGGTGATGACGCGCCAGCCCGCCGCCGAGAAGCGCTTCACCGTGGCGTGCCCGATGCCGCGGCTCGCGCCGGTGAGCAGCATCACGCGCCGACGTTCGTTGGGGGATGGGGCCAAGGCCGGTGCCTCTCTGGCGACGTCCGCGCGGCAGGCTCCGCGGGGGTCTTAGGTCTAAGCGCGGGCGCCCCGGAAATCCAGGGCGCGCCGCGGTGCAGCAAGCGCTACGGCAAACCCTGCGCTACCCCCCGCGCGTCACGGATAGAGCCGCGACCGGCTCCAGCCCGTCCCCGCCCGGGTGAAGCGCACGCGGTCGTGCAGGCGGTAGTCGCCGTTCTGCCAGAACTCGAGGCTCACCGGCTCGATCCGGAAGCCCCGCCAGTGCTCGGGCCGCGGCACCGGGCCGTTCTCGTAGCGGGCGGCGAGGTCGGCGACCTCGGCCATCAGCGTGGCCCGGTCCGCGAGGGGGCGCGACTGGCGGCTCGCATGGGCGCCGATGCGGCTGTCGCGGTGGCGGCTCGCGAAGTAGGCGTCGGCCTCCTCGGCCGTCACCGGGGTCACCGGGCCGCGGGCCCGCACCTGGCGGCGCAGGCTCTTCCAGTGCAGGACGAGCGCCGCCTGGGGGTTCTCGGCAAGTTCCTCGCCCTTGGCCGACTCGACGTTCGTGTAGAACACGAAGCCGCGGGCATCGACGCCCTTCAGCAGCACCATGCGCACGTCCGGCAGGCCGTCGGCGCCCGCGGTGGCGAGGGCCATGGCGTTCGGGTCCTCGGGCTCGGCGGCCTCGGCCTCCGCCATCCAGGCGGCGAACAGGGCCCAGGGGTCCTCGCTCAGCGTGAAATCGTCCGGGGCGGGGTGGGGCAGGGTGGTTTGCTGCATGGCCTCATCGATCCTTAACCGGTCGGCGCCTTAGATCGCGGCCGTGACATCCGGGTCGGGGGCACCGACGTGGAGCACGACTCTCGACGGGCTGCGTGTCGGTCTTCCACGTCGGTCCTGGCGGGTCGGTCTTTTCGTAGACGGGTCAGGTGTCAGGTGTAATGGGGCGTCGTGCGTTGAAAGGCCATCCTCCCGCGGCGCGCGGCGCGCGCGCGGCGTCTCTCCTCGTGGCCGGGCTCGTGGCCGGGCCCCTGGCCACCCTCGGCCTGTCGGGCTGCAGCCAGCCGCTCCTGATCTTCCGCACGGCCGAGACGAAGTCGGCGCCGGAGCCGGCCCCCGAACCCCTCGTCACCGGCAGCATCGCCAAGCGCCCGACGAGCTTCGGGCCCGACCTCGGCGAGGAGGATTGGCGGCGCGCCCGCGCGGCCCTCGGCGTCGCCCTCGACCCCCAGGGCAACGGCCGCCCGGTCAAGTGGGACAACCCCGAGTCGAGCCTGCGCGGCACCATCAACCCCACCGGCCTGCCCTACGTCGCGCACGACGAGATCTGCCGGGACTTCCTCGCCACCGTGATCGCGCCCGAGCGCAGCCGCTTCGTGCGCGGCACCGGCTGCCGGCTCTCGGGCGGCCCGTGGGAATTGAAGCGCCTGCGCGCCGAGAAGCAGGGGTAGGGCCGGAAGCGCGTCGGCTTAGCCCCCGGGGGTCTGGTTTCGACCGATTCTGTTGAAAAACTCGGGTGTTGCAGCGATTGTGATGAGGTGATTCACTCCTGTCGAGAGACGGAGATCGAAGCAGATGATGGGACCTCGGCAAGTCGAGCAGGGTGCCCTGTTCTACGAGT
>NZ_JBKFBF010000003.1:0-357833 GCF_053346035.1 Methylobacterium sp. A54F | reverse complement strand
TGCGTTCGACTTGCATGTGTTAAGCCTGCCGCCAGCGTTCGCTCTGAGCCAGGATCAAACTCTCAAGTTGAAGAGCTGATCTCAGCTGATCACAACATAACGGAAGCACACCTCAACCAGACCAAACCAACTACGACAGCACCCCAAGGGGAAACCCCAAGGGACACGGCCACAGCCGCCCGGACCCGGTCGGTGAGCTCTACGAAACGTCGGTCAAGCTTCATCTCTCGATGCCCCAGCCTCTCAGCCGGAGCCGCAAGGACAAGCCGCCCACGCTTCTCTTCCTCAGATCAACTTGTCAAAGATCGCCAGGACGCGGGGCCCGGGCTGCCGAGACGGAACGGAGGCCGTGTGGCCCGCACCCGCTTGCTCGACTGGGAGAACCGTGATACCGGACCGACCGTTCGGTGGTCCGCCTCAGCGGTGGAGGGCGTCTAAGCCCCGCCGATCCCGAAGTCAACTCCGTTTCTCGAACCCGCCGAAGCGGCGCCTGAGCCGGAGCCCGCATCCCAGAGACAAAAACGGCAGGACACCCGGCTTGCGACCGGATCTCCCATCCGAAGCTGTCAGAAGATGCTTCGGCGCCCGGTCCACGTCCGCGGCCGGCGCCGATGAGCAGGGATATACGGAGCCCGATCCCGGCCGTCAACAGGCGAATGCGCGGGGGCCCGGAACTTTCTCGGCTCAGATATCGAGGGTGACGCTCATCCCGTCATGGGCCGGCACCGTCCCGCGGGGCAGCTTCGCGGCGAGGCTCGCGTAGTCGAGGTCGGTGTGGAGGTTGGTCAGGATCGCCCGGCGCGGGCCCACCTCCTCGATCAGCGCGAGCGCCTCCGTGACGGAGTAGTGCGTCGGGTGCGGGGTCTCGCGCAACGCGTCGATGATCAGGAGGTCGAGGCCGCGCAGCGCCGCCTTGGCGGCGTCCGGCATCCGGCTCACGTCGGGCGCGTAGGCGGCGGCCCCGATGCGGAAGCCGAGGGCCGGCTCGTTGCCGTGCTCCATCGCGAAGGGCAGGGCCGGCAGCGGCCCGCCCGGCCCCCCGATCAGCACCCCCTCCCCCGCCACGAGGTCGTTCATCTCGAGGATCGGCGGGTAGTCGCTCCCCGGCGGCGTCACGAAGCAGTAGCCGAAGCGCGCCTCAAGGAGGTCGCGGGTGCGGGCATCCGCGTAGACGGGCAGGCGCCGGCGCATGTGGATCACCAGCGGCCGCACGTCGTCGATGCCGTGGGTGTGGTCGGCGTGGCTGTGGGTGAACAGCACCGCGTCGAGCCGGCTCACCTCCGCGTCGATGAGCTGCTCGCGCAGGTCCGGCGAGGTGTCGATGACGATGCGCGTGGCCTCCGGCCCCTCCCCCCGGCGCTCCACCAGGAGCGAGCAGCGGCGGCGGCGGTTGCGGGGCTCGCCCGGATCGCAGGCGCCCCAGCCGTAGGCGACCCGCGGCACGCCGCCGGACGAGCCGCAGCCGAGGATGCGCAGGGTCAGCGTGGCCATCCGGACCTCCCGCACGGGTGGTATCGCGGGAGCCCAGCGCCTGTCACGCCCCCTCGCCTCCCCGCGCGCCCGGGGCCGCCTTCGCGAACAGGCGGAAGAAGTTCCCGGTGGTGCGTGCGCAGAACTCCGCGAACGGCACCTCCAGGGTCGCGGCGAGCGCGCGGGCGGTGTCGGCCGTGTAGGCGGGCTCGTTGGTGCGCCCGCGATGGGGCTCCGGCGCCAGGAACGGCGCGTCGGTCTCGACGAGGAGCCGGTCCGGCGGGACGCGCCGGGCGATGTCGCGCAGGTCGTGCGAGCGCCGGAAGGTGACGATCCCCGAGAAGGAGACGAACAGGCCGAGGGCGACCCCGGCCTCGGCGAGGCGCCGGCCCGAGGAGAAGCAGTGCAGCACGCCCGAGAACGGGGCCCGGGCCATCTCGTCGGCGAGCACCGCCTCCATGTGGTCGTCGGCGTCGCGGGAATGGATCACCAGCGGCAGGCCGCTCGCGCGGGCGGCCTCGATGTGGGCGCGCAGGACCCGCTCCTGCACCGCCGCCGGCGCCGCGTCGGCGTAGTGGTAGTCGAGCCCCGCCTCCCCGATGCCGACGCAGGCCGGATGGCGGGTGAGCGCCGCGATCGCCTCGGGTGCCACGTCCGGCTCCTCGGCGGCCCCGTGCGGGTGGGTGCCCACCGTGTACCAGACCCCGGGATGGGCCTCGGCGATGGCCCGGTAGGTCTCGGCCTTGGCGACCCGGGTCGAGATCGTGAGCATCCCGGTCACGCCTGCCGCGGCGGCGCGGGCGACGACGCCCGGCAGGTCGGCGGAGAAGTCCGGGAAGTCGAGGTGGCAGTGGCTGTCGATCAGCATCGAATCGGCTCAAGGGTCCCGTCGCGGCCGGCTCAGGCCGCCGGCGCCTCGGGCTCGACGAAGCGGGGGAAGATCGGGGCCGGCGCCGGCAGGCTCGCCCCCGGCGCGAGGCGGTGGTCCGCACCGGCCGCCGCGAAGCTGCGCCGGTCGACCGGCACGGCGAGGAGGTCGAGGAGGGCGGCCGCCGCCGTGGGCACGAAGGGCTGCACCACGAGCGCGACGCCCCGCAGGGTCTCGAGCGTGACGTACAGCACCGTGTTCATCCGCTCCGGGTCGGTCTTGCGCAGGCGCCAGGGCTCCTCGCCGGCGAAGTAGCGGTTGGCCTCCCCCACCACGGCCCAGATCTCGGCGAGCACGGCGTGGAGCGCGAGGTCGCGCATGGCGGTGCGCGCCCGCTCCGGCAGGGCGTCGGCGGCGGCGAGCAGCGCCTGATCGGCCGGCCCGAGCGCGCCCGGCGCCGGCACCCGGCCGTCGCAGTTCTTGGCGACCATGGTGAGCGAGCGCTGCGCCAGGTTGCCGAGGTCGTTGGCGAGGTCCGCGTTGATGCGGTTGATGATCGCCTCGTGGGTGTAGTTGCCGTCCCCGCCGAAGGGCACCTCGCGCAGCACGAAGTAGCGCAGCGGGTCGACCCCGTAGGTGGCGATCAGGTCCATCGGGTCGACGACGTTGCCGAGCGACTTCGACATCTTCTCGCCCTTGGAGAGCAGGAAGCCGTGCCCGAAGACGCGCTTCGGCAGGGGGAGCCCGGCCGACATCAGGAAGGCCGGCCAGTACACCGCGTGGAAGCGGACGATGTCCTTGCCGATCACGTGCAGGTCCACCGGCCAGTAGCGCCGGCGCGGGTCGGCCTCGTCCGGGAAGCCGCAGACCGTGAGGTAGTTCGTCAGCGCGTCGACCCAGACGTACATGACGTGGCCGGGCGCGTCCGGCACCGGCACGCCCCAGTCGAAGGTGGTGCGGCTGATCGAGAGGTCCTTCAGGCCCTGGCGCACGAAGCTCGCGACCTCGTTGCGGCGCGTCTCGGGGCCGATGAAGTCGGGCTGGTCGGCGTAGAGCGCGAGCAGCCGGTCGCCGTAGGCCGAGAGGCGGAAGAGGTAGTTCTCCTCCTCGGTCCACTCCACCGGGGTCTGGGTGGCCTTGGCGCGGCGCGCGCCGTCGGGGCCGAGCTCGGTCTCGTCCTCGCCGTACCAGGCCTCGTCGCGCACCGAGTACCAGCCGATGTACTTCGACAGGTAGATGTCGCCGCTGTCCCGCATGCGCTGCCAGATCGCCCGCGCGGCCGCGTAGTGCTCGGGCTCGGTGGTGCGGATGAAGCGGTCGTGGCTGCAGTTCAGCGCCACGGCCATCGCGCGGAACTTCTCCGCCATCTCGTCGACGAGGGCCCGCGGGGTGGTGCCGAGGCGCGCGGCGGTCTGCTGGATCTTGAGGCCGTGCTCGTCCGTGCCCGTCGTGAACAGGACGTCGTGGCCGTCGAGCCGGTGGAAGCGCGCGATCGCGTCGGTGGCGATGACCTCGTAGGCGTGGCCGATATGAGGCGCGCCGTTCGGGTACGAGATCGCCGTCGTGATGCTGAAGGGGCCCTTCGGCGCGTCCTTCGGTGTCTCAGGGGCCGTCACGCGGGCTGTCTCCGGGATGCCGGGGACGGCGCCTCACGCCGTCCGCACCGCGCCCGCGAGGTCCCCGAACAGGGAGAGGACGAGGGGCCGGCGATCGAGGTTGTAGGTGGCGGCCTCCCGGGCCGCGCGGGCGATCTTGTCACACACCTCGACCAGGGCCGCAAGGCGCGCGGGGGCTTCCGCCCGGCGCCGGTCGAGTTCGGCCGAGACGAAGCGGAACACGGCATCGAGGCTCGCCTCGAACAGGGGTTCGGCGTCGCGCCCCGCCAGGCGCTCGGCCAGCGCCAGGATGCGGCGCCAGTCCGGCTGCTCCAGGCGGGCGAGGAGCGCCTCCACCTCGGCGACGAGGGCCGCCGTGGCGGGGTCGAGCATCGCGACGGTCTTGGCCACCGATCCCTCGGAGGCGGCGGCGGCGCGGGCCAGGATGTCGGGCGCCGGCGCCGCGAAGGGGGCCGGGAAGCCCGCCACGATGCCCGCCACCGCCTCGGGCGCGAGGGCGCGCAGGGCGAGCGCCCGGCAGCGGGAGCGGATCGTCGGCAGCAGGCGCCCGGGCGCGTGGCTCACGATCAGGAACAGCGAGGCCGGGGGCGGCTCCTCCAGCATCTTGAGCAGCGCGTTGGCGCTGTTCGGGTTCAGGTCCTCGGCGCTGTCCACGACGCAGATGCGGTAGCCGGCGTTGCCGGCCGTCGCGCCGAACAGGTCGAGGGCCCTGCGGGCGGCATCGACCGGGATCTTCGTCGGCAACGCCTTTTGGGGGGTGCCCTTGGCGCCGGGCTGCCGGTGGCGGCGCAGCGCCACGAGGTTCGGGTGGGAGAGCGCCGCGACCTTGCGGGCGGCCGGATGCTCGGCCGGCACGTCGAGGCGGTCGGGGACCTGCGCGGAGCCCGGATTGGCGAGGAGCCAGCGGGCGACCCGGTAGGCGAGGGTCGCCTTGCCGATGCCGGGCGGCCCGCCGATCAGCCAGGCATGGTGCAGGCGGCCGGCCCGGATCGCCTCCGCGAAGGCCGCCTCCGCGGCGGCGTGGCCGACGAGCCGCGTGGTCTCGCGGGGCCGCGGCACCCCGGCGAGGTCGCCGGGCTCCACGTCGTCGGGGTCGCGCTCAGGCGGCATCGGTGCGGGTTCCGGAGGCGGGCGAGAGCAGCTCGGGGAAGCGGTCGGCGACCGCCGCGCGGATCGCGGCCGCCACGGCGTCGGGCTCGCGGGCGGCATCGACCAGCACGCAGCGGTCGGGCTCGGCCTCGGCGATGGCCCGGAAGGCCGCGCGCAGGCGCTCGTGGAAGGCGAGCGCCTCCGCCTCGAAGCGGTCTGGCGCCGCGCCGCCGCCGCGGGCCCGGGCCCGGGCGAGGCCGCTCTCGGGGGCGAGGTCGAGGATGAGGGTGAGGTCCGGCCGGGTGTCGCCCACCGCCACGCGCTCCAGCGCCCGCACGACCCCGGCCTCCAGCCCCCCGGCGGCGCCCTGGTACGCCCGGGTCGAGTCGGCGAAGCGGTCGCAGAGCACGATGCCGCCCTCGGCCAGCGCCGGCCGGATCAGGCGGTCGAGGTGGTCGATGCGGGCGGCGCTGAACAGCAGCGCCTCGGCGAAGGGCCCGTAGAGCTTGGCGGCCCCGGCCAGCACCGCCGCGCGGATTTCCTCGGCCCGGGGCGACCCGCCCGGCTCGCGGGTGGTGACGACGCTGCGGGCCCCGGCCGCGCGCAGGTCCTCGGCGAGGCGGGCGACCTGCGTGGACTTGCCGGCCCCCTCCCCGCCCTCGAAGGTGATGAATACGCCCCGCCTGGGCCTGCCCGCCATCGGTCCGGCTCCCCTCAGGACGGGTTGCCGGCCTTGCTGTCGGCCTTGCTGTCAGCCTTGCCGAAGGCGCGGCGGAACAGCCCGGTGCCGACCTCCAGGGCCGCGTCGAGGGCGCGCTGCGGGATGGTGCCGGCCGCGACCGAGGCGCCCGCGTAGAGGGGCTGGTCGAGGGCGACCGCGTCGCCGCGCATCACCCGCAGGCGGCCCACCTCCGCGCCCTCCGCCACGGGGGCGGCGAGCGGGCCGCGATAGACGACCCTGGCGCTCACGCGCTCGCCCGAGCCGCGGGGCAGCAGCAGGCGCACGGGCTTCCGGGCGACCAGCGGGACGCTCCCGGTCTCGCCGCCGAAGACCGAGGCCTCCGCCACGGTCTCGCCCGCCGCGAAGATCTGCCGGGGCTCGAAGGCCCGGAACCCCCACTCCATCAGCTTGCGCGATTCCGAGGCGCGGTCGCGGGCGGTCTTGAGGCCGCTCAGCACCAGGATCAGGCGCTGGCCGTTCTGCACCGCCGAGCCCGTGAGGGCGTAGCCTGATTCCTCGAGGTAGCCGGTCTTCAGCCCATCCGCGCCGATGTCGAGGGTGAGGAGCGGGTTGCGGTTCTGCTGCTTGATCTTGTTCCAGGTGAACTCGCGCTCGGCGAAGATCTTGTAGAGGTCCGGATAGGTGTCGATCAGGTGGATCGCGATCCGCGACATGTCCCGGGCGGTGACCCGCTGGTCGGGGGCGGAGTAGCCGGTCGCGTTCCGGAAGGTCGACTTGGTCATGCCGAGCTCGGCGGCCTTCGCGTTCATCATGTTCGCGAAGGCGCCCTCGGAGCCCGCCATGTTCTCCGCGATGGTGATGGCGGCGTCGTTGCCGGACTGTACGATGAGCCCGCGCAGCAGGTCCGACATCTTGATGCGGCTGTTCACCTGCGCGAACATCGAGGAGCCGCCGCCCCCCGCCCCGCCCCGGCGCCAGGCATCCTCCGTCACCGTGAACTCGGTATCCATGCCGAGGCGGCCCGACTTCAGGGCGTCGAACACGATCTCGGTGGTCATCAGCTTGGCCATGCTGGCCGGGGCGAAGGCCTCGTCGGCCGCCTTCTCGAACAGGACGGACCCGGAATCCGCGTCGATCAGGATGGCGTGCGGCGCCGCCGTCTGGAAGGTCTGGGCCGCCGCCGGACGGGGCGCGGCGGACAGGAGGACGAGGCCGGACAGGGCCGCGAGGGCGCAGGACAGGGCCCAGGACAAAGCGCAGGACGGAGCCCGCACCGCGGCCCGGGAGCTGGACAGGGCCCGGAAGCCGGATCTCACGCGCATCGACAAACCTCGAACCCAGCCGCCCCGAAACGGCCGGGCCCCGAGCCCGGCGCGCAGATCCCGCCCCGGGCCGAGCATACAGCGCTTTGCCGGGCGAATCGAACGCAAGTTCGCCGCGGAACGGGGAAAACCGGAGGGCGCCCGCTCAGTAGACGCCGGCCACCTGGGCGCGCCGGGGGGCTGGCTTGGCAGAGCCGCCGGCCGCGGCCTTGACGGTAGCCGGACCCGCCTTGGCCGAGGCAGCCTTGGCTGGGGTGGCCTTGGCTGGGGCGGCCTGGGGCGCCGCCGCGAGGCGGGCCATGGCGTTCTTCGCGGCGGCCGGCATGGGGGCTCCGGCCGAGGCGGCCTTCTGGGGGCCTGCGGCGGCGGCGAGCTTCGGCGCCGCGTCCCTGCCGGCGGGGGTCCGGCCCGGGGCCGGCCGCGGCGGGGAGACTGCGGCGAGCGCTGCGCCCGCCCGGCCAGGTCCGGCGGCAGGATTTGCGGCAGGATTTGCGGCCAGCCTCAGGGGACCGGCCGCCGCGCCGCGCCCCTGGAGCGCCGCCTTCGGAAGCGATCCGGGATTGAGGCCGGCGAGCCGGGTGCCGGCGCCGTGCGCCCCTGCGGGCGGGCGGCCCGCGGCGGCCAGGGGCGCGGGGGCCATGGGCGCGGGGGCCATGGGCGCGGGGGCCGGCGCAGGAACGGTTGAAGAGACGGGTGCAGGCCGGAAGGCGCCGCCGCGGGCCGCGGTCGGCTGCAGCGCGGCCGGCACCGCGGCGACGGCGCTCGCCACGAGGATCGGCGCGGGCCGCGCCGGGCGCGGCGCCGGGGCCTCCTCCTCCGCCGGGCGGAAGGCCAGGGGCGCGCGGGCCCGCGCGAGGCTGTCGGGGGCCGGGTCGGCGGCGTCGGAGCCGAGATCGGCCAGCATCACCGGCGCCCGGGCGCCCATCGCGGCGGGCTGGCCGTCGGTGCGCAGGGTCGCCATCAGCTTGCGGTCGTCGCTGCCGGCCACCGAGGCCTTGCCCGCATACTCGACGCGCACCCGGCTGGTGCCGCGCCGGTGGAACTCGAGGGCTTCCGCCACCGCCTCCGAGACGTCCATGACCCGGTCGGCGTGATAGGGGCCGCGGTCGTTGACGCGCACGATCATCGAGCGGCCGTTGGCCAGGTTGGTGACGCGGGCGTAGCTCGGCAGCGGCAGGGTCGGATGGGCGGCCGCGATGGAGTGGCGGTCGAACACCTCGCCGTTGGCCGTCATGCGGCCGTGGAAGGCGCTGCCGTACCAGGAGGCCAGCCCCTCGCGGACGTAGCCCCGCGCATCCTCCCGGGGCACGTAGGTGCGGCCGGCCACCACGTAGGGCTTGCCGGAGAAGCGGCGCCCGCCGCCCTTCGGGATCACGTCACCCTCGTTGTAGAGGCGTGGGCTCGCCTTGACGCCGTATTTCGGGTCGAGGCCGTTGCCGGCCGGCGCGGAGGCGAACTTCTGGGTGTTGCTGCTGCAATTCGCGGTGGCCAGCGCGACGCCCGAGACCGCCAGGGCCCGCAGCAGGATGCGCCGGAGGCCGGCCGCGCGCGGGGTCGGCGACCCGGCCTTGATCGAACCCGCCATGCTGACACGCCACCCGTGCTCCGCCGCGAAACGCCACGGCGCGAACCCGGCGCGGAGAGCAGGGCCGGAACGCGCGCCCGGCGGCCGGCGAGACGCGCGGGCCGGATCCGGACACACCGAAGATGCGTGCGGCAGCGTAAAGGAAGCCTGAACGGGCAGGTCGCGGGCCGGCGGGCGCGGGCAGGCTCGGATCCCGCATGAGGATCCTTGCGCAAGCCGCTGATTTTCCTGAATTAAACCGTCTCACTTCCAGTGAAGCGCGAGGCTGGGCAGCGCGGATCGATCGCCGCGCCCCGGTTCAGGCGATGCCTGAGCCGGGGCTCACAAATCCCTCACAGGACTGGGCTTTCACTCGCCCTGGGGGCCTCAGCGCGCCTTGGTCTCGGTGAGCTGCTCAATGGAGCGGGTGCCCCGCTGCTTGAACAGGAGATCGAGCGCCTCGAGCATGATCGCGTGCATCTTGGTGCGCTCCGCGTAGGCGAGGTCGCGCAGCTGGTCGTAGACCGGCGGCTCCAGGTAGACGGACATCTGCCGCGCCCGCTCCTTCAGGGTGGCGTTCGTCCGGCGCGGGGGGGCCGCGCCCCGGTCGAGGGCGACGATCTCGGCGGTCTGGGTCCCGCCGCCCTTGGCCGGCGGCGGGGCGGCGGCCGCGACGATCGAGGCCAGGCTGAGCTTAGGCGGCTTTGACATGCTTGCTCACCTGCATGCGCTTCTCGATCCAGCTCCAGAGGCGGCGCACCTCGCCCGCGGCCTGGCCCTTCGGGTTGAACTCGGTGACGCCCTGGCCGACGCCGATCGCGTCCTGGTGGTCGGTGCGGGCAACGATGTTGACGTCGGGCAGGATGCCGAGCACCGCCAGCCCGTCGGCGGCGTCGCGGATCCGGTAGGAGCGCGGCGGCGTCTGGTTCAGCACGAAGGCGAACTTCTTCTCCAGGCGGTAGACCGCGGCGAGCGTCGGCTTGAAGGCGCGCAGGTCCGCGGGCGTCGGCCGGCAGGGGATGATGCAGAGGTCGGCCGCGCGGATCGCCGAGAGGGTGCCGGTGGAATCGACGCCCGGCGTGTCGATGAAGACGTAGTCGTAGGCCGAGCCCCGCAACTGCTCCATCACGGCCTCGATCTGGGTGGCGTCGATCTGGGCCACCTCCGGCCCATCCGCGGTGCGGTGGTCGAGCCAGTCCGAGATCGTGGCCTGCCGGTCCATCTCCAGGATGCAGACCGCATGGCCGGCCTCGCGCGCGGCGACCGCCAGCGAGATGCAGAGGGTGCTCTTGCCGCTGCCCCCCTTCTGCGTGACGAACGTGATGGCTTTCATCCTGGCGTTCCTCGGCTCGGCGTCGCGCACAACCGGAGCGTCATAAGCGCGACGGCAAACAACGTAGGGTTCGGCTTCCGGGGCCGTGACCGGCCTCCGCCGGGGGCCCGCGCCGGACGCCGGCGGTTCGGGAAGCGTGAGGTCGAGCTTTCGCGGAGCATGGTTAACATCCGGTTAAGCGGCCGGGATCGCAGCATCCCCTGATCCGGCGATCCTGTGACGCCGGGTCCCTCGCGCGCGCGGCCGAACAGATGCCAAATCCAACCTCAGATTGCCAAGGCCGGAATGCCCGGAAATGGCGGGCTTTTCATCGATCGGACCATGCTTTAGACTGCTATGATCTGGACGTTCCGGATCTCTGAAATATACCTCAGGTTTATCATCTACCCGTTGATCCCCCGGCCGGCTCGTCCGGCACGGGGCGGTGCGGGCCAGGGACAGCCATGGCCGAAGACGCGTTTCCGGGCCCATCCACCCCCTTCCATGCCGTCCTCGAAGCGTCGGGGGTGGTCGGCGCCTGGATGCACGACCTGTGGGACGGGCGCCTGGCGCTGACGGGTTCGCTCGCGGCCCTGCTCGGCCTCGACCCGGCCGCGGCCGCGCACGGGGTGCCGCTCGCGGCGTTCCTCGCCCGGACCCATCCGGAGGACCGCACCCGGATCGAGAACTACCTCCACGCGGTCGGCGAGACCGGGGGGCCGATCGAGGCAGAGTTCCGCACCCTCGCGACGCGGGCGGGCTCCCGCAAGCTCCTGATG
The DNA here is from genome assembly GCF_053346035.1 of Methylobacterium sp. A54F. NCBI lineage: Bacteria > Pseudomonadati > Pseudomonadota > Alphaproteobacteria > Hyphomicrobiales > Methylobacteriaceae > Methylobacterium > Methylobacterium sp. A54F. Next base: position 347,131 of record NZ_JBKFBF010000003.1, on the reverse strand, counting down.
CGCGGGCGGATCGAGCGCGACGCGAGCGGTCGCACCGCCCGCGGCCAGGGCATCGCCATCGACCTGACCGAGGGCCAGGCCGCGAGCCTCGCGCAGGCGGAGCGCCTGGTGAACCGCATGGCCGAGCACGCCATCACCCTGCGCAGCCTCGCCGAGGCCCTGCAGCGGCCGGGCCTCGTCAGGCGCGTCGACGGCCTGATGATCGAGATCGGCTTCGAGCTCGCCCGCCACCTGCGCGCGCCGAAGAGCGGCGACAGCCGGCACTGACGTCGGGAGGGGTGCGCGGGGGCGCTCCCCGCCCCGTCACCGGGCGGTGCGGAAGACCTGCAGGTCGAGGTCGCGGACCTTCTTGCGCAGGGTGTTGCGGTTGACGCCGAGGAGCTCGGCGGCGCGGATCTGGTTGCCGCGGGTGGCGGCCAGCGCCGCGCCGATGAGCGGCCCCTCGATCTCGCGCAGGATCCGGTGGTAGAGGCCGGGCGGCGGCAGGGTGTCCCGGTAGCCGGAGAAGTACTCCGACAGGTGGCGCTCGACGGCGCCCGACAGGGTCTCGGACTCGCCGCCCTTGCGGGCGCCGTTGGCGGCCGCGGGCGTGCCCTGCGCGAGCGGCAGGGTGTCGAGTTCGGCCTCGATCACCGGGCCCGTGATGGTCTCCTGCGGGTAGAGCGCCGCGAGGCGGCGCACGAGGTTCTCGAGCTCGCGCACGTTGCCGGGCCAGCGGTAGCGCTTGAGCCGCTCCATGGCGTCGCCGTCGAGGGTCTTGCGGGTCAGCCCCTCGCGCTCGACGAGCACGAAGAAGTGGCGCACGAGGTCCGGCACGTCCTCGGAGCGCTCGCGCAGCGCCGGCAGCCGGAGCGGCACCACGTTGAGGCGGAAGAACAGGTCCTCGCGGAAGATCCCCTGCTGGATCGAGACGCGCAGGTCCTTGTTGGTCGCCGCGATGATGCGGACGTTGGTCTTGATCGGCACGCGGCCGCCGACCGTGGTGTACTCGCCCTGCTGCAGCACGCGCAGCAGCCGGGTCTGGGCCTCCATCGGCATGTCGCCGATCTCGTCGAGGAAGAGGGTGCCGCCCTCCGCCTGCTCGAAGCGGCCCGCCGAGCGCTGGAGCGCCCCCGTGAAGGCGCCCTTCTCGTGGCCGAACAGCTCCGACTCGATGAGGTCGCGGGGGATCGCCGCCATGTTGACGGGCACGAACGGGCCGGTGCGGCGGCGGCCGTAATCGTGGAGCGCGCGCGCCACCAGCTCCTTGCCGGTGCCGGACTCGCCGGTGATCATCACGGTGAGGTCGGTGGGCATCAGGCGGGCGAGGGCCCGGTAGATCTCCTGCATGGCCGGCGAGCGGCCGACGAGCGGGATGTCCTCGTTCTCCGCCTGAGCGCCCGCCGCCGGCGTGCCGCGGGGCCGGGAGAGGGCGCGGCCGACGATGGCGGTGAGCTCCTTCAGGTCGAAGGGCTTGGGCAGGTACTCGTAGGCGCCCCGCTCCGAGGCGCGGATCGCCGTCATGAAGGTGTTCTGCGCGCTCATCACGATGATCGGCAGCTCCGGCCGCACCCGCTTGATGCGGGGCAGGAGGTCGAACACGTTCTCGTCCGGCATCACCACGTCGGTGATGACGAGGTCGCCCTCCCCCTGCGCCACCCAGCGCCAGAGGGTCGCGCAATTGCCGGTGGTGCGGACCTCGTAGCCCGCCCGAGACAACGCCTGGTTGAGGACGGTGCGGATGGCTGCGTCGTCGTCCGCGACGATGATGTGGCCGTTCGGCATGACTCTACTCGGCCTCCACGACCGATTCGCGCCCGTCCCGGGCGCTCGACATGGGCAGGAGAAGGCGGAAGGTGGTCCGGCGGGGCACGGGATCGCACTCGACGATGCCCCCGTGGTCGCCGACGATCTTGGCCACCAATGCAAGACCGAGGCCGGAGCCCTGGCTCTTGGTGGTGACGAAGGGGTCGAACAGGTTCGGCAGCAGCTCGGCGGTGACGCCGGGGCCGTTGTCGCGCACCGCCACCTCGATCGGCAGGCTGACGCGCTCGCGCGAGCCCGGGATCTGCAGGCGCAGGCCCGTCCGGAAGGCGGTCGAGAGCGTGATCTCGCCGTCCACCGTGTCGCCGCCGATCGCCTCCGCGGCGTTCTTCACGAGGTTGAGGATGACCTGGATGAGCTGGTCGCGGTTGCCCAGCACGGGCGGGAGCGAGGGGTCGTAGTTCTCGATGAAGCGGATGTGCCGGGCAAAGCCCGACTGGGCCGAGCGCTTCACCTGGTCGAGGACGCCGTGGACGTTGACCGGTCCGCGCTCCACCGGGCGCTCGTCGCCGAACAGCTCCATGCGCTCGACGATGCGCACGATGCGGTCCGACTCGTCGCAGATCAGCTGCGTCAGCACCCGGTCCTCCTCGGCGCCCGACTGCTCGAGGAGCTGGGCGGCGCCGCGGATGCCGGCGAGCGGGTTCTTGATCTCGTGGGCCAGCATGGCGCCCAGCGCCACCATGGAGCGCGCCGCCCCCCGGTGCGTGAGCTGGCGATTCATCTTGTCCGCGATGGTGCGCTCCTGGAGCATCAGCACCACGGCCTCGCCGTCGTCGCCGAGCGCCGTCGCGAACACGTCGACGCTGCGCTCCTGGCCGGTGCGGGGCTGCACCAGCTCGACCCGGTACTCGCTGACGCTGGAGCGGCGCCGACGCACCTCGGCCACGAGGGCGATGATCGGCGAGGCGAAGGGGATGATGTCGCGCAGCCGCCGCCGCTGCATCAGCCGCGCCGAGTGGTCGAAGAAGCTCTCCGCCGCGTGGTTGCAGTGGAGGATGCGCTCGTCCGCCCCGATGGTCAGCACCGGCAGGGGCAGGGCGTTGATCACCGCCTCCGAGGTCAGGCCGGGCTTCGGCCAGCCGTTGCCGGGCTCGCTCATGCGGCCTCCCCGATCGCGTCGGCGGACGAGGGGGACGGCACGGTGGGCGAGGCGGCCGGGTCCCGGAAGGCGCGGAGGATGAGGGCGCGCGCCACGGCGGGTTCCGGGGTGGTGAGGAGGCGGGTGCGGTCGGACGGGCTCAGCGCCCCCGGCCCGGCCGCGTCCGCGTAGGCCGCGAGGTGCTTGCGGGCGTGGCGCACGCCCATGGCGGGTCCGTAGAGGTCGATCAGGCCGTCGTAGTGCTCCGCCGCGATGGCACCCATCGCGGCGCGCCCGGGCGCCTCCGCCCCGGCGCGTCCCGCGAGGCCCGCGGCGATCTGCCCCGGCAGCCAGGGGCGCCCCACGGCTCCGCGCCCGATCATCAGGCCGGCGGCGCCCGAGGCCGCGAGGCAGGCGCGGGCCCCGTCGAGGTCGACGATGTCGCCGTTGGCGATCACGGGGATGCCCACAGCCTCGACCACGGCGCGGATCGCCGCCCAGTCGGCCCGCCCCTTGTAGAATTGCTGGCGGGTGCGCCCGTGCACGATGACGGCGTTCACCCCGAGCGCCTCGGCCCGCCGGGCGAGGTCGGGGGCGTTGCGGGCCGCGTCGTCCCAGCCGAGGCGCATCTTCAGGGTGACGGGCACCGCCACCGCCCCACGCACCGCCGCGATGAGGCGGCTCGCATGGTCGAGGTCGCGCATCAGCGCGGAGCCCGACTGGCCGCCCGTCACCACCTTGGCGGGGCAGCCCATGTTGATGTCGACGGCGTCCGCCCCGTTGTCGGCCGCGAGGCGGGCGGCCTCCGCCATCGGCCCGGGCTGGCAGCCCGCGAGCTGGACCACGTGCGGGTCGATCCCGGCGCCCTCCGCCCGCAGGCGGGCCTCGGCCGAGCCGCGGGCGAACTCCGCTGCTGCCACCATCTCGGAGACCGCGGCGTCGGCGCCGAGGCGCCGGGCGATCCGGCGCATGTGGAGGTCGGTGACGCCGGAGAGCGGCGCCAGCAGCACCGGCACGACGCCGGCCGCGGGCCTCGCCGAGCGCAGGACGCTCAAATAATGATCATTCGCCATTCTGCACAAGGAATAGACAAAAGCGCCGGAGACGCAAGCGCCCGGCGCGATTTGATTTCGGATCGCGCGCCGCTTAAACGACCGGCAGCCGGGCCTCCAGCGAAACCTCCGGGTCTCCCCTGCCCTGTCGGGTTCCTTGGCGGGCGCGCGGCCGGAACCACGTCCATCCTGCCGCGGAACGATGACCGTTTCGCGCAACCGGCGCCGGAAAGGCGCGAAGCGGCCCGTCCATGTCCAGCATCGCCGAGAGCGTGGCCGCCATCGTCGTCGCGGCCGGCAAGGGCATCCGCGTCGGCGGCGGCACGCCGAAGCAGTACCGCCGCGTGGGCGGGCAGCCCGTGCTGACCCGGACGCTCGCCGCCCTCGGGGGCCATGACGGCATCGCCCGGATCCAGGTGGTGATCGCCGCCGACGCCGCCGCCTTCTACCGAGACTGCGTCGCGGACCTGCCGGCGGCCGTGCGCGCCAAGCTCGCGGCACCCGTGGAGGGCGGCGCGACCCGCCAGCAATCGGTGCGGGCGGGGGTCGAGGCCCTGGCCGCCGGGGAGCCCGGCCGCGAGCCCGCGATCGTCCTCGTGCACGACGCCGCCCGCCCCTACGTCGATGCCGGCCTGATCGACCGCGCGGTCGCGGCGGGGCGCGACTACGGCGCCGCGGTGCCGGGCGTGCCGGTGAGCGACACGATCAAGCTCGTGGAGGCCGAGGCCCCCGGCATCGGCCGGGTGCGCGAGACGCCGGCCCGCGAGGCGCTGCGCGCCGTGCAGACCCCGCAGGCCTTCGCCTACGGGGCGCTCCGCGAGGCCCACCGGTCCGCTGCGGCCGAGGGGCTGCACGGCTTCACCGACGACGGCGCGCTCGCCGAGTGGGCGGGCCTGCCGGTGGTGACCTTCGAGGGTGACCTCGCCAACCGCAAGATCACGCAGGCCTCCGACCTGACCGAGGCCGACCGCGCCTTCGCGGGCCGGGATGCCGAGAGGAGTTCCGCCATGACCGCCTACGTCACCCGCCTGGGCACCGGCTTCGACGTCCACGCCTTCACGGAGGGCGACCACGTCTGGCTCGGCGGCATCCGCATCCCGGCCGACCGCGGCGTGCTCGCCCATTCGGACGGCGACGTGGCGCTGCACGCGCTCACCGACGCGCTGCTGGGCGCCATCGCGGACGGGGATATCGGCACCCACTTCCCGCCCTCGGACGAGCGCTGGCGGGGAGCCGCCTCCGACCAGTTCCTGGCGCACGCGGTCTCGCTGGTGCGGGCGCGGGGCGGCCGGATCGACCATCTCGACATCACGGTGCTGGCCGAGGCGCCGCGCATCGGCCAGCACCGGGAGGCGATCCGCGCGCGCATCGCCGAGATCTGCGGCGTGCCGCTCTCGGCGGTCTCGATCAAGGCGACCACCACGGAGAAGCTCGGCTTCGTCGGCCGCGCCGAGGGCCTCGCCGCCCAGGCCGCCGCCACGATCCGCCTGCCCGAGGAGCCCGAGGCCCTCGACGCGCAGGCCGAGACCGCGATGCGGCAGGGCTGAGGGCGTGCTCGCCGACGCCGGCCTCCTCGCCCGCGCCGAAGCCCTCGTCGCGGCCTACGCGGCGGCGGGGCGGCGGCTCGCCACCGCCGAATCCTGCACCGGCGGGCTGGTGGCCGGGCTCCTCACCGCGGTCCCGGGGTCCTCGGCGGTGGTGGAGCGCGGCTTCGTCACGTACTCGAACGAGGCCAAGCAGGAGATGCTCGGGGTGCCGGCCGCGACGCTCGCGGCCCACGGCGCGGTGAGCGAGGCGACCGCCCGCGCCATGGCCGAGGGGGCGCTGGCCCGGTCCCGGGCCGAGGTCGCGGTGGCGATCACCGGCATCGCCGGCCCCGGGGGCGGCAGCCCGGACAAGCCCGTGGGCCTCGTCCAGTTCGGCCTTGCCGCCTCGGGCCGCCCGACCGTCCACCGGATGCGCCGCTACGGCGACCCCGGCCGCGCCGAGATCCGCCGCCTGGCGGTGGCCGATGCGCTCGACCTCCTGGAGGCGGCCCTCGCCGGGCCCTGAGGCCGACCTTCAGGCCGCCCGCTCCCACCCGGCCCGCTCGGGCCCCAGCAGGCCGCCGAACAGGTCCTTCGGGTCGGCGAGCTCCGGCACGAGGTCGAGGCCCACCCCAGGCCCCGCGAGGTCCCGGACGCAGCGCAGCGCGGAAAAGTCCTCCAGCGCGAAGCCGACGGAGTCGAACACGGTCACGTCCCCGGCCCCGGTGCGGCCGGGCGCGCGGCCGGCGAGCACCCGCCACAGCTCGGTGACCGGATAGTCCCCGGGCATCTGCTGGATCTCGCCCTCGATCCGGGTCTGCGGCTCGTACTCGACGAAGGTGCGGGCGCCCGCGAGGATGCCGGGGTGGAGCTCGGTCTTGCCCGGGCAGTCGCCCCCGATGGCGTTGAGGTGCTGTCCGGGCTCCACGAGGTCCGGCGTGAGGATCGTCGCGCGCGCCTTGTCGGCGGTCGCGGTGGTGACGATGTCGGCGCCCGCCACCGCCTCGGCCACCGAGCCGGCGCAGCGGACATGCAGGCCCCGCCCCTCCAGGTTCGCCCGCGCCTTGGCCACGGCCGCGGGATCGACGTCGTAGAGCCGCACGGCCTCGATGCCGAGAAGGGCCCGGAAGGCCAGGGCCTGGAACTCCGCCTGCGCGCCGGTGCCGATCAGTGCGAGGACGCGGCTCTCCGGCCGGGCCAGCACGGACGCCGCCAGCGCCGAGGTGGCGGCGGTGCGCAGGGCCGTCAGCAGGGTCATCTCGGCGATCAGCACGGGGTAGCCCGTGGCCATGTCGGCCAGGACCCCGAAGGCCGCCACGGTCAGCCGGCCCGTCCGGGTGTTGCCGGGGTGCCCGTTGACGAACTTGAAGGCGTAGGCGCGCCCGTCGGTGGCCGGCATCAGCTCGATGACGCCCTCGGGCGCGTGGCTCGCGAGGCGCGCCTCCAGCACGAAGCTTTCCCAGCGGGCGAAGTCCGCGCGCAGGCAGCCCGCCAGGCGGCGCAGGAACGCCTCCGGTCCCTGCCCCCGCACCAGGGCCGCCATCTCGCCGACACCGATGTAGCGCGTCACGTCCCGTCCTCCGCTCAGGCCCTTCCGGCCCCAGCATGCGCGAGCGGGCCGGTCGCCCGACAGGCCGCCAAGTGCGCAATCCGCGCGGTCGACTGCGCGTTATGCTAAGCTTGGGCGAGCGGAGTGATCAGCCATGCTCGACGATCTGGACCGGCGCCTGATCGCGCTCCTGCGCACCGATGCCCGCCTGCCCGTGGCGAAGCTCGCGGCGAGCCTCGGCGTGACGCGGGCGACCGCGCGGGCGCGCCTCGACCGGCTCGTGGAGAGCGGGGTGATCCAGGGCTTCACGGCGGTGCTGCGCAGCGCGGCGGAGCCCGGCGCGGTGCGGGCCGTGACGCTCGTGGAGGTGGATGGCCGCCATGCCGAGGGCGTGATCCGGCGGCTCGCGGGCCTGCCCGAGATCCGCGCGCTGCACACCACCAACGGGCGCTGGGACATCGTCGCGGAGATCGAGGCGGGCTCCCTCGGCGCCTTCGACGCCCTCCTGCGCACGATCCGCCAGATCGAGGGCATCGCCAATTCCGAGACGAGCATCCTGCTCGCCGCCCGCAAGGGGGGCGCCTGAGCGCATGGGCAATGCGCCGCGGCGCGTTTCGGGCGATACTGGGCCCCTAGCGGAGGGGATCGCGATGGCGGAATCCACCCAGGTCTGCATCACGGGGGGCGGCCCCGCCGGGATGATGGCCGGCCTGCTGCTCGCCCGCGCCGGCATCGGCGTCGTCGTGCTGGAGAAACACGCCGACTTCCTGCGGGACTTCCGGGGGGACACCATCCACCCCTCGACCCTGCAGGTGATGGAGGAGCTCGGCCTGGGCCGGGCCTTCCTGGCCCTGCCCCACCGCAGGGTCGAGACGCTCTCGGGCGTCCTCGGGGGGCGGCCCTACCGCATCGCCGACTTCCGACACCTCCCCGTCGACCACCGCTTCATCGCCATGATGCCGCAATGGGACTTCCTCGACTTCCTGGCCCGGCAGGGCGGCGCGCTCCCGGGCTTCCGGCTCCTGATGGAGACCGAGGCGACCGGGCTGGTGGAGGCGGACGGGCGCGTGGCGGGCGTCACCGCCCGGGGGCCGGACGGCCCCGTCGAGATCCGGGCGGACCTCGTCATCGCGGCGGACGGGCGCCACTCCCGCCTGCGCGAGGCGGCGGGCCTGACGCCGCGCCGCTTCGGTGCGCCGATCGACGTGCTCTGGTTCCGCCTGTCGCGGCGCCCGGAGGACGCGGACGCCACCGCCGGCCGGTTCGGGCCCGGCCGCATCCTGATCACGATCGACCGCGGCGAGCACTGGCAATGCGCCTACGTGGTGCCCAAGGGGGGCGACGCCGCCCTGCGGGCGCGGGGCCTGCCGGCCTTCCGCGAGTCGGTGGCCGCGCTCGCCCCGTTCCTCGCCGACCGCACGGACGAGATCGCCGACTGGGACGACGTGAAGCTCCTCACCGTGCAGGTCGACCGGCTGGAGCGCTGGCACCGGGCGGGCTTCCTTTGCATCGGCGACGCCGCGCACGCCATGTCGCCGGTGGGCGGCGTCGGCATCAACCTCGCGATCCAGGACGCGGTGGCGGCCGCGAACCTCCTCGCCGCGCCGCTCCGGGCCGGGCGGCCCGACGCGGCGGCGCTCGCCCGCGTCCAGGCCCGGCGCAGCCTCCCCGTCCGGCTCACGCAGGCGGTGCAGCGCCTCGTGCAGGACCGCGTCATCGCCCGGGTCCTCGACCCGCGGGAGGGCCCCCTGACGGCGCCCCTCGCCCTGCGCCTCCTCGACCGCCTGCCCCTCCTCCAGCGCCTGCCGGCCCGCCTCGTCGGGCTCGGGGTGCGGCCCGAGCACGTGCGCGCCCGGGGCCGGCTGATCGCCGGGACGCCTCCTGCGGCATGCCCCGCATCGCCTGCACCCTGCGCGGCGGACAAGCCGGGCGCGCATCCTCCGGGATCGGTGCATCGGAGTCGTACCCATCCCCGATCATAGCGAGCTTCGCGCAGCCCACCGCCGAGTGCCGCGCAGCGCCGTGGGTCAGGCCGCGGCGCCGAACGTGATACGGGCCACCGCCTCGCGGACCGTCAGCGCGAGCCGCGTCCCGTCCCGCTCGAGAAGCCCGGCCGCCAGGAGCGCCGTCACATCGTCGTGGACGCGCCGGTAGGGGCGTCCCAGCGCCGTGGCCAAGGCATTGATCGAGGCAGCCGGGCCATGATCGGCCAAGTGCCGGAGGAGCGTCACCCGAGCCGCCGAGAACGTGGACTGGAAAGTCTCCCAGTCGGCGAAGATCAGCGTTTCCCCCGCGCTCGCCACCTCTCCGCTCTCCGCCGCGTGCCAGGCCTCGATCGCGCGGCGCCCCATCTCCCGGAGGGAGGTTCCGACTTCGATGTTCAGATCTTTCGACATGTCCGTTCTCACAGTCTCTGATGGAGTACTTGGTTCAAGATCTCCACCTCGGTGATGAAGTCGTCGATGAGCCTTTCGATCGACACGAAGCAATAAGGTGCCTGCACGTCGTTGCGGTGAACATGATCGCCTTTTCCGGCCTCGTTGTCGTAGCCGAGGATGCGCTGGCCTGCCCGACCGTAGTACAGCGAGTACTTGTAGCCGTGAGACGAGCCCGGGACGCGGCGGCCATCGGGCAGCGCCCAGATCCGAATCTGTACGATCGCGCCATTCGGATCGATGCGCTTCTCGGAGAAAATCAGGGTCGCAGCCGCCATATGACTGTATATGTCATAGGGCCTGTGACATCAATTGACATAGGCGCTCAAGAGATCGAAGAACCCCGCCCTTCGATCTCGGTGGGCCTGCTGGCGGCGCTCCATTCGAGCGCGGCACAGGCTACCCTGAGAGCGGGTGCCGGTGGACGTTACCCGTCCTCGGCGATCGACGCGCCGCCTCGGTCAGGCCGCCCCGTAGACCCGGTCGGCCCGGCTCTCGAAGGCGTCGGTGAACTTGCGGAAGGCCCGGTCGAACATCTTGCCCATCAGGAGGCCGAGCGCGAAGCTCTTGAACTCGTAGGTGATGAAGAAGTCGACCGCGCAGCCGCCGCCCTCGGCCGGCTTGAAGGCCCAGCGGTTCTCGAGGTGCCGGAAGGGGCCGTCGATGTACTCGGCGGTGATCTTCAGGGCGGGCCGGTCCAGGCCGACGCGGGTGGTGAAGCGCTCGCGGATCGCCTTGTAGCCCACCGCCATCTCGGCCACGAGCACCTCCGTGCCCTCCCCCGGCCCGGGCTGGCGCCGCAGGATCCGCAGGGCCTCGCAGAGGGGCAGGAACTCGGGGTAGCGCTCCACGTCGGCGACGAGGTCGTACATCTGCTCGGGGCTGTGACGCACGTTTCGGGTGATGCGGAAGGACGGCATCCGGGATCCGGGGTCAGACCGAGAGACGGGCGCGCCGCGCCGCCTGCAGGCGCGAGAAGTCCTCGCCCGCGTGGTGCGAGGAGCGGGTGAGCGGGGTCGCCGAGACCAGCAGGAAGCCCTTGGCGTAGGCCGTGGTCTCGTAGGCCTTGAACTCGTCGGGCGGCACGAAGCGCACCACCTCGTGGTGCTTCTTGGTGGGCTGCAGGTACTGGCCGATGGTCAGGAAGTCCACGTCGGCCGAGCGCAGGTCGTCCATGAGCTGGACCACCGCGTTCCGCTCCTCGCCGAGGCCCACCATGATGCCGGACTTCGTGAAGATCGCGGGGTCGAGCTCCTTGACCCGCTGCAGCAGGCGCACGGAGTGGAAGTAGCGGGCGCCGGGACGCACGGTGAGGTAGTTGCCCGCCACCGTCTCGAGGTTGTGGTTGAACACGTCGGGCCGCGCCGCCACCACGACCTCCAGGGCGCCGTCCTTGCGCAGGAAGTCGGGGGTGAGGATCTCGATCGTCGTGCCGGGGCTCGTCCGGCGGATCGCCCGGATCGTGCGGGCGAAGTGCTCGGCCCCGCCGTCCCGCAGGTCGTCGCGGTCCACCGAGGTGATCACCACGTGGTGCAGCCCGAGCTTGGCCACCGAGTCGGCGATCTTGTCCGGCTCGTCGGCGTCGAGGCCCGCGGGCAGGCCGGTGCGCACGTTGCAGAAGGCGCAGGCCCGCGTGCAGGTGTCGCCCATGATCATGAAGGTGGCGTGCCGCTTCTCCCAGCACTCGCCGATGTTGGGGCAGCCCGCCTCCTCGCAGACGGTGACGAGGCCGTGCTCGCGCACGATGTCGCGGGTCTCCGCATAGGCCGGCGAGCCCGGCGCCTTCACGCGGATCCAGTCCGGCTTCCGGCCCTGCAGCGGCCGGTCGGGCCGGTGCGCCTTCTCGGGGTGCCGCGGGCGCGCGGCGCCGGCCTCCGCCGCCGGCGGGCGGAGGGCGCCCACGGGGCGCGGATCGTTCTTCAGGGTGTCGAGGACGACGGCCATGCCACACCGCGGAGTGGGGGGAGCGCCCGCGGCGGCGGACACGGGGATGCTGCTGGGCCCTGAGCCAGGGCCACCCTGATCTAGGGCCTGCCGCGCCCCGCCGCAAACCGCCGCGGCAGCGGGCCGCGACAGGCCGCGCCCTCAGTAACCCGCCCGCCCCCCGCCGCGGCCCTGCTCAGGCGGCGGGCAGCCTGCACGGAACTTGGCCACGCCCGGTTCCGTTACCCGGCCAGATCCGCGGCGACACCCGCCGCCGACCCGAGGCCCCTCGGGCAGGCTTTCCCGAGCCGCCGCGACGGCCCACCGCTCAAAGGAATGCGTCACGTGATTGTTCGGACCGCCCTCGCCGCCGCCCTCGTCGCCGGCCTGTCGGGCCTCGCCCTGGCCCAGGATGCCGCGAAGCCCGCCGCGCCCTCCGCGACCGCGACGCCGGTGCCGAGCTCGTCCTCGGCGGCGGACGTGAGCAACAGCGGCATGAAGATGGCGGATTCCGCCACCGCGAAGATCGCCTTCGTGGACGCGCAGCCCACCGACATGCTGACCTCGAAGCTTGTCGGCCTGAACGTCTACAACAACAACAACGAGGCCGTGGGCGACATCGCCGACCTCGTGATCCTCGACGGCAAGACCGTGCAGGCCGTGATCCTCGGCGTCGGCGGCTTCCTCGGCATCGGCGAGCGCTACGTGGCGGTGAGCCCCGCCAGCGTCACGCTCACCAAGAAGGACGACAAGCTGCGCGCCCTCGTGAACGCCAACAAGGAGGAGCTGAAGAGCGCTCCGGCCTTCGAGTACAAGCGCAAGTCGTAAGCCGCACCAGCCAGGAACCCGAGGGCCCGGCCCGCCGAGCGGCGGCCGGGCCCTTTCGCGTGCGCGGCACCCCTGCGGCGCGCGGCCCGCGAAAAAACGCGCCCGTCCCGGCTCGGGTAGGGCGAGCCGGCCGCCCTTCAAGAATGTTCGAAACGGCCACGCTTGGTTAACGAGGCGGCCCGGGTACGGCCGGGATCGGGTGGTGCGAGGCGGGATGATGGTCGCGGCGTTGCGGAAGGCGGTTCGGTTGCGGCAGGCCCTGCGCGGGCGGGACCTGCGGATCCGCACCAGCGGTTGCGCACAGGCTGCCCCGGAGGCACCGGCCGCCTCGCCGACCCTGCCCGCCCGGGGCCTCACCGCCCGCGAGCTGATCCGCATGGCGCAGGCCGCGCGGCGGACCGGCGAGGGCCGGGAGGGCTGAGCCCCTCAGGCGCCGACGCGGCAGATGTCGCGGGCGGGCTCGTTCAGGATGGTCTGGGCCGCGGCGACCTCGGGGGCGGCCGCCAGCGCCGCCACCTGCACGGGCGCCGCAGCAGCCGGCTCCGCGGCCGGGGTCCGCGCATCGCGCCCGCGCTTCTCGTAGAAGGCGTTGCCGCCCGCGAGCGCCACGTAGTGCATGTTGTCGTAGGGGTAGCGGCGCCCGGCGGTGTGGAAGTACATGGCCCGCCCGACCTTGGGGTGGCGCTCGCCGGCCAGCACCGCATCGGCGACCTCGGCGAGCCGCGGCAGGTCCTGCTCGCGCATCGGCTTCGTCAGGACGCCCGCGGCGAACTGGCGGGGCTGGCCGACGACGGCGCAGATCCGGTCCGGGAAGGCGGCCGCCTCCAGGCGGTTCATCACCACGGTGCCGACGGCCAGGAGCCCGTCCGAATCCGAGCGCTTCGATTCGAAGTACATGGCCCGCGCCAGGCATTCCCGGTCGGCCTCCGTCGCCGCAGCGAGGGACTTGTGCGGAATCGACCCGGTGGTCAGGTCCGCGTTCATGTGGGGACTGCAGGCAGCAAGGCCCGGCAGCGCGCCGATCAGGCTCAGAACAGCGATGGTCGTCGTGCCTCGGATAACCGCCATGCAGCGCCTCTCGTCCCGATGTTGCGAACCTTGGCCGTTCTCAATGCCGCAAGCCAAGCTTGATGGCAAATCCGCTATAGCCTGCACTGTGCGTGGAAGACTGTCCCACGGCTGAGGGCGCGCACGAGAATTGGCGGCGAGGTCCGCTAACGGCCTGGAGCGCGGAGGGTAATCGGGCGCGTCTGGCGCTCTGGCAGCGACGCGGGAGCCACGCGGCCCGCCCCCCGCGCCCGCACGAAAGCTCGCCAGTGCGTCTCCCGGACCTCACGACGGTGATGACGGATGCAAGCCCCGAGACGGTGGACGCGGTGGTGGGCAAGGCCGCCTCGGTTACCCTGACGCGGGCGCGCCAAGCCTCGTCCCAATCACTGGGAACGACGGCGCGCTGGCCCGCTCATTTGCCGGGGCGACCGCCCGCGCGCCCCGAAGTCGGTCCAGAAGAGTTGGCTACCGGTTCTCCGTCCGGACCGACGACATCAGGGGGACCTATTCGAGGACCAACGGACAGACCCTAGGCGCCTGCCGGTTCGCCGGGAGCTTGTGCCGACGGTGGGGCACGTGCGCAACGCTCTCGGCGCCCCCGTCCCTCAGGTGTGGATCACCCGCCCGTACGCATCCAGCACGCTCTCGTGCATCATCTCGGAGAGCGTCGGGTGCGGGAAGACCGTGTGCATCAGCTCTTCCTCGGTGGTCTCCAGCGTCATCGCCACGACGTAGCCCTGGATCAGCTCGGTCACCTCGGCGCCGACCATGTGGGCGCCGAGGAGCTGGCCGGTCCTGGCGTCGAAGATCGTCTTGATGAGGCCGTCCGGCTCGCCGAGGGCGATCGCCTTGCCGTTGCCCGCGAAGGGGAAGCGGCCGACCTTGACGGAGAAGCCCTGCTCCTTGGCCTTGGCCTCGGTGAGGCCGACGCTCGCGATCTGCGGCTGGCAGTAGGTGCAGCCCGGGATCTTGCCCTTGTCCATCGGGTGCGTGTGCAGCCCCTTGATGGTCTCGATGCAGATCACCCCCTCGTGCTCGGCCTTGTGGGCGAGCATCGGCGGGCCGGCGACGTCGCCGATGGCGTAGAGGCCCGGCACGTTGGTGCGCCCGAGCCCGTCGGTGACGACGATGCCGCGGTCGGTCTTCACCCCGAGCTTGTCCAGGCCTAGCCCCTCGATGTTGCCGACGACGCCCACCGCCGAGATCAGCTTCTCGGCCGTGATGGTCTGCGCCTTGCCGTCCGCGCCCTCGACCGTGGCGGTGACGGAGTCCGACCCCTTCTCGACCTTCGTCACCTTGGCGCCGGTGAGGATCTTGATGCCCTGCTTCTCGAAGCGCTTGCGGGCGAGGCCCGCGATCTCGGCGTCCTCCACCGGCAGGATCTGCGGCAGCAGCTCCACCACCGTCACCTCCGCCCCCATGGTGCGGTAGAACGAGGCGAACTCGATGCCGATGGCGCCCGAGCCCATCACCAGGAGGCTCTTGGGCATCGTCTCCGGCACCATGGCCTCGTAGTAGGTCCAGATCTGGCGCTTGTCGGGCTCGATGCCGGGGATCGCGCGGGGGCGCGCCCCGGTGGCCACGATGATGTGCTTGGCCCCATAGGTGCCCGCGCCCTTGGCGCCCTTCGGCGCCTCGGCGCGCTTCGTCTCCCGCACCGTCACTTGGCCGGGCTGGTTGCCCTTGGCGGCCGCATCGACGCTCGCCTCGCCCCAGATCACGTCGACCTTGTTCTTCTTGAGCAGCATCCCGACGCCGCCGTTGAGGCGCCCCGAGACGCCCCGCGAGCGCTTGACGATGGCCGCCGTGTCGAAGCCGACCTCCTTCGCGCTCAGGCCGTAATCGCCGGCATGCTGCATGTAGTGGTAGATCTCGGCCGAGCGCAGCAGGGCCTTGGTGGGAATGCAGCCCCAGTTCAGGCAGATGCCACCGAGGTGCTCCCGGTCGACCACCGCCGTCCGGAAGCCGAGCTGCGCCGCGCGGATCGCCGTGACGTAGCCGCCGGGACCGGCGCCGATGATGAGGACGTCGTAGGGTTCGGACATCACGCGCTCCGGCTCAGACCAGCATGCCCATCGGGTTCTCGATCAGGCCCTTGAAGGCCGCGACGAGCTCGGCGCCGAGCGCGCCGTCGAGGACGCGGTGGTCGCAGGAGAGGGTGCAGGTCATCACCTGCGCCACCGCCGGCTGACCGTCCCGCACGACGACGCGCCGCTCGCCCGCGCCCACCGCCAGGATGCTCGATTGCGGCGGGTTGATCACCGCCGTGAAGTGCTTGATGCCGAACATGCCGAGGTTCGACACCGAGGTGACGCCGCCCTGGTACTCCTCGGGCTTCAGCTTCTTGGCCCGCGCCCGGGCGGCGAAGTCCTTCATCTCGTTCGAGATGGTGGAGAGCGTCTTGCGGTCGGCCTCGCGGATGACGGGCGTGAACAGGCCGCCGTCGATCGCCACCGCGACGCCGACCTCGGCGTGGCGGAAGCGCAGGATGCGGTCCTCGGCCCAGACCGCGTTGGCGGCGGGCACGCGGGTCAGCGCGAGGCCCATGGCCTTGATGACGAAGTCGTTCACCGAGAGCTTGAACAGCGGCTTGCCGTCCTTGGTGGTGCCGGCCGCGCCGTTGAGCTGCGCGCGCAGCGCCATCAGGGCGTCGAGCTCGCAATCGACCGTGAGGTAGAAGTGCGGGGCCACCTGCATCGCCTCGGTGAGGCGCTTGGCGATGGTCCGGCGCATCCCGTCGAGGGGCACCTCTTCGTAGGCGTCCTTCTTGTAGAAGCCGCGCACCTGGTCGAGGCTGAGGCCCGCCGGGGCCCCGCCCGCGGGGGCGGCCTTCGGGGCAGGTGCGGCGGCGGCCTTCGGGATCTCGGCCTGCTGCGCGTCGCCCTTCGGAGCCGCGGCCTTCGCGCCGCCGCCGGCAACGGCCGCCCGCACGTCGCGCTCGATCACCCGGCCGTGGGGGCCCGAGCCCGTGACGGCGGAGAGATCGATGCCCTCCTGCCCCGCGATGCGGCGGGCGAGCGGCGAGGCGAAGACGCGCCCGCCCGAAGCGGCGGAGGGCGCGGAAGAGGGCGCGGCGGTCGGCGCAGCGGCGGGCTGCGCGCCTTCCGGCGCCACGTTCACACGCTCGTAGCTCATGTGGCCGCCGCCGGGCGTGGTGTTCTGCGCCGCCGCGCCGGTGGCGGGCGCCGCGGCCTTCGGCGCCTCGGACTGCGACGCTGCCGTCTGCGGCGCTTGGCTGGACACGCCGCCGGACGGGGCCTGGACACCCGCCGGATCCTCGCCGTCGCCCGCGATGATCGCGATGAGGTCGTTGACGGGCACGTCCGCCGTCCCCTCGGGCACCAGGATCTTGGCGAGCACGCCCTCGTCGATCGCCTCGACCTCCATGGTGGCCTTGTCGGTCTCGATCTCGGCCAGCACGTCGCCGGACTTGATCGGATCGCCCTCCTTCTTCAGCCACTTGGCGAGGTTGCCCTTCTCCATCGTGGGCGACAGGGCGGGCATCAGGACGTTGATCGGCATGGCGGCGGGTCTCGGCTCAGGTCTCGGGCGGGGCCGCGGATGCGGCTTGGGCGGCCGGATCGTCGAAGGGGAACAGGTCGTCGAGGGCGAAGGGGGCGGCGTCGAAGGGGGCGAGGCTCACGGTCTCGCCGCGCTGCACGGTGCCGAGCAGCAGCCACTGCCCGCCGGTCAGCGCGAAGCCTTCCAGCACACCGTCACCCGGATCGAGCAGCCAGAGATGGCCGATGCCGGCCTCCGCGTAGATGCGGCGCTTCGGCCCGCGGTCGATCCGGGCGGTCGCGGGCGAGAGGATCTCGCAGACCCAGTCCGGCGGCGTCTCGACGTAGGCCGTCTCGGGCTCCGCCGGCAGCCTTTCGCGGCGCCAGCCGGCGAGGTCGGGCACCACGACGTGCTGGCCGAGATGCAATTCGGGCTCGGACATGAAGACCCAGCCGCCCGGTCCGCCGCGTCCGTACCGGAAGGGGGGCCCCAGGGTGGAGAACAGATCCGACGCGGACAGGGCGTGACGGGGCCGCGGCCGCGGATGCGTCTCGAGCGTCCCGTCCACGATCTCGGCGACGAGGTGGTCCGGCACGGCCGCGAGGTCGGCGTAGGTGGCGCGGCGGATCGCGGCTTCAGCCATGGCGAGGGCCCGCCGCTAGTTGAGGCCGTCCGGGTCGAGGCTCTCGGCCTCGAGTCCCGCGCGGATCCGCTCGAAGGCTTCCTCCTCCGACATCTCGGTCTCCAGCGCGTAGGTGCGGGCCGCCTGCCGAGCGAGGTCGATCAGGAGCCGGCCCCAGGTGGCCGGGTCGTCGAAGGAGCGCCGCAGGGCGATGCTCACCGCGCCGTCGACCACGCTCGCGCGCAGCACCTCGATGCCGCCCCCTTCGAGGGCGTCGGGCGGGACGGAGAGGGGTTGGAACTCTGCGCTCATGCTACTTGTAGCAGACGGCCTTGGCCGCCTCGACGACCTCGGCGACGTTCGGCAGGGCGAGCTTCTCCAGGTTCGCGGCGTAGGGCATCGGCACGTCCTTGCCGGTGACGCGCAGCACCGGCGCGTCGAGGTAGTCGAAGGCGTCGACCATCAGGCGGGCCACGATCTCGGCGCCGATGCCGGATTGCGGGAAGCCCTCCTCCACGGTGACGCAGCGGCCGGTCTTCCTGACCGATTCCACCACCGTATCGGTGTCCATCGGCCGGATGGTGCGCAGGTCGATCACCTCGGCCTCGATGCCCTGCTCGCTCAGCGCCTGGGCGGCCTTGAGGGCGTAGGTCATGCCGATCGAGAAGGACACGAGGGTCACGTCCTTGCCCGTGCGGTGGACCTTCGCCTTGCCGATCGGCAGCACGAAGTCGTCGAGCTTCGGCACCGGGAAGGACTGGCCGTAGAGGATCTCGTTCTCCAGGAAGACCACCGGGTTCGGGTCGCGGATCGCCGCCTTGAGGAGACCCTTGGCATCCGAGGCCGTGTAGGGGGCGATCACCTTGAGGCCCGGCACGTTGGAGTACCAGGCGGCGTAGTCGTGGCTGTGCTGGGCGCCGACGCGGGCGGCCGCGCCGTTCGGGCCCCGGAACACGATCGGGCAGCCGAGCTGGCCGCCCGACATGTAGAGGGTCTTGGCCGCCGAGTTGATGATCTGGTCGATCGCCTGCATGGCGAAGTTGAAGGTCATGAACTCGACGATCGGCCGCAGGCCCGTGAAGGCCGCGCCGACGCCGATGCCCGCGAAGCCGTGCTCGGTGATCGGGGTATCGACCACGCGCCGCGCGCCGAACTCCTGCAGCAGCCCCTGCGTGACCTTGTAGGCGCCCTGGTACTCGGCGACCTCCTCGCCCATCACGAAGACGTCCTCGTCCCGGCGCATCTCCTCGGCCATGGCGTCGCGGAGCGCCTCGCGCACCGTCATCGTCACCATCGGGGTGTCGGCCGGGAACTCCGCCATCACCGGCTCTTGTGCCTTGTTGGTGATGGTGGCCGGCGCCGCCGGCGCCCGGGG
Organism: Methylobacterium sp. A54F; assembly: GCF_053346035.1. Taxonomy (NCBI): domain Bacteria; kingdom Pseudomonadati; phylum Pseudomonadota; class Alphaproteobacteria; order Hyphomicrobiales; family Methylobacteriaceae; genus Methylobacterium; species Methylobacterium sp. A54F. Next base: position 328,386 of record NZ_JBKFBF010000003.1, on the reverse strand, counting down.
GGCGTCCTCGCCGGTCTTGGCGCTGGGGGCCGGCCGGTCGGCCTGGCCCTCGGCCTGCATGTCGGGGGCAGGCGCCCCCTGCGCGGCGCCCGGGCCGCCGGCGCCGTTCGGCTTGCCCTGAGCGCCGCCCTTGCCCCCGCTCGCGGCCGCCGCGGAGACGTCCTCGCCCTCCTCCGCGATGATCGCGATGGGCGTGTTGACGGCCACGGCCTCGGTGCCCTCCTGCACGAGGATCTTGGCGAGCACGCCCTCGTCGATCGCCTCGACCTCCATGGTGGCCTTGTCGGTCTCGATCTCGGCCAGCACGTCGCCGGATTTGACCGCGTCGCCCTCCTTCTTCAGCCACTTGGCGAGCTTGCCCTCCTCCATGGTCGGGGAGAGCGCAGGCATCAGGATGTCGGTCGCCATGAAGTGACTCTGTCGGAGGGGCGGGCGGGGCGGCCTGAGGGCGTGGCGGAGCGGCGCGCCCTCAGGCGCGCGCCTCCAGCAGGATGTCGGTCCAGAGCTCGGCGGGATCCGGCTCGGGATCGTGGGTCGCGAACTCCGCGGCGTCGTTGACGGTCTCGCGAACCTTGGCGTCGGCCGCCTTCAGCTCGGCCTCGGGCACGCCGTGCAGCTCGACGAGGCGCTTGCGCACCATCTCGATCGGGTCGTGCTCCTCGCGCATGCGCGAGACCTCGTCCTTCGAGCGGTACTTCGCGGGGTCGGACATCGAGTGGCCGCGGTAGCGGTAGGTCTGCATCTCGAGGATGTAGGGGCCCTCGCCCGAGCGGGCGTGGGCGATGGCGCGGGCGGCGGCCTCGCGCACGGTGCGCACGTCCATGCCGTCGACCTGCTCGCCGGGGATGCCGAAGGAGAGGCCGCGCTTCGAGAAGTCGGTCTGCGCCGAGGCGCGGGCCACCGAGGTGCCCATCGCGTAGCGGTTGTTCTCGATCACGTAGACAACCGGCAGCTTCCACAGCGCCGCCATGTTGAAGCTCTCGTAGACCTGGCCCTGGTTGGCCGCGCCGTCGCCCATGTAGGTGAGGCTGACCTTGCCATTCTTGCGGTAGGCGTCCGCGAAGCCGAGGCCGGTGCCGAGCGAGACCTGCGCGCCGACGATGCCGTGCCCGCCGAAGAACTGCTTCTCGCGGAAGAACATGTGCATCGAGCCGCCCTTGCCGCGGGAATAGCCGCCGCGGCGCCCGGTCAGCTCGGCCATCACCCCGTTCGGGTCCATGCCGCAGGCGAGCATGTGGCCGTGGTCGCGGTAGCCGGTGATGACCTGGTCGCCGTCCTCGGAGGCCATCTGCAGGCCGATCACCACGGCCTCCTGGCCGATGTAGAGGTGGCAGAAGCCGCCGATCAGGCCCATGCCGTAGAGCTGTCCCGCCTTCTCCTCGAAGCGGCGGATCAGCAGCATCTCGTGGTAGGCGTGGAGGTCCTCGTCGCGGGTGAACTGGGGGGCGTTCGGTGCCGGCTTGTGGGCGGCCTCGGCGTCATCCGGCTTCGGCTGGCTCGCCTCGTTCGCGGCATCCATCGGCGACCTCCCGTGCGCTCCTCACTCCGGCGAGGGTTTAGGGCAGGCGGCCGGCGAAATCGAGGGCCGCTCCTCTGACAGGGGCCGACCGTTGTCAGGCCGGAACCGGCCGCGCCGGGGGACGGCGGCACCGGCACGGGCTCCCCGGAAGGTGCTCGGGATTTTCGCGGAAGGCGGTTCGCGCAGGAAGACGGTTCGCGCCGGACGGGCTCAGCGGCCGATGATCACCACGTCGTTGGCGTGGACGCGGCCGAGCACCACCCGGGCGCGCTCCTCCAGGAGGTCGCGGTCGATCTGCTCGCTGCGCAGCAGCGCCACCCGATGCTCCCAGACCGCCCGCTCGGCCTTGGCGGCGGACAGTTCCTGGGTGAGGCCGTAAGCCTGGATCTTGAGGGCGCGCTTGGCCTCCAGGCCGCGATTGCCGTTCTCGGCCTGGTAGACGAAGTACCCGACGACGAGGGCCGACACCGTCCAGAGGACGAGCGGCATGACGACGGCTCTGACGCGGCGGCGGACGACCATGCGGGCGAGCATGGCGCGGCAGGGTTAAGAAACGCTTGCGGGGCGAACCTGCGTTGATGGCGCCCCGGCCGCACCTAGATGCCCCACCGCGTGCGTCGCGTCCGGCGCCGGGAGCCGCCATGGTCCGTTGCATCCTCGTCACCGGCGCCAGCATCGCCGGCAGCACGGCCGCGTGGTGGCTCGCCCGCGCCGGGCTCGCCGTCACGGTGGTCGAGCGGGCGCCCGGGTTCCGGGACGGCGGGCAGAACATCGACGTGCGCGGCGTCGGCCGCACGGTGCTGGCCCGGATGGGCCTGGAGCGGGACGCCCTGGCGCTCGGCACGGGCGAGCGGGGCACGGCCTGGATCGACGCGCGGGGCCGGGTCGCCGCGCAGTTCGTGACCGCCGGGACGGGGCGCGACGGGCTGACGGCCGAGATGGAGATCCTGCGCGGCGACCTCGCCCGGCTGCTGTACGAGGCGGCCCGGACGGGCGCCGAGTTCCGCTTCGGCGACGCGGTCGACGGGATCGCGGAGACGGACGAGGGCGCGCACGTGACCTTCGCGAGCGGCCGCACGGAGACCTACGACGCGGTGCTCGTCGCCGAGGGCGTGGGCTCGGCCACCCGTGAGCGCGTCTTCCCCGGCGAGAACGATCCGCGCCCGATGGACCTGACGCTCGCCTACTACACCATCCCCCGCACCGCCGACGACGACCGGATGTGGCGCTGGTACAATGCCACGGGGGGTCGCGGGATCTCGCTGCGGCCCGACCGGCACGGCACCACGCAGGTCATGCTCTCGCTCCGGAAGCCCCCCGAGGGCGAGCAGGACTGGAGCCTGGAGCGGCAGAAGGCCTTCCTGCGCGCGCGGTTCGCCGATGCGGGCTGGCAGGCGGAGCGGGTGCTCGCCGGGCTTGAGGACGCGGAAGACGTCTACGTCGACGCCCTGCGCCAGGTCCGGATGCCGCGCTGGTCGAAGGGCCGCGTCGCGCTGACGGGCGACGCGGCCTGGTGCGCGACGCCGCTGGCCGGCATCGGCGCGACCCTGGCGGTCACGGGAGCCTGCGTGCTCGCCAACGAGCTCGCCGAGGCGTTCGCCGGAACCGGCGACGTCCGCGCGGCCCTGTCCGCCTACGAGCGGGCGATGCGCCCGATGGTCGAGCAGGCCCAGGGCGTGCCGAAGATCGCCCCGAAGCTGATGAACCCGAAGAGCCGCCTCGGCATCCGCCTGCTGCACGGGGCGCTGCGCCTCGCCAGCCGGCCCGGCCTGCGCGACCGGGCGGAGCGGCTGTTCGCCCGGGACCCGAAGGCCCCGGACCTGTCGGGCTACGACGGCCTGGCGCCCTGACCCGCGCGCGGCCCCCCGCGGGACGCCCCGGCGGCTCAGCTTCGGGCGAGCTGCTTGATGGCGCCGCGGCCGGCGTAGAGCCCCTGCGGCCCCAGGCCCTCCTCGATGCGGATGAGCTGGTTGTACTTGGCCAGTCTGTCCGAGCGGGCGAGCGAGCCGGTCTTGATCTGCCCGCAATTCGTGGCGACCGCGAGGTCCGCGATGGTCGAGTCCTCGGTCTCGCCCGAGCGGTGGGACATCACGGCCGTGTAGCCGGCGCGCTGGGCCATGTCGACGGCGGCCAAGGTCTCGGTGAGCGAGCCGATCTGGTTGACCTTGATCAGGATCGAGTTCGCCGTACGGGACGCGATGCCCCGCGACAGGCGCTCGACGTTGGTGACGAAGAGGTCGTCGCCTACGAGCTGGCAGCGATCGCCGATCTTGTCGGTGAGGAGCTTCCAGCCCTCCCAGTCGTCCTCCGACATGCCGTCCTCGATCGAGGCGATCGGGTACTTGGCGACCAGCTCGGCGAGGTAGTCGACCTGGGCCTCGATGGAGCGGGTCCGGCCCTCGCCCTCGTAGTGGTAGGCGCCGTCCTTGAAGAACTCGGTGGCCGCGCAGTCGAGGGCCAGCACCATGTCCTGGCCGGGCTTGAAGCCCGCCGCGGTCATCGACTCCATCACGAAGTCGAGGCCCGCCTCGGCCGAGGGGAGGTTCGGGGCGAAACCGCCCTCGTCGCCGACGTTGGTGTTGTGGCCGGCCTTCTTCAGCGCGCCCTTGAGGGTGTGGAACACCTCCGAGCCCATGCGCACCGCCTCGGCGATCGAGGTGGCGCCCACCGGCATGATCATGAATTCCTGGAAGTCGATCGGGTTGTCGGCGTGCGCGCCGCCGTTGATGATGTTCATCATCGGCACCGGCAGGACGCGGCCCTGCACGCCGCCGACGTAGCGGTAGAGGGGCAGGCCGGCCGTCTCGGCCGCGGCCTTGGCGACCGCGAGCGAGACGCCCAGGATGGCGTTGGCGCCGAGGCGGGCCTTGTTGGGCGTGCCGTCGAGCTCGATCATCGCCTCGTCGATGGCGACCTGATCCTCGGCGTCCATGCCCCCGATCGTGTCGAGGATCTCGGTCTGCACGGCGCTGACGGCCTTGCGCACGCCCTTGCCGGAGAACCGTGCCTTGTCGCCGTCGCGCAGCTCCACCGCCTCGTGGGCGCCCGTGGAGGCGCCGGAGGGGACGGCAGCGCGGCCGAAGGAGCCGTCCTCCAGCAGCACGTCGACCTCGACGGTCGGGTTGCCGCGGCTGTCGAGGATCTCGCGGGCGGCGATGTTGGTGATCGCGGTCATGAACGGCCTTCTCCCGAATAGGGCGGGCTCGGGTCGGGCCGAGCCCCGGGCATCCGATGCGGGAAGCGCAGGATGCGACATCTGCGCCGCGGCTTATCCGCCAACCCGCGTCGTCCGGCAAGGAGGCTCCGGCAGGTATCGTCGCAGGTTAAGCCCGCGCCTCCGGGCCGCTCCCCGCGGCGGCGTGCCATGCGGAGGGATCTGATGCGCGCGCGGGCGGAGGCGCGTATAGGGGCGCCATGACGAACGAGACGACGAACGAGACTGTGACGAACGAGCCCCTGCAGCTCGGGCAGCCGACCCCCCAGCCCGCCTCCCCCGAGGAGGCCCGCCTCGACCGCGTGCCGAACCCGCACCCGGACACGGATTACCTCGCCCGCTTCACGGCACCGGAATTCACCTCGCTCTGCCCGGTGACCGGCCAGCCGGATTTCGCGATCCTGGTGATCGACTACGTGCCGGACCGCTGGCTCGTCGAATCGAAGGCGCTCAAGCTCTACCTCGGGGCGTTCCGCAACCACGGCGCCTTCCACGAGGATTGCACGGTGGCGATCGGCAAGCGCCTGCGCGACCTGCTGGAGCCGCGCTACCTGCGCATCGGCGGCTTCTGGTACCCGCGCGGCGGCATCCCGATCGACGTGTTCTGGCAGACCGGCGAGCCCCCGAAGTCCGTCTGGCTGCCGGACCCCGGCGTGCCGCCCTACAGGGGCCGCTGAAACGGGCCTACTGAAACGGGAAAGGGCGGCCGGTTGCCCGGCCGCCCTTCCGCTGAGATTCCTGCCGGCTGGGCTCAGTAGCCGTAGCCGTAGTAGCCGTAGCCCGGCGCCGGGGCGTAGCTGCGGCCGTAGTAGCCGTAGCCCGGGCCGTAGGCGTCGCGGGCGGCGCCCGCCGCGATCGCGCCGGCCGCGAGGCCCGCGATGCCGAGGCCGACGGCCGCACCCGTGCCGATGCCGCGACCGCCGCGGCGGTAGCCGCCGCCGTAGCCGTAGGCGTGACCGTAGCCGTTGCCGTACCCGTAGCCACGGGGGCGGGCGTCGGCGCTGGTGGCCGCGAGGGCGCCGATCGAGAGGGCGGCGGCGGAAACGATGGCGAGCTTGCGCATGATATCCTTGTCTGAGTTCGTTGAACCGATTGGAGTATCAAACGCCTCAACGGCGGAGCCGTTCCCGTTCCGGCGGTTCGCCCCGGCCCCGGACCGGCCGCGCGACCCTGATTCGCCGCGGCCCGCGACGACCGGATCGAGCGAAAGCCTGGGCAGGAGGCCGCCCTCCGGATCCCGTCAGGCTGCCTGCGACTTGGCGATCCGGTCGAACGCCTGGAGGCCGGCGACGAGGGCCGGCAGGTCGCGCAGCGCCACCATGTTGGGCCCGTCCGACGGGGCGTTGTCGGGGTCGGGATGCGTCTCGATGAAGACGCCCGCGACGCCCACGGCCACGGCGGCCCGGGCGAGCACCGCCACGAACTCCCGCTGCCCGCCCGAGGTCGCGCCCTGGCCGCCCGGCTGCTGCACGGAATGCGTCGCGTCGAACACCACCGGCGCGCCGCCCGTGACGGCGGCCATGATCGGCAGGGCGCGCAGATCCGAGACCAGGGTGTTGTAGCCGAAGGAGGCCCCGCGCTCGGTGACGATCACGTTCGGGTTGCCGGCGCCCGTCACCTTGGCGGCGACGTGGGCCATGTCCCAGGGGGCGAGGAACTGGCCCTTCTTGACGTTGACGACCCGGCCCGTGGCGGCGGCGGCGAGAAGGAGGTCGGTCTGCCGGCACAGGAAGGCCGGGATCTGCAGGATGTCGACCACCTCGGCGGCCGGGGCGCACTGGCCGGCCTCGTGCACGTCGGTCAGCACCGGCAGGGCGAAGCGCTCCTTGATCTCGGCGAAGATCGGCAGGGCCTCGGCGAGCCCGATGCCCCGGGCGGAGCCGCCCGAGGTGCGGTTCGCCTTGTCGAAGGAGGCCTTGAAGACGAGGCCGATCCCGAGGTCCCGCGCCATCTCCGCCAGGGCCGCGGCGATCTCCAGGGCGTGGGCCCGCCCCTCGAGCTGGCAGGGGCCGGCGATGAGCGCCAGGGGCCGGTCGTTGGCGAAGGCGACGGCGCCGGCCTGTACCGTGCGGGGGGAAGCGGTCTGCGACATGCGCCCGCCTCTACTCCGCGGCGGCGCTCGGGGGAAGGGCGGAGCGGGCGGCGGGGGCCGTGAGCAGGCAGACGGTGCGGATCGGCGCCAGCGCATCGGCCCGCGGCCCCGTCTCGCACCGGAGGACGAAGCGCCCGAGCCGGCCCTCCCGCGGCGCGTCGGCGAGGAGCGAATCCTGGTGGGTGTTGAGCGCCAGCACGGTGGCCTGCTCGGCGGACACGCCGGCGAGCCCCTCGGCCGCCAGCCCGACGAGGGTGAAGAAGCGGGGCTCGGGCTCCCGCTCCAGCGCCCCGAGCAGGAGCCGGGCGGGCTTGCGGCAATCGAGGCTCATCCGCTCGGCATCGGCCGCCCGGAACACCGCGATGGGCCCGATCCGCCCCGCCACCGAGGCGCCGGTCGCCCGGATCATCCGCGCGGCGAGCCGGTCGCAGGCATCCGCCGCCGCGGCCGGCCGCGACGCCATGGGAGAGAGGGCGGCGGCGAGGAGCACGAGGAGGCAGGCAGCGGGGCGCATCGGCATGGGAGCGGTGTAGCCCGCTTCGCGCGGGGCCGATACGGGGCGGGCCGGCTCCTCCCTCACCGGTCCGGCGCGGAGGTCCCGGCGGCCAAGGTTCCGGTCGCCAAGGTTCCGGTCGCCAAGGTTCCGGTCGCCAAGGTTCCGGTCGCCTCCACGCCGCAGGGCTGGCGATCGTGGGCGCGCAGCACCCTGGGCAGGCTGACGGTGCGGGCGCCGCCGCCCTCGCGCAGGGTGCCGGTGAGGGTCTCCGTCGTCGCGGTGCCCTCGAAGGCGACGGGGCCGCCCTTCGTCTCGGCGCTGAAGCTGACCGCCCGATGGGCATCGTCGAAGCGCACGGCGCCGGCCCGGACCGGCGCCCCGCCCTGCCCTGCCTCGTAGACGACGCCGTCCCCGTTGGGCGAGCGCCGCAGGGTGACGCGATAGCCCCCGGCCACGCCCTCGGGACCCGCGCAGAGGTCTGCGTAGACGAAGGTGCCGGAGGCCCAGCCGGGGCGCGCCGCGGCGGGCGCCGCCGCGAGAGGCACCAGGAGCGCCGCCGAGAGCGCGGCGGCGAGGACGGGCAGGGACCTGGATCTCACCGGCATCGCGTCTCCCCGGAGGCGCCGCAACCGCGCCGTGCGCCTGCATGCAAGAATTGTGGCAGCCGGATCGCCGGCGGCGGGGACCTCAAGGGATGCGGGACGCCTCCCAGGCCGCCCGCCCCTGCCGGTCGAGGGCCTCGAACTCGGCGGGCTCGAGGCGGACGCTCGCGCCCCGCATGTTGTCGGCGAGGTGCCCGGGATCGCCGGTGCCGGGGATCGGCAGCATCACGGGGGAGCGCCGCAGCAGCCAGGCCAGGGCCACCGCGCCGTCCCCGACGCCGTGGCGCCCGGCGATCTCGGCGAGCACCGAGCCCTCGCGGGCCAGCGCCCCGCGCGCGAGGGGCGCCCAGGGGATGAAGCCGATCCCGTGGGCGGCGCAATGGTCGAGCACCGCCTCGCTGGTCCGGTCGACGAGGTTGTACTGGTTCTGCACCGTGGCGACGGGGAAGAAGGTCCGCGCCGCCTCGATGTCCTCCACCGAGACCTCGCTGAGGCCGACGTGGCGGATCAGCCCCTCCTCCCGCATCCGGGCGATCGCCTCGAACTGGACCTCGCGGGGGCAGTCGGGCCCGATCCGGTGGAGCTGCCACAGGTCGATGCGGTCGAGCCCCAGGCGGCGCAGGCTCATCAGCACGCACTGGCGCAGGTAGTCCGGGTTGCCCACGGGCCGCCAGATGTCCGGCCCGTGCCGGGTCAGGCCGCCCTTGGTGGCGATCACGAGGCCCGCGTAGGGATGCAGGACCCGGCGGATCAGGTCCTCGCTGACGAAGGGGCCGTAGCTGTCGGCGGTGTCGATCAGGTCGATGCCGCAGGCCGGCACGCGGGCGAGCGTCGCCTCCGCGGCCTCGCGGGACGGCGGGTCGCCCCAGATGCCGCGGCCGGTGATGCGCATCGCGCCGAAGCCGAGGCGGCGCACCACGAGGTCGCCGCCGATCGCGAAGGTGCCGGAGGGGTTCGGGTCGGACGCCGTATCGGACATGGCGGAGTTCCTCATCCTCCCGTTGCGAAGGCCCCCGATATGGCGCCGGCCCGGGCCCGGAAGACCTGGACGGGGCCGCGCCGGCGGCCGCCGCGTGCGGCAGCGCACGCGAAAAGGGCGCCGCCCGGGACGGGACGGCGCCAGTGTCGCAATCGGAGGGAGTCAGGGAGAGCCGGCGCGGGGAAGCGGAGCGCCCCCGCGCCGGGACAGGCCGGTCAGCCGGCGTTCTTGCCGAGGGAGACCGCGACGAAGCGGGTCTGGCCCTTGGCGCTCTTCACGCGCATCAGCACCGCCTTGCGCCCGCTCGTCTCCGCCGAGCGGATGCGCTCGGCGACCTCGGAGGGCTTCGTCACGGCCTGCCCCGCCACGTCGAGGATGACGTCGCCGCGCTCGATGCCCTTGGCGGCCGCCGGCCCCTCGGGATCGACCTCGACCACCGCGACGCCCTCGTCGGAGAGGCCGACCTCGGCCGCCGGAGCGAGGCTCAGGCCGAGCCGCGGCTGACCGGAGCGGCTGTCGTCGCCCTCGCCGCGGCTCGCCATCTTGCCGTCGGTGGGCAGCGCCCCCAGCGTGATCGTGGCGGTGTCGGACTTGCCGCCGCGCAGGTAGGCGACCTCGACCTTCGCGCCGGGCTTGAGCCCCGCGATCTTGCGGGACAGCTCCTTGGCGTCGGAGACCGTCTGGCCGTTGACCGACTCGATCACGTCGCCGGACTTGAGGCCGGCCTTGGCGGCCGGGGTGCCGTTCTCGGCGTGGTCGACGAGGGCGCCCTTCGGCTTGTCGAGGCCGAGGCCCTCCGCGATGTCCTGCGTCACCGGCTGCACCTGCACGCCGAGGTAGCCGCGGGCGACCTTGCCGTCGGTGCGCAGCTGCTCGACCACCGCCTGCACGGTCTCGGCGGGGATCGCGAAGGCGAGGCCGACACTGCCGCCCGACGGCGAGGCGATCGCGGTGTTCACGCCCACGACCTCGCCGTTGACGTTGAAGGTCGGGCCGCCCGAGTTGCCCTTGTTGATCGGCGCGTCGATCTGCAGGAAGTCGTCGTAGGGGCCGGCGCCGATGTCGCGGCCCCGCGCCGAGACGATGCCGGCCGTCACGGTGCCGCCGAGGCCGAACGGGTTGCCGATCGCCACCACCCAGTCGCCGACCCGCGGGGCGGCCTTGCCGAACTGCACGTACGGGTAGGTGCCGCCGTCCTTGATCTTGAGGAGGGCGATGTCGGTCTTCGGGTCCTTGCCGATCACCTTGGCGTCGAGGGTGCGGCCGTCGTCGAGGGTCACCTGCACGGTCTTCGAGTGGTCGACCACGTGGTTGTTCGTCACCACGTAGCCGTCGCCCGAGATGATGAAGCCGGAGCCGACCGCCCCACGCTGGCCGGAGCCGGGCCGCTGCTGCTGCGGCATGCCGGGCCCGCCGTTCTGGGGACCGTTCTGGCCGAAGCGGCGGAAGAACTCGCGCAGCTGCGGGGGCACCTGCTGCATGTTGCGCTCGGAGGGGCCGTCCTCGTCGTCGGCGCTCGCGCTGTCGTCGAGCTTCACCTTCACCGAGACGACGCCCGGCTTCACCTTGTCGACGATGTTGGCGAAGGAGCCCGGCGGATGCTCGGGGGCCTCGATCGGGGTCTTGGGCAGGGCCTGGGCCAGGGCCGGCGTCGTGGGCTCCAGGAAGCCGGTGCCGAGGGCGCCGCCCGCAACGAGGGCGGCGGCCGCCACGGAAGCGAGGGCGCCGCGGCGCAGGCGGGCAGGCTGGGTCGAGCGATCGGTCATCGGTTGTGTCTCCGGAAGTTCCCACGGGCGCGGCGCGTCCACGAAGGCCTGCGCAACCCTCGCTGCCGTCTTAGGTCGAGCCGCCTGACCCGCCGGTGACGCACGGATTACAAATCCGTCAGGTCCGCCCCGGGCCGCCGGGCATGTCGCGCACAAGTCGAATTAGATCCGCAGTGAAACAACAACTTGTATTTATGCGGTCAGCAGTAACGATAATTGAGAATTTCATCGTTCCTTAAAGTGCTCCCTGCACAAAACCTGGCATGTCGCACATTCCACAAGATCCGCCGCACCCGGCGGCCAGGGCCGCCGGAACCGTTCGCCGCCCGGCGCCGCGGTCGCGGCCGTCCGCCCTGGCCCGGGGCGCGATGCGGAGCGGCGGCGATGCGCCCGAGGCCGAAGACCTGCGCGAGGCGAGGGCCGAGCTCCTGGGCGAGTGTCTGCAACTCGTGAATTTCGCCGTCCTCGTGCACATCTCGGTTGCGCTTACGCTCGCGGCCATCTTCTTCGGCAAGCCGGAGCGGTCCTACGTCCTCGGCCTCCTCGCCGCAGTCGGGCTCACCACGACCGCGATGCTGGCCGCGATGCGGCACCTGCGGGGCGTCCTGGCAGGGATGCCGTCCGAGCAGGACGTGCTGCGCGGCGTCGCGCTGATGTCGGGCCTGTTCCTCGTCCTCGGCGCGGCCTGGTCGACGATGCCGCTCACCCTGTTCAAGCCGTCCGTGTCCGACGGCTACGACGTGATCGCCGCCAGCATCGGCACCGGGCTCATCGCGACCATCCTGGTGATCGGACCGCTCCTCCCGCTCGGCGCCTGCTTCGCGGCGCCGTTGGTGTCGGGCATCGTGGTGGCGGTGGTGCGCTGCGACTCGCCCTTCGACCTCTGGCTCTCGGCCCTTCTCAGCATCTACGCGCTCTTCATCCTCGGCCTCCATGTCCGGGCCTGCCGCCGGGCGTCCCGGCAGGCCCTCGATCGGATCACCATCCGGCACCAGGGCGAGACGATCGGGCTGCTCCTCCACGATTTCGCGGAGGGTGCGAGCGACTGGCTCTGGGAGACGGACGCCGACGGGCGGCTGCTGCAGGTGCCCACCCACATGGCAACGGCACTCGGCCGCCCGGCGGAGGACCTGCGCGGCGTGAGCTTGGCCGACCTGCTGGCGCAGCACGCAGGCCCGGAAACCCCGAGCGCCGCGCAGCCGATCTTCGAGGCGATGCTTCGGCGAGGGGCCTTCCAGACGGTCACCGTCCCGCTCGCGATCGGCGGCGAGGTCCGGTGGTGGCAGATCAACGGCAAGCCGATCCACACATCCGGCCGCGTGTTCACCGGCTACCGGGGCGTGGGGTCCGACATCACCCAGGCGCGGGCAGCCGAGGCGCGCGTCGCCTACCTCGCGACCCACGACGTGCTGACCGGGCTGGCCAACCGTTCGGCCTTCCAGGCGGCGATCACGCTGGCCTGCGATCCCGTCCGGCGCACGGACGCCATGGTCTGCCTGCTCTATCTCGACCTGGACCGGTTCAAGCTGGTCAACGACAGGGCGGGCCACGGTGGGGGCGATCGCCTGCTCCAGATGGTCGCGCAGCGCCTGGGGGCACGGCTTCCCGCCGGCTCGCAGGCGTTCCGCCTCGGCGGCGACGAGTTCGCCGTGCTGCACCCTTGCGCCGCGGCGGACTCGGCATCCGCCCTGGCGACGGCCCTCGTGGCCGACCTGTCGCGGCCCTATCAGGTCGAGGGCGCGCATATCGAGATCGGCGTCAGCATCGGTCTCGCGGGAACGCCGCTAGACGCGGAGGAACCGATGCAGCTCCTCGCGCGCGCCGATCTCGCGCTGTTCACCGCCAAGGCGAACGGGAAGGGCGACTGGCGCCGATTCGACCCCTCCCTCGAGGAGCAGGCCCAGCGCACCCGCCGTCTCGACGCCGACATGCGCCTGGCCCTGGGGCGGGGGGAAATGGATCTCCATTACCAGCCCCTCGTGCGCCTGGCGGACGGAGAGGTCGACGGCTTCGAGGCGTTGCTGCGCTGGAACCGGCCCGGATACGGCTGGGTCTCGCCGGCCGAGATCATCCCGATCGCCGAGGAGACCGGCTTCATCGTCGAGATCGGAAGCTGGGCCCTTCACAAGGCCTGCCGCGACGCGCTGGCCTGGCCGGGCCAGAGGGTCGCGGTGAACATCTCCTCGCTCCAGTTCCGGATGCCGGACTTCTACGACCGGGTCGCCGAGGCGCTCGACGCCACCGGGATCGAGCCGGAGCGCCTGGAGATCGAGATCACGGAGTCGATCATCCTCGATCTCACCGGGGAGGTTGCGGAGAACCTGCGCCGCCTGCGCGAGCGGGGCGTGCGCATCGCGCTGGACGATTTCGGCACCGGCTATTCCAGCCTGAGCTACCTCACCCACTTCCACTTCAACAAGATCAAGATCGACCGCACCTTCATCCGCGACATCCAGAACCGCCCCGACACCGTGGCCGTGGTGGAGGCGATCACCGCGCTCGCCCGCGCCCTGTCGATGGACGTGACCGTGGAGGGCGTCGAGACGTTCGAGCAGTGCGAGATCCTGCGGCTCCGGCGCTGCGGCACCGCGCAGGGGTTCTTCTACAGCCCTGCCCGACCGCCCGCCGAGATCCCCGCCCTCGTCCGGGATCTGCGCACGCGCAACGCCGCGGTGGCCGAGCGGCTGACCGACGCGGCCTGACCCCGCCGCGCCGAGCCGGATTTTTCGAGGGTCGTATCACGGCGTCGCCGGGTGCGCGGGCGCGCCGCGACTGCGGGGGTGGCCACGGGCGCCCGCCCGGGCGATAGGGGCGGCGGGGACGACCCTGCCATCGCGCCCCCCAGCACCGGGAGCCTGTCATGGCCTGGACCCTCCTCTTCGTCGCCGGCCTCCTCGAGACCGGCTGGGCGATCGGCCTGAAGTACACGGAGGGCTTCACGCGGCTCGTGCCCTCGGTGCTGACGCTCGCGGCGATGGGGCTCAGCGTGGTGCTGCTGTCGATGGCCCTGCGCACCCTGCCGGTCGGCACCGGCTACGCGGTCTGGACCGGCATCGGCGCGGTCGGCACGGCGCTGCTCGGCATCGTCCTGTTCGGCGAGCCGGCGAGCGCCGCTCGGCTCGCCTGCATCGGCCTGATCGTCGCCGGCATCGCGGGGCTGAAGTTCGTGCCGTGAGGTGAGCCTTCAGGCCGCGTCCGACGCGACATCCGGGCGCCGCACGGCACTGTAATCGTGCTCCGCCTCGGCCTTCGACAGGTCATGGGCGACCTGCAGGTTCATCCAGAATTGCGCCGTCGTGCCGAAGCGCCGCCCGAGCCGAATCGCCGTATCGGCCGTGACGCCGCGCCGCTTGCGGATGATCTCCGTGAGCCGATTGGCCGGCACGCCGATCTCCTCGGCAAGGCGGCTTGCGCTGAGCGAGAGCGGGATCAGGTACTCGGCGCTCAGAATCTCTCCGGGATGCGTGCGGATCCGAGGCATGATTTCGATCCTCAATGATAGTCGACGATCTCGACATCCTCCGGGCCGTTCTCGCTCCAACGGAAGCAGATCCGCCACTGATCGTTGATGCGGATGCTCCATTGGCCGTTGCGATCGCCGCTCAGCTTCTCCAGGCGATTGCCGGGAGGGCTGCGGAGGTCGCCGATCTCAGCGGCAGCATCGAGCAGGTCGAGCTTGCGCTCCGCAACGGCCGCGAAGGCCCGCCAGGCCCGGTGGCAGCCCTCGCCGGCAAGCAGCGCCTGCGTGTGCTTGCAGCGAAAGCTTCTGATCACGAATCGACCCCACCCCGATACGTATCACGTATAGGCGTGACGTTCGAGGAGCGGTGGCCCTATCCTTCCAGCCGCGCCAGCGCCTCGGTGAGCTTGGCGAGGCGGGCGGCCTCGGCCTCGCGGCGCTCGCGGATCTCGTCGACCACCTCCTCGGGGGCGCGGGCCAGGAAGTCGGCGTTGCCGAGCTTGCCGTCGAGCTTGGCGACCTCGCCCGCGGCCTTGGCGGCTTCCTTGCGTAGGCGCGCCACCTCGGCGGCGAGGTCGACGATGCCCTTCAGCGGCAGGGCCGCCGTGGTGCCGCGCACGAGGAGTTGCACGGAGTTCCGCGGAGCCGTCGCCGCGAAGCGGATCTCCGAGAGGCGCGCGAGGCGCACGAGGGTGTCGTGCCAGGTCTCGATGCGGGCCCGCACGGCCGCCTCCGCCCCCACGAGGACCAGGGGCACCTGGGCGGCGGCCGGCACGTTCGTCTCGGAGCGGGCCGAGCGCACCTCGGTGATCAGGTCGACCACGAAGCCGATCTCGGCCTCGGCCCCGGTGTCGCGCAGGGCGGCGAGGTCCGGCCAGGGGGCGAGCGCCAGGAGGCCGCGCTCCGCGAGCCCCTCGCCCTTGATCGCCCAGAGCTCCTCCGTGAGGAAGGGCATGAACGGGTGCAGGAGCTTGGCGATCTGGTCGATCAGGCAGGCGATGGCCCCTTGCGTCTCGGCGCGCAAAGCGGGATCGACCCCCTCCCCCTGCAGCACGGGCTTGGCGAGCTCCAGGTACCAGTCGCAGAACACGTTCCAGACGAAGCGGTAGGCCGCCGCCGCCGCGTCGTTGAAGCGGTAGGCCGCGAGCGCCGCCTCGACCTCGGCGACGGCGCGGGCCGCCTCGCCGAGGGCCCAGCGGTTGAGGACGGCCTCGGCCGCCTCGGGGCGGAAGCGCGGGTCGAGCCGGCAGCCGTTCAGCTCCGCGAAGCGGGCGGCGTTCCAGAGCTTCGTCGCGAAGTTGCGGTAGCCCTCGACGCGCTGGAGGCTGAGCTTGATGTCCCGCCCCTGGGCCGCCATGGCGCAGAGGGTGAAGCGCAGCGCGTCCGCCCCGTACTGGTCGATGAGCCCGAGGGGATCGACCACGTTCCCCTTCGACTTCGACATCTTCGCCCCCTTCTCGTCGCGCACGAGGGTGTGGAGGTAGACGGTCGCGAAGGGGGTCCGGTCGGTGACGTGGAGGCCGAGCATCATCATGCGGGCGACCCAGAAGAACAGGATGTCCTTGCCGGTGACCAGCGCGCTCGTCGGGTAGTAGCGGGCGAGTTCGGGCGTGCTCTCGGGCCAGCCGAGCGTCGAGAACGGCCACAGCGCGGACGAGAACCAGGTGTCGAGGACGTCGGGGTCGCGGGTGAGGACGACGCCCGCGCCCCGCGCCGCGCGCGCCTGCGCCAGCGCCCCGGCCTCGTCCGCCGCCACGTAGGTCCCGCCCTCCCCGTCGTACCAGACCGGGATCTGGTGGCCCCACCAGAGCTGGCGCGAGATGCACCAGGGCTCGATGTTCTCGAGCCACTGGAAGAAGATCCGCTCGTAGTTGTCGGGCACGAACCGCGTCTGGCCGTCGCGCACGGCCTGCAGCGCGCGGTCGGCCAGCGGCTTCACGTTCACGTACCACTGGTCTGTGAGGTAGGGCTCGATGACGACGCCCGAGCGGTCGCCGTGGGGCACCGCGTGGGTGTTCGGCTCGATCAGGCGCAGGCGCCCCCGGGCCTCCATCAGCTCGACCACCGCCTTGCGGGCCGCGAAGCGGTCGAGCCCATCGAGCGCCAGGGCCTCGGCCTCGGGCTCGGCCCCGTCCAGGAAGTCGGCGTTGCCCGCGAGGCTGATCCGCGCCTCCGGGTCGAGCACGTTGATCGGCCGGCAGCCGTGGCGGCGGCCCACCTCGAAGTCGTTGAAGTCGTGGGCGGGGGTGATCTTCACCGCGCCGGTGCCCTTCTCGGGGTCGGAGTATTCGTCCGCCACGATCGGGATCAGGCGGCCGACGAGGGGCAGCCGGACGCGGGCGCCGACGAGGTCCGCGTAGCGTGCGTCCTCCGGGTGCACCGCCACCGCGGTGTCGCCGAGCATCGTCTCGGGCCGCGTGGTGGCCACCGTGATGACCGCGCCGGTCTCGGCGCCGCTCGCGTCCACGACGGGGTAGTCGAAGTGCCAGAGGTGGCCCTTCACCTCGACCTGCTGCACCTCGAGGTCCGAGATCGCGGTCTGGAACTTCGGGTCCCAGTTCACGAGGCGCTTGTCGCGGTAGATCAGGCCCTGCGCGTGGAGGTCGACGAAGACCTTGACGACGGCGGCCGACAGGCCCTCGTCCATGGTGAAGCGCTCCCGCGACCAGTCGCAGGAGGCCCCGAGGCGCTTGAGCTGGTTGACGATGGCGCCGCCCGATTCCGCCTTCCAGGCCCAGACCCGCTCCAGGAAGGCCGCGCGGCCCAGGGCCCGCCGGTCGGGCTCGCCGCGCTCAGCGAGCTGGCGCTCCACCACCATCTGGGTGGCGATGCCGGCATGGTCCGTGCCGGGCTGCCAGAGCACGTCGCGGCCGCGCATGCGCTCGAAGCGGCAGAGCACGTCCTGGAGCGTGTTGTTGAGGGCGTGCCCCATGTGGAGCGTGCCCGTCACGTTCGGCGGCGGGATCACGATGCAGTAGGGCTCGGCGCCCGCGCGCTCCGGGCGGCCAGCCCGGAAGGCGTCCCCCGCCTCCCAGGCGCCGCTGACGCGCGCCTCGACGGCGGCGGGGTCGAAGGTCTTGTCCATCATGGGGCTATGGGCCGGTGTCGGGTCCGCGGGAGGTGTGCCCGCTTTCAACCCGTCGCGGCGCCCGCGTCAACACGTGCGGGCGCGGGGGAGCCCCGGCCGGACGGCCTTGATCGCCCCGCCGGCCTCAGCGCCCGCGGGAGACCCGCTCGATCTCGGCGCGCACCAGGCGCTCGACCATCACGGGCAGGTTGTCGTCGAGCCAGGCCTTGAGCATCGGCCGGAGCATCTCCTTGACGAGGTCCTCCAGCGTCCGGGCGTTGTTGGACAGCACCGTGTGGGCGAGGAGGCTGAAGGCCTGGTTCACGCTGGCGTCGGTGGCGGCCGAGGTCAGGGCCTCGGCTGCCGGCTCGGGCTTCGCCTCGAAGGCCGGCTCAAACTTGGGTTCGGCCTTGGGCTCGGGCGCGCGGGCCGGCTCCGGCCGGACGGCCCGGACGGGCTCGGGCTCCGGCTCGACATCGAGGGCGTCGAAGTCGATCGTCTCGTCCCCGAAATCGATCGGGTCCGGCTCAAGGGGCGCGGGACGTGCCGGCTCCGGCACCGCCCGAGGGGCCGGGCGGGCCACCGGCTCGGCGACCTCGGCGAGATCGAGCACGTCGTCGGCCGGCGGGGGCGCGGCGCGGGCGGGCGCCGCCTCCTCGGCGGGCTTCACCGCCTGATCGTCCGCGATGATGCGGCGGATCGAGGCGAGGATCTCCTCCATCGAGGGCTCGTGCGCCTTGTCGCCGGCCTTGTCCTGAACTTTGGGGCTCGCTGCACTCATCAGGACGACGCTCGGGCAAGGGAGGGCGGGCAACAGGAGAGGATGTGCGGGCCGAACCGGCGCCGCGGCCCACTATTTCACGCGCGTCGCGCGAGGCAAGCGCATCCGCGCCACGGTCGCCCCGAAACCCGCGCGGCGGACGCCCCGGCTCAGCGTCCGTCGGGGGTCCGGACGCCGAACCAGAGGTCCTTGACCTGGTCGAGGTGGACCTTGGCGCTGTAGCTCGCCACCGGCAGCGCCGTGAAGCGCGCGGTCAGCCGCCCGACCGCCTGAACCACCCCGTAGGAGAAGATCACCCGGTCCCGCTGCGCCGTGATCAGGTTCACCCGCGCGTTCAGCAACTCCTGCTGCGCGTTCAGAACGTCGAGCGTCGTGCGCTGGCCCACCCGCGCTTCCTCGCGCACGCCGTTCAGCGCCACCTCGTTGGCCTGGACCTGCGCCTGCGAGGCGATCACCCGCGCCTTGGCGGCCTCCAGACGTCCCCAGAAATCCACGATCTGCGCCCGGACCTGGTCGCGCACCTGCTCGGCCTGGATCCGGGTCTGGTCCACCTGCTCCTTGGCCTGGCGCACCTGCGCGTAGACCTGGCCGCCCTCGTAGATCGGGATCGACACCCGCCCCAGGATCGAGGCCGACAACCCGTTCGAGTTGGCCAGCTGCTGGTCGTAGCGTTGGCTCACCGCGCCCTGCAGGCTCACCGTCGGGTAGAGCTGGCCCTCCAGCACCTTCACCTGCGCCTCGGAGGCGTCCACCGAGTGCAGCGCCGAGACGATCTGCGGGTGCTCCTTGAGCCCGATCTGCACCGAGGCGTCGAGGCTTGCCGGCACGAAGCGGTCCAGCGGCCGGCCCGGGGCGAGCTGGCGCGGCTCGACGCCGATCACCTGGCGGTAGATGCCGATCGAGGCGCGCAGCTGCGCCTCGGCCGCGCTGACGTCCGAGCGGGCGCCGGCAAGGCGCGCCTCAGCCTGGGCGACGTCGGTGCGGGTGACCTCGCCGACGTTGAAGCGGTCGCGGGTCTGGCGCAGCTGCTCTTCGAGCACCTCGACGTTGTTGCGCCGCAGCTCCAGCGTTGCGGTGTCGGACAGGACGTTCATGTAGGCCTGCACGCCGTTGTACAGGACCGTCATCTCGGTGAAGCGCAGGGTCTCGCGCTGGCTGTAGACCGTCGACTCGGCGCGGCGCGTGTTGTTGTCCGTCTGGAAGCCGTTGAACAGCGTCTGGTTCACCGTCAGCCCAGCCCCGCCCGGAAGCGTGGTCTGGTCCACGGCAACGCCCGAGAACACGCCCTGGAACTTCGAGACGGAGATGTCGGCGGTGACGTTGACGGTGGGCCGGTAGCCGGACTGGGCGATGGCGACGTTCTCGTCCGTGGCGCGCACGCCCGCGCGCCCGGCATTGAGCTGGGGGTTGCCGCCATAGGCCCGCGCCAGGGCGCTCTCGAGCGTCTCGGCCCGGGCCGGGTCGGTGCCCGGGAGGCCGGCGCTCAGGAGGCCGGTGCCCGCGGCGAGGATCGCCCGACGAAGCGCCGGGCGGCTCGGCCAAGCTCTGCGTTCTCTCACGTCGATCAGCCCTTGCGGTTTCTCGATGATACCGGCCGCCCGTCATAGACGGTCGCGACGCGTCGTTGCACGTCGACCGGTCACGTCCGCCCCGGCCGAACCTTAGCCGAGAAGCGCGCCAGCCGCCCAGGGCCGTGAGCCGTCCCGCCCCCCGAATCCTCGGTCGGTGCCGCATAAAAGCGACACCCGTCCGGGTTGCACACAGGGATCCCCAGGGTCACGGGCCAGCGAATACTGCCCGAACGCGCCCTTGCGGGCACAACGACAGGTGAGATTCGGGCCTGGGCGCCCCGAAACCTTGGAGAATCACCCGTCCGGGCACCCGGGGCCCCGGGGCCCGCGCGGAGCCCGTCAGAAGGCGAAGCCGCGCTCGGCCTCGAAGGCCGCGAGCGCCGGCAGGGCCGCATCGAAGAGCGGGCGCGCCCCGAAGGCCTCGCCGGCCCGCACGAAGAGCGTTGCCTTGGCGGCGCGCTCGGGCCCGAGCACGCAGACGAGGCGGCCCCCGTCCTCGAGCTGGTCGAGGAGCGCCTGCGGGCGCAGCTCGACGCGGCCGTTGACCAGGATGCCCGCGTAGGGCCCCTGCCCTGCCGCGCCCTCGGCGAGGGGCCCCTCGGCGACCTCGGCCTCGGCGCCGAGCCGCTCCCGGGCGCTCGCCGCGAGGGCCGGCACCTCCTCGAGGGCGACCACGGAGGCCCCGAGCCGCGCCATCAGGGCCGCGGCGTAGCCGGTGCCCGTGCCGACGTCGAGCACGCGGGCGCCGGGGGTAATCGCGAGGGCCTGGATCAGCCGGGCGAGCACCATCGGGGCGGGCAGTACGCGGGTGCCCCCCTCGCCACCGTCGAGGCGCAGGCTCTGGTCGATGTAGGCGAAGGCCTCGCGGCCGGCCGGCACGAAGCGCTCGCGGGGGACGGCATCGAAGGCGTCGAGCACCGCGATGTCGTTCACGTCGAAGGTCCGGAGCTGGCAATCCACCATGAGGCGTCGCGCCTGGGCGTAATCGATCATGCGGGCCGTCTTTCCTCGACGCGTGTCGTTAGCCGGCGCGCCCGCGCGACCGGGCAGAGGCCCCGTCGCCCCCAAGCGCGGCGCGTCCCGGAGCAGGCGGGTTTGTCGGGGATCGGCCGCCAAAAGGCAAGGTTCCGGCCGGCGCCGGGCGGGCGGTTCGGAGCGGTGTAGGCGGGGGAGGAAGATGCAGGGAAGAACGGTGCGGGCGTGACGGGCGCCGGCGGAAGGGTGTGGAGGCCTCGCCCGGAATCGAACCGGGGTGCAAGGATTTGCAGTCCTCTGCGTAACCACTCCGCCACGAGGCCTCGTCCCGACGGCGCGGGCGCCGTCACGTCCGGGCCGGGCGGCCGCCCCGGAGCGAAGCGGTCTCTAGCAGAGGCGCGGCCGGCAGGGCAACGGTCTTCTCCGGCCTTCCGGGGGCGCCGCCCGCGTTTGTGACGATTTGTCGACGGCCCCCGAAAACAGCCCTTGCGCCCCCCCGCCGGCCTGTGTAGACACCGCGCCGTGATCCCCGATAGCTCAGTTGGTAGAGCAGGCGACTGTTAATCGCCTTGTCGCAGGTTCGAGTCCTGCTCGGGGAGCCAACGCATTATTAAGTCCTTCATCATATTGCGATATTTGCTCTGAACCCCGTACCCGGAAAGCCGGTGCGGGGCGCTCGTCGTTTTCGACCAGCCGATTTGCCAGCCGCTCGGCGAGCTTCGTTCGGTTTGCGCCACGCACATAGGTTGCGCTCTCGCGGCTTCCCTCAGCCCATCCGAACCATGCGTTCAGCTCGGCCTCGGTCGCCCCATTCTCGGCTGCACGACGGGCCCCAGCCTTGCGCAAGCCATGCGCCCTCCCCGGCACCTCGGCAGCCACGCAGGCATCCCGGAACCAGTTGCCGAAGCTCTCCTTCGTCATCGGCCGACCGTTCGTGCTCGCCACGAAAGCGAGATCACCCGTCTTGGTCGCTGCCACCGATGCGACGAGGGCCGGCAGCATCCGAATGGACACCGCTTGGCTCGTCTTCTCCGTGTTGATCCGAATGACGCCGTTACGGACGTGTTGCCGGCCAAGCCGGGCCGCATCCCCTCGCCTGAGACCCGTGTAGAGCATCAGGTCGAAAGCCAGCCTCTCGCGGGTGCCGAGGGGCCACCGCGCCTCAAACTGCGCGACCTCATCCTCTGTCCACGTATGGAAGCCATTCCGGTCATTGGCGCCGGACATCAGCTTGACGCCACGGGTCGGGTCCGCAGTCAGGTACTCGCGGTCAACCGCCCAGCCGAAGAACCCGCGCATGGTCTTGAGCCAGTTGTTGGCTCCGTGCGGCTTGGCCTTCCGGCGATCCATGCCCTCCGCAATGGACCGCTTGTTGATGGCGTCCGCCCGCTCGGTGCCAGCCGCCTCAACCAGAGCTCTCAACAGACCGTGCCGCTGTGCCCGGGTCGCGGCTGAAAGCTCCTCGGTCCACTGCGAGCTGGCGATGTACCGATCTACGAGCCAAGCGATGGTGCCAACTGTCGCGTTCGTGGTTGGCGCCTGTACGCGCCCGTTCACAGCCGCGTGGTAGGCGCTCCAAAATGCCGGCGAGCCATACCGCTCACGAAGCCGGATCCGCGGCCCTGTCCCCTTGCGTACATACCAGACCACCGCGCCGTGACGGGTGGTCTCGCGCAGCAGGTATGGCGGCCGGGGACGAGGCATGGCGTCGGTCATATGATCACCACGCGCCCCTGATCCGCAAGCTTGCCAGACCGCCCTACCCTTTCGACCTCCTGCGCGTCGCCGGCCGTCTCCACGATCACGCCTTCGGGCTTGATTACGACATTGAGCACAGGCAGGCCAGCATCCCTCACGGCCCTCAGAACGCGGGCGATGTCGGCCTGCGTGACGGTGGCAGCCCTACGGGGCATGTCCAGGCATCTCCAGCATCTGCACCGATCGTTAACCAGCGCTTGCCAAGCTGCCAGTTGCGCCTGCGCATGAAGTAGGTAATCTAGTCATGTAAGATGCAATTCGGCGCGATCCATGTCAACAATTTTACGCCCAAAAAGTGCAACTTTCGGTCGCTCGTGATTTCTGCCGCGCAATGCCGGGCCGCCCGCGCCCTTATCGGCTGGAGCCGTGACCAGCTCGCGGAAGCGGCGCACGTGAGTTTGCGAACCATTGTCGACTTCGAGCGGGGTGCCCGTGACCCACACCGGGCGACCCTGGATGCTCTTGAGCGCGCCCTGTGGGAAGCAGGGGTCACGACCGACCTTCATCAAGGCAGCGGGGCGGGCGTCCGCTTGGTGGCAGAGGATTGCCGGTCTCGGAAACAGGATTAGAGCCTGTCGCAAGCTGCCGTGGGAGTTCAGTAATATATCAAACAGCCACTGCCGATCCTCGCAAAGTCCATAGAACTGTGCCGTGAAGGTTTGAAGCCGGCCGGCCCGCCGAACGTCGTCGCGCGCAGATTGCCGCAACTGATCGCTTGCAGGAAATTTGGCCGCTCGCCCCTGCGCTGCCAACCCATGTGGTATCTCTACGGACTGACGATCCTCGCCGGCTTAGCAAACGCGATCCAACCAGGGCAGAACGCAACACTCTCGAAATCCCTCGGGCTTCCCGTCACCGCCGCGCTGCTGACGCTGCTCGTCAGTACGGCCGCGCTGCTGGTGGGCGGACTCGCGCTCGGAAAGCTTGAGATGCCGAGCGGGCAGCAACTCGCGCAGGTGCCTTGGTGGGCCTGGTTCGGGGGTTTCCTGAGCGTGCTGCTGATCCTCGCACAGCTCTATGCCTCGCCAGCGATCGGCGCAGCGACGTTCCTGGGCATCATCGTGACGGTAGGCGTTCTCGCATCGCTCGTCCTAGACCATTACGGCTGGGTGGGCTTCCAGGTTCATCCCGTCAGCTTGTGGCGCGTTCTTGGTGCTGGGCTAGAGCCGTGCCCGAGCGGGTTGGGACGACTGGATGGTTGGGACGTTGAGGGGTGAAGGAGGATGCCGATGCCTTCACCCTTGTCCGTCGATCTACGCGAGCGTGTCGTGTCGGCCGTAGCCGCGGGCGCGTCCTGTCATCAGGCCGCAGTTCGGTTCGGTGTCAGCGTATCCAGCGCCAGCCGCTGGTCGGATCGGTTTTGCCAGGAGGGACAGCTTGCGCCCAAGCCGTCGGGCGGCGATCACGCCTCGCACCGGATCGAGGCGCAGGCCGACCTGATCCTGACGATCTACGAGGCGCGGCCGGCGATTTTTCTGCGCGAACTGCGTGACGCTTTGGCCGAGCGCGGCCTGCAGACCAGCACGAGCAGCCTGTCCCGCTTCTTCGCCCGGCACGGCATCACCCGTAAAAAGGGGCGATCCACGCCGCCGAGCAGGCGCGCGAGGACGTAAGGGCAGCCCGCGAGGCTTGGTTCGAGAACCAGGACGCCCTCGATCCCGACAGGCTGGTCTTCCTCGACGAGACTGCCGCGGCCACCAACATGGCACGCCGCTACGGTCGGGCTCCGCGGGGCGAGCGCTGTCGGCTGGCTGTCCCGCACGGGCACTACAAGACCACCACGATCACCACCGCCCTGCGCAGCGATGGCCTGTGCGCCACGACCCTGTTCGACGGCGCCACCAACGGCGCACGCTTCCGAGCCTACGTCGCCGACACGCTCGTGCCCGCGCTCAAGCCCGGTGACACCGTCATCCTCGACAACCTGCAGGCCCACAAGGTGGCAGGTGTGCGTGAGACCATCGAGGCCACCGGGGCGAGGCTGCTCTACCTCCCGCCCTACAGCCCGGACTTCAATCCGATCGAGCAGATCTTCGCCAAGCTGAAAGCTCTGCTCCGGACGGCGGCGGCCCGCACCGTCCCTGATCTGTGGCACGCCATCCGACAGGCTTTGGCTCGCTTCACGGCAGATGAGTGCCGCAACTCCCTCGCTGCTGCCGGCTACGATACCGACTTGGCCGTCGCTACGTGAGCGGGCACGGCTCTAATGGTCGCTGGGGTCGCCCTTGTCGCCATTTTCTGAGTCTGCGAGTGCTGTTCCCGTCCGAGCGTAGGGCGAGGGGCCGTCGTCTAGCAACGTTTCACAAAGGTATGGGACGTACCCGCCAATTTCCGTCTATTCTGCAACCAATCGCGGGCTTGGATTGGCGTGCCCGTGAGTGAGAGCCGCTGCGCTCCCGCCCTCAGTGAGCGGAGGCGCGCGTGCCGCGGTTCTTCTTCAACGTCTACGACGGGCGCAGCGAGATCGATCACGACGGCACCGAGTTGTCGGACCACCATGAGGCGCGGCGTCAGGCCATCCGCTTCGCAGGCAGGATCCTGGACGACGAGGCTCATCGGATCGCAATCGGCGAGGAGTGGCGGATGGAGGTAACGGACGAGCGCGGTTTGGTGCTGTTTCGCCTCGACTTCATGGTGACGGGCTCGCCCGTGATCACCCACAGCCCAGGAGCGAGCGCGTCGTAACGCCTCGGCAACCTTCCTGATGGATGATCCCCATGGCCTCCGGCTTTTCCCTCAGTGACAGGGGGCCAACCCCGCCGGTTGTCATGGTGATTTGGCCGGCGGGGCTATTCGGATCAGCCGGCGCCGCGCCTCTTACCGCCACCAAACCGCCAGCAGTTCCAAACCCGCTTGAACCGCCAGCGAGGATGACGGGTTGCCGGAGAATGGCATCGTATTTCTGTCAGATCGTGCTCACCGGTCCCGACTACGAATGCAGGCTGAGGAGCCAGTCGGAGCGGACTGCAGCTTTGCAGGCAGAGGGTATGCTGCGCTCTCTGACGGGTGAAACCCGCCAACCTACAACCATCACGATCGAGTGTAGGGATCGCGATGTCGGCGACAGGCTGGCAGGATATCTCTCCGACGTTGCCCGCGAACTGGCGATGGCCTGAAGCTCGGCCTGGTTCATCGGGTCCATATCGAACCAGTGACCCGATCCATGATCTCGACGGCGAGCAGGTCGGGGCGAGGCGGCTAACGCCGGCTGATCGGTCCGATCGGTGCGCTCGCGATAGTAGATGCTGCCTCCTGAAACAGGCGCTGCGCATATGTGGGGCGGCCCTCGGCGTTGTTGGCCGCCATGCGCTCGCGTAGCGCCACGGCTCGTCGCGCAATGGCTTCTGCGTCGCAGATGCGGCAGGGACCGCCTCGGCTGCTAGCGCGGCAATTGTCAGGGGTTCGGCAGTTTGAGCGTGGCATTGCGTCAGGATAGCTGCTCGCCTCATGCTCGGTCGAGCGCACGCGATGGTGCGGAGCGGTACCGTGGTGACGATGAGTGCCCACCGGGGCGTAACGTTGAGGCTTCGTTAACCAAAGGCTGGACACCCTGAGCACGTCGGCTTGAGGGTCCACCCGTGTACCACGCTCACTCGACCAGCACTGAGGGCACTGCCGAGGAATGCCCGGTGCCTTTCGATCTCGTGATGCACCTGATCCGAGCAGAACCAGATACGCTCGCGGACATTCTCGAAAACATGCCGGAGGTGTCCAGGGCGCGCCTGGCTGTCTGGCTCTACGGACGCAGCCACACTCACGAAATCGGCATACGCGTTGCTGCAACCTGCGAGGGCGCTTCCCTACGCCGAACCGCTGGCCTCGTTGGCAACGCTCTCTACGAACTCTCGCGCCAGCCCTCGATGCCGCTACGCCAACGCAGCCACCGGGTCAGTCTTGGCGGAACTCATGGTTCAGGCCATCTGCCGCTCTGACAGTTCACCTCGAGTCAGACTTGGCTTCCGATAGCTAGCTGCCGGAACGGCGAAAATGCCAGTGGCCGTGTTGACCGGCATGAAACTCGTTGGGTTCCCGCGCGGCCTTGGCCCGAACACAATCTCCGTGACGTGAGAGGAAGCCCGACGCCGTCCGTCGCGCCCCAGCGGGATCACGACCATCTCGGCCCTCGTCCTCTCCCAGCTCCGCGCCGGTGTTGTCGCCCCCCCGCCGCCTTTCCTCCTGCGGTACGGCATCGCCGCACTGGCGGTACTCGCGGTCGCCCTGCTGCGCTGGGCGATGTTCGCCGAGTTCGCCCCATGGTTCCTCTTCACCCCCGCCGTGGTGGCCGTGACGCTACTGCTCGGTGGCGGCGCAGGGCTGTGGGCCACGCTGCTCTCGACGTTGTGCGCCGGCTACGTCCTCCTCGACGTCGTACCCATCGGCATCCTGTCGCCGACCCAGTGGGCCGCATCCGCGATCTACGCCGCTACCACGTCGGGTCTCGTTGGGGTCGTCGTCGCCCTGCGGCAGGCGCTTCGCGCCTCGGACGCCGCGCGGGAGGACCTTGAGCGTAGCGCGACGGAAACGGCGGCGCGGGAGGCGTTTCTCGCGAGCGTGCTATCGAGCTCGACCGACTGCATCAAGGTGCTCGACCTCGACGGCAAGCTGACCTTCATGAGCGAGGGCGGCCAGCGTGTGATGGAGGTCAGCGACTTCAACGCCATCGCCGGGTGTCCGTGGCCGGACTTCTGGGTCGGCAACGGCCATGCCGAGGCAGTCGCGGCGGTGCAGGGCGCGCGCGACGGACGCTCGGCGAGCTTCGTCGGACGCGCCAGCACGATGCAGAGCACGCCGAAGTGGTGGCACGTCGCGGTGAGCCCGATCCCGGGCCCGGACGGTCGGCCTCACAGCATCCTGTCCGTGTCGCGGGACATCACGCCTCTGCGCGAGAGCGAAGAGGAACGGGATCGCTTCGTCCGGTTGGCTGAGAACAGCACCGATTTCATCGGCATGGCGCATGTCGACGGGCGGGTGTTCTACATGAACGACGCGGCGCGTCGGCTGGTCGGGCTGGAAGGGGCTAACATCACCACGCTCGCCATCGCCGACTTCTTCCCGCCTGAGGATGCCGAAACGGTGGCGGACGAGGTGCTGCCAGCGGTGGTGCGGGACGGTCACTGGGCAGGCGAACTTCGCTTCCGCCATTTCGTCACGGGCGAACTGATCCCCGTCCTCTACTCAGTCTTCCCCGTCACCGACCCGGACGGCAAGACGCTTGGCTACGGCACCGTCACCCGCGACTTCCGCGCCCGCAAGCGGGCCGAGGAAGACATGCAGCTCATGAATGGCGAGCTCGCACACCGGCTGAAGAACGTGCTGGCGGTGGTCCAGTCGGTCGCGCACCAGACCCTGCGCAACGCAGTTGACCTCCCCTCCGCCAGCCAGGACCTGTCGGCGCGGTTGGTGGCGCTCGGGGCGGCCACCGACGTGCTGACGGGGGCCTCCTGGCGCTCGGCCGACCTGAGGGCCTTGGCCGAACATGCCTTGGCGCCGCATGGCGAACTCGGGACGCGCATCGTCCTCGACGGCCCGACCATCGCCTTGCAGCCGCAGGTTGCCGTCGCCCTCGCCCTGGCGCTGCACGAGCTCGCCACGAACGCGGCAAAGTACGGCGCCCTCTCGAACGAGACCGGGCGTGTCGACTTGGCCTGGCAGGTTGACGGAAACGGACCTGACGCCAAGTTCCACCTCGCTTGGAGGGAGCGTGGGGGGCCGCCGGTGTCCGCGCCGACCCGGCGCGGGTTCGGATCGACCTTGATCGAGCGCTCGCTACGTTCGTATTTTGGTGGAACGGCTGATACCGAGTTCCAGCCCAAGGGGTTGGTATTCACGCTGGAAGCCCGCCTGGGCGACGCGGCCATCGGTGGTGGGAATTCGTAGCGTTGGGCCAGAGCACACCGATCGGCACGAAGACAGTTCTCGTGGTGGAGGACGAAGCGCTCCTGCGTTTCGACATCGTCGCCTTCTTCGAGGAGCGAGGCTGGCGGGTGTTCGAGGCCGGGAACGCCGAGGAGGCCATCGCAATCCTGGATCAGCACGGCGAGATCCGGGTCGTGCTGACCGACGTGCAGATGCCCGGGGACATGGACGGGCTGAAGCTCGCCCATTACGTGCGCGAGCGGTTTCCCCCGACGCTCCTGTTCGTGGTCTCCGACCAGGCCCCGGTGACCCTCGAGGCATTGCCGGCGCGAGCGACCTTCCTGCCCAAACCGTTCGACCTGCACCGGGTGATGCGTCAGATCGATCGCAGCGGCGTGGCCTGAGGGCTTTTGCCTATAGCGGCTTGGATGAGCCCGAGATCAAAAGCATGTACGGGTTCATCTGCAAACTGCGTCGGAAGCTCGCCAACGCCTCAGGCGGCAAGAACTACATCGAGACGATCTGGGGTCGCGGCTACATGCTCCAAGAGGGCGCTGCACGATCACTGGCGCGGGTGAGCTGACGTGAGGAAAGCGGGAGTCTCGCTTCCGAGCTAAGCCTCCTGACGCTTCGCAAGGACCCCCTCAAGTTTCAGGTCCAACTCGGCTTCCAGTAAGAGACAGCTGGCGCGGCGGAGATGCCTGTGGCCGCGATCAGAAGTGGCTTACGTGATTGCAGTATCCGCACCATCACCGACTTGTCGATTTGTGCGCGAATTGATTGTGCTGATTTCGTAAGAGCTAAGTCTTGAATCGCATTAGCGTGATGAAGCCCTGTCATACGCCTCATCGACCTTGAGATGGATGCGGAAAATTGCGGGGCGTCTCAGGCCCCTCGCCGTGTCATCGGGCGGGTCCGGCAGCTGGGGGGCGTGTCCGTCGTAGCTGCCGAAAGGTGCACCTTGGGCCAGTGCTGAGTGCACCCTGCACTCAGCCCGCGTTCTGAAGACCAGTACGCCCCGCCAGCCGATGCGCGAGGTCGACCCGCGCCCGGCTGCGGGTGAGCGCTGCGTCCGATCGGTCGAGCAGATGGTCGGACCAAGCCATCTCGAGCCTCGCGAGCCGGATCAGCGCGACGGCGGCGTAGATCAGGATGATGCGCATGAGCGATTTTCCCTGTTCTTCGGGTGCGTCAGGCGGAAGGCCTCCTCCCACTGCGCTTCGGCACGCATGGCCACGTCCAACAGGGCCTCACCGATGACGTGGATGGTGGTCGGCTCGAGCATCGAGGCGCCGCCGCCGAGGTGGCACAGGACATTGGCCCAGCGCCTAAGGCTGCGCATGTCGTCCTCCATGTCCGCGACGACGCTGAAAGCCTGCTCGCTGCATGAGGTGGAGCGGCTCATATCGAGCCCTCCCGCCAGTCGCAGCCGACTGCGCTCAGGACGAGCGCGGCGCGGGTCGAGGGCTTCGGAACCGCTCGCCAGTCTCCATCCGGCGGGATGTGAAATGCATCGGTCCGGCTGCCTGACAGGCATGTGTCGGTCGCACGCGCGCGAGACGCGGCGTCTGGGATCAGCTCCCTGAGCAGGATGCGGCGCTCAAGGAGCAGCCAGTCCGCGTAGGCGATCAGTAGGTCCTTGGTGACGGGCTCGGCGACGGCGGAAGGAGTACCGATGAGGGCCACGCTGCCGCCAATGAGCGGAAGGGTGGTGAGGCCGCGCAGGAAGCGGCGGCGAGATGCGGGGCCGCTCATACCGCCACCTCCCAAGGGCGGCAGCCCTGCTCGACCAAGCCATCGTGATCGGCGATGCCGCGCTCGGCCTCGTCGTGCTCGCGCTCGTCGTCGCCCTCCGGCCCCTCGCCGGCATCGACCTCAAGATCGGCGTCGCCATCCAGGCTGTCGAGCAGCGCCAGATCCGCCTCGATGCGGTCGGCGATGGCCCGGCGCAGCTCCTGAAGCCGTTGCCGGCCCGAATCGGCTGCCAGAACGGTGCGAAGCGCGGCGCTCACAGGGCCGCCAGCGGCGATCAGCCGACCTGGGGGCGATGAGGGCCGGCGCTCGGCTGAGGCGGGACGTAATAAGGGCGTGGTGGTATAGGCGTGCGAAGCCATCGCCGCTCTCCTGAATAGAGTGGTGGGGTTAGGCTCGGCAGAAGGCTCCAACCCCTTCTGCCGAGCCGTTGCATTTGTGTGCAACTGAGTGCAGTATGATTACATCAGATTGGTTGTCAACTGCACACATCTGCACTCATGGCAAAAAGCTCTGCGATCTCCGTCCGCGTCGCGGATACCGTGAAGGCAGCCGCCGAGAAGGCCGCGGCAGAAGACAGCCGTTCATTGGCGTCTTACGTCGAGAAGCTCCTCACCGAGCACCTCAAGGCCAAGGGCTACCTGAAGTGAGGGAAGGCTCGACCGCCCCGACCGAGGCTGAAGTCGAGCAGCATCCCGATGCCGTTGCGGGCTGCGCTCGCTTGGAAGAGCGTCTCAAGAGCTACCTGCCAGAGGACGTGCAGGCCTTCCGTGAGGCGGTGCGTCGTTGCTATGCCTCGGCGGCGAGCGAGGATCCTGAGGGCGCAAACTAACGTACCAATAACTAGCGATATGTTTTGATCCAGTGCGGGCCGATCTCAATGTAGAGGCGTCGTCCGCGCTGCTCACAGCGATAGCGCCATTCCAGCGCAATCAGATTCATTGCTTGGGCAATACGAGCGGCGGCCAACGGCTCTGAGCACCCGATCTTGATGACGTTCAGGCGCTCGAATTTTGGATCTGCCATCCCGTAGCGGCCTGCGATCCGCTTCATATCCTTGTCGATCGCGATCAAAGTCGCGCCGTTGAGTTGAGCCGCCTTCGCCACGAGGAAATCGTCGGAGCCGGGCGCCAGCACATCGCCGTGGCGGATGGCCTCGTAACCGCTTTCCTCAAAGGTTCGTGCGACGGAGACAGGCACGCCCTCATCGAGAAGGACGCGGAAGACAGGCTGTTCAGCGACGGCCCTAAGCGGCGGCGTCGTAGGCCAAGGCCGCTTCAACGTCGCGCTCCGTCAGCGTCGGGTATTCCTCAAGGATCTGCTGGACCGTGTAGCCAGCTTCGGCATAGGCCTTGATGCTCGCGACCTGAATCGCAGTGCCAGCGATCACTGGATTGCTCCTCGCGACCCCGCGCACGCTCTGGACTTTCCCGTAATTCTCGGGGTTTCGCGTGCGCAGTTGCCGGACGTTGCGCTCCATGTCCGCCCGCACGATCTCGAGCGGGATGCTGAGCACGCCTTGACCGGTCGTAACCTCCTCACGCCGCCCCGTCTCAGGGTGGTTGAAGACGACGCGCTTGTTAAGGACGTAGAGGGTGGTCCGCGCCCAGACGTCGTCGCCCAGATCGACGAGTTCAGCCTTCACCTCGCGCAGGTGCTGGAGCGACACGCCGCTGTCGTTTCGAAGGCGATCCAGAACCTGCAGGCAGACGAGATCGCGGAACGAGTAGAGGCGCGTCTCTTCCCCTTCGGTCAATTCGGCCCTCAGGCTGGGCACAAAAAAGGACGTGCGTCTCCAGTACCTGAGCTGCGTCAGGCTGATGCCCGTCAGCCGCTGCGCCTCATCCTCAGTGAAGGCAGCGATGACGGTTCTGGATGCGCCCGTCGCCATGGGTCGGAGGATACCGTGAAACTCGACTGTCGCAATGTTTATAGCGCACGAAAATCCAGACAGATGGTCACGACCATGGAGCTAGGGTCGGCTTACGATACGCACCTGCCTCCCGCTGGATCGGCGAGCGCGGATTGCTTTGAAAGTCGCGCCGCTGTCTGCCGAGACGCCAGCTGCTCAGTGTGCCGTCTGCGCCGTGCGATCTTCCTTCTTGTGCGTCTTCTTTCGCAGCTTGGCGGCCTTCGGCTCTGCGTCCTCGTCTGAGTTGCGTTCGCCCAGGGCGAAAGTGTGCAACCCTTTCACGGCCTCAGGATCGGCGGCGTGGCTATCGATCAGCGCGTAGAAGGCCGCGCGGACGACCTCCTTCTTGCTCGCCTCCGGGTGCTTCTCACGGGCCGCAGTGAGCAGATCCTTCGGCTTCATGCCTGAGGTGGCAAGGCTCCGAAGCGTTTCTGCAAGCGTCTCAATGGAAGCCATCTCGAACTCCTGGGCATACGGCCTTAACCCCCGTGCCCCGGTTCCTAGCATGCGCAGCTCAAACCGACACATGCCTGTCACCCCGCGTGCGTAGGTCAAACTCGTTCCTTCCCGAGACGGGAACCAACTTGGGCGCGGGCATCGCTTGGATGCCGCGCCCTACTTCCTTGAGCCCCATAAGTTCGGCGCAGGCCTGCCTCGAGGGCGCCCTTGGTGGCGTTTCCTCCCTGACCCGCCCACCCGGCTCGCGCTACACGGGTTTCTTCGTGGGTCGCACGGATTGCTCCCTAGACCTAATCGTTTGCTCGCTGCGTGCCCAGCTTCATCCCCCCGACAGCTTCGGGCGCGTGTCTGGTCCGCTGCGGTGCTCATTCCGCGGCGGGCCATTCTTGGGGGCTCCTCACCCACCAGCCTGGAACATGGCCTGAAAGACCGCCCTGTCTCCAGCGATTAGGGCCGGTGCCTTCGGGAGATCTCGCTTCAAGCATGGCGCGAAGCCAAAGTAGGACGAGAGCATCTCGGCTTCGGGAACGCCAACGTACAGGCGTATACCGCCCGCCTCCTCGCGGACCTCGAGCAGCATCATGTCTCGTGGGGCACCGAGGGCTGCGGATTGATCCGTGAACAGCTCCTTGATGCTGGCCATCTCCTCAGGCTGAACCAGCCGCGTCGCCCACATCATCGCCGACCTCGTCTGCACGCGTGCTTGGTAGCTCAAGCTGCATACAAAATCCTCAACGTGCATGGAAAGGCGAAGGCGAGTCTTCTCTGCAGGAAGCTCGTCGCCACGCCCCGCAGATGCTACCTCTTCAACCGTCGGCACGCCGATGCCGGTCGTCCGCGTCAGCCGAGCAGGATCCTCCAGACCTCTCGGTTGGCGCGGATTGGCCGCAGCGCTGCTGCGTCTTCGACTAGTACGGCGATTGCACGAGCTCACATCGCAGGTGAAGGCGAGCGCACCGACAATACCGCTAAAGGCGAATGCTGATTTCATGGAACGTGTGCAGATTGCCCTGTGTGTTTAGCTCGATGCAAAGGGCCGATGTAATGGCAAGGATTGATGGCACCCCTTCATACGACTCTCTGACAGGCACCGTCGGTGACGATGTAATATTCGGCTATGGCGGTAACGATTTTATTCAGGGAACTGCAGGGAACGGAAATGATACGATCTTTGCCGGGGGAGGATCCGACGATATCTACTTCAACGGCTTTAATTCTGGATCAGTACTCATATTTGGCGACGCAGGAGATGACGAGATATACTTTAGCGGCAATAGTACCGCATACGGTGGAGAGGGCGGCGATTACATATACAGTAATTATCTGTTAGACGATGAAAATAGCAGGGCTTACATTGACGGCGGGCAAGGATCTGACAACATTTCCGTATCTCACAATAATTCCACTATATTCGGTGGACTGGATGGAGACCGGATCGATAATTATGGCGATCAAAATCTGATATTTGGAAACCAAGGTAGCGAAACGTTTTATAGCTACGGTGAACGCAGCACTATATTCGGCGGACAAGGAAACGATGCATTCCAGGGTTTGGGCCGCGGAGATCTCGCATTTGGCAATCTCGGGGATGACAGAATGTTCTGCGGGGCGGGTGGCACCGTGTTCGGGGGACAAGGTAATGACAAGTTATGGGGGAATACTACCAGCACTTGCGTGCTCTCCGGCGATCTCGGCGACGACGAACTACGAGTGGGTTTAGGTGGTGTCAGGATGCTTTTTGGCGCCAATAACGGCAACGACGTCGTTTTTTTCTTTGATGCCTCAACTGGCGACCGTCTAGATATCCAAGGGCAAAGCTATACGGTCCTCGGAGAGAGGCTCGGGCCGAACGAGAATTCGGTTTACAGTGAGACACTTGTGAATGGGACTGCGATCGGATTGTCCGGTGGAGGAACCATATTCCTGAGCGGTGTTTCCGCAGCGAGCGTCAACGCAAGTTTCTTTGTCTGATGCGCCACTTTTCCGGGTGATCTTCCTCTTCGAGAAAGCCCGTCGCCTGAGTTGTTTGACGAGTTAGGAGCCGTCAATTCTCCTGGCTCGCCTCAGCCATCGCCTTCCCGCGGTTGAGCCGGACGGTCACGCGAACGCCGACTTCATATTCCGGAACAGGTCACCGTCGCGCCGACTGGCAGCGAGATCAGCGTAGAGGGCCGCCTCCTTTGGATCTGACACCCCAGTCACGTTGATGTTGCGGTCGCCGTTGAGGTTGATCGTCGTGCTCGTGTTGCTGACGGTGCTCGACGCCCCAACTCCCAGTGCCGCCCCGTTCCACGGCGTGATCTGCGGGCTGTTGTCGTTGGATCCAGGTGGGCGGAACTGCTTGTTGATGCCCTCTGCTGCCTCCTCGGCCTGCTTTCGCCATTCCGGCACGGGCGGGGGCGACAGAGTGAGGGAAGGCGCGCGAGCGGCGTTGCGTGCTCGCCGGGCGTCTGCCTCGGCCATGGTCTCACCGGGCATGCCCGGCATGCCGTTCGGCTTCAGGACGCGCGGGGCGCCATTCGGGAAAGAGCCGGCCTGCTCGGGACCGGGAGTAGTCGGCGCTTGGACGCGAGGAAGCCACCCACGTGCATTCGCCCCGCGCCCGCCTTCCTCGCCGATGCCATACCGCTCGATGTCGCGGATGCCGTCCATGGCACTCGCGAGGTCGCCCTTGGACTGCTCGAGCTTCTGCCATCCGCGGGCCGTCCGCGGGTGATCGTAGAGCGGGTCTCCCGGCTTGGCTCGCCCTTCAGCAATCAGCGCGCGTGTCTGCCACCGAGCATCGTAGGGGTCTCCGTTCTGGCCCTCGATCCACGCCTTGATCTTCGGCCAGCGGTTCTTGTCCCACTGGAACAGTCCGGTGTGACCGCCCGCGACGCTGTTCGTGATCCGAGGGTTGAAGCTGCTTTCCGTCTGCATGGAGCCCAGCGCGGCCGCGACGCCCTCGTCCGGTAGGCCCGCCTTCTTCAGCTCGTCCATCGCCGCCAGGGCATTCGCATTGACCTGCGCCTTCCCGATGCGGCCACTGCTGTCCACGCTCCCCTCGCCGATCCCCAGCGCCCGGGCGACCGCCGTGCCGCCGATCGCCCGCTTGGCGCCATCGTACTTCTCGCGCAGCCAGCGCTGTACGCCGCCCTCCTTGCCGGGCTCGATCAGACCGGAGCCGACCTCGTCGGTAGGAGCTCTGCCGGTGATCGGATCGACGCCCGCCGGCAGGCCGCCCTTGGCGATGGCCGTCGACGTCTGCGCGGCCGCACCGACGCCCAGCATGGCGAGGAGCCAGGCCGGCGGCGACAGGGCGCCGAGGGTGGTGAGAAGGCCGAGCACCTTTCCGAGCGGCGAGAGCAGCCGCGTCGTCAGCGCGAGCGCGAGGCCGCCGATCGCGATGGCGAGCACGTCGACGCTCTTCGCGAACTCGCCGAAGGAGGCCTTGGCTTCGTCCGTCCCGATCCGCTTCAGAAACTCGCCGGTGGCGTCGATGACCTTCAAGAAGGCCTCGCCGATCCGCACCACGCCCTTGGCGATGGGATCGGCGTTTTGCAGCAGGAAGTCGCCGAACTGCTGAACCTTGTCACCGAAAGCGCTGACCAGGGCGCCCTGGATCTTGGCGCCGATGATCGAGATGGTCTCGCCCATCTCGCGCCACACGTCCATGTAGCGCTTGCTGTCACGGTCAGCCTGGGCCGGGTCGAGGCCCGCCTTGGCCATCCGGGCCTTGCTCTCGTTGTAGGCTTTGAGGGCGGCGGGATCCGTGAGGCTCTGAACGAGGTGAGCGGGGATGCCCATCGACTCAGCGTAGGCGTAGCGCTGCGGCTTCGGCATGTTTGCCATCACCTGACCGAGCTTCATCATCCGGTCGGTGAGCTCGATGGTGTTGCCGGCCGCATCCTTGTCGGGGACGCCGAGCCGCTTCAACATGGTGTTGTAGCCGGGAAACGCCTCGAGCTTGTGCGCCAGCCCCTCCAGGGTGGCGATGGCCTCCTTGCCCGACGAACCAGTCTGCTCGGCCGCGAAGGCGAAGGCGCGGATGCTGGCAGCGGAGGAGCCGGTGCGCTTCGAGGTGTAGAACGTGCCCTCCAGCTTCTCCGAGGCCTTGGCGATAGCCCCGAAAGCGGTGGTGGCAATCGCCGCGAGGCCAGACAGCGCGGCGACCGCGCTCGTCACGCCCGATGAGTAACTGTGCATGGCCGCCGTGCGGGCCGCCATGGCGGTCGCAGACTCCTTGGTCCGTTCGCGCTCCTCCTGCCGCTCGACCTGGTTGAGTTTCTGCGTCCAGCGGGCCCGCTCGGCAGTGGTCTTAGCCTCCGCGAGCCCGCGGCGGGCGATGGCCTTGATCGAGTTGTCGGCGGTGGTTTTCTCGGCCTGCTGCCGCTGACGCAGCTCGGCGATGTAGGAGGCAGCCCCACGGGTCCGGACGCCGCGCTCCCGGTCCATCTCGATCCGGCGCCGGTTGGAGCCGATGACGGTTGATCGCGTCGCGGCCTCATCAGACCGCCGAACGGTCTGCTCGACGCGCCTGGCGCTGTCGATCGCGGCCCTCTCCTTGTTGCGGTCGACCGTGTAGCCGAGAGCGACGAGGAATTCCTGGATGATGTTTCCGGCCATCACACGAGCCCCAGGTTGGCGGCGGACTTCGTGATCTCGCCGGTGGCGTTGCAGATCATGTCGGCCCACCACGGCTCGCCGCGGGTGTCGCCGAGGTAGGTGATGGCCTGGACCTTGTAGAGCCCGTCGCTGGCGATCGTGCCGAGGTTGGGCTCGGCGTTCTTCGGGTCGCCCGCCGTGTCGAGGTTGAAGGCGGCGCGGTCGATCGACTTCTCGTCGATCTTGACCTTGCCGTTGATTTGGAGACGCGGATTGAGGAGCGAGCGCACGATGATGCCCTGCTCGGTCTGGACCGGTCGGCCGATCATGCCGGACGTCGAGTTCAGGACTACGGCATCCCCGGGCAGGGGCTCCCCGATCGGCACGACGTTCAGCTTGCCGTTCTGGATCTTCCAGAGGCAGCCGTTGGCGAGCGCCATCTTGCGCAGGATGTCCCGCGTCATGCCGAACAGGGCCATGGCGCGCGGGTCCTTCTGTTGGTCGAGGATGGGTGGGACGTAGCCGCGGGAGATGCCGAACTTCGCCATGTCAGCGAGGCAGGCGTCGTAGACGTCCTTGCTCGTGGCTCCGGCCTTGAGCGTCCGGGAGGTCATGGCATTCACGTATGCGCGGTCGCCATCGGCGGCGTAGAGGGTGACAACGGTGTCGGTGGGATTGGCGCGCCCGATGTGGCGCTCACGGACATTGCCCGTGAAGATGACGCCGCTCTCGCCCTTGTAGCCCGCTGTCAGCGAGACCTGGCCGGACAGCTTCGGCAACTTCTGGGCCGTCGAGTCGCTCAGGTTGAAAACCTTGATGACCGCTTTGCTGGGCGACTGCGTGGTGGCGCCCTTCACGCTGAACACGATTCGAAAGTCGGACAGGTCCATCGTGCCGCCCGAGCCGCCGGAAACCGTCAGGTTGCAGACGCGATCGTAAAGCCTAGACATCGGCGCCCCCGAGCTCGGACCAGCGGTCCGCGGCCTGCTTCAGGGATTGGCGGGGAGCCTCCTCGAGGCCGCCGGCCGCCGCGTAGCCGCAGAGGATGGCCGCGGAGAGCAGCACCAGATGCTCGTCAGTGATGGTGATGCCCACCACGCCGGTGACCTCACGGGCGAGGTCGAGCCCATGGTTCAAAGCCGCGGTGTGGGGCAGGTCCGCCCAGCGATCCAGCATGCGCAGCCTACCTCCCGCTTGTCGCTGCGCTAGGAGGATTTGAGGCGACGTTGGAGGAGCGCGCAGCTAGTGAGGCACGCAGCTCATTTCTCGTGAAGTCCGAGACGCTGAGGCCTGCTGAACGTGCTGCTGTGGCAAGATCCGCCCTGAGAGCCTCATCGACTCTAATGTAGAGGTGAGAGGTATAATGGCGGCGCACGGCGATTCCTAAGCTCGGACCATATGATTACATGGTCCGAATCTCGTGTCTTGCGCAGAAAACACATGCCTCAATGATCACTTATCATTAAAATGAGGCCCCATAATACCATTGTCTGGGCTGGTGGTTTATTTTTTACCTTCCAATCTCCGCTCTCGCTGCATGCCCGAACTTACATCAGGAATACGATGCATTTTGCCGATCGCGGTTGCTAAATCTCCCTTGTTGCCAGACACATCGCGCAGGATAGAGGGAAGCATTTTTGTGAGCTCTTCCACTACTATCTCCTTCTTTTCCGAAGATAATGTCCATTCCGATCCGTCACAGCATTGCTTGTTCGCGATTTCTATTGCTGAATTAAGATAGTAATTCATAGTTCTTGCTGACCAAATACTGTTATATCCACCAATGAATTCAACCAAGTCCTGATATTTTTGATCTGCCAACTCAGCACGCCAATTTGGCTCAAACGACAATCCAATTCGACCTTCTATTTCTTCACTAATCGATCTTTGATTCCCTTCGGCGGCTGCTTTTAATTGTTCATGCAACCCGCCGCGGACACGGAAGGTCAAGGTTGGGCGTTTTTCGGTGCCAGGATAGGTCCGTGGCCGACCGCGAGGCCGTTTTGGCTTCTCCTCATCCATCCCAGGCTTCTCCCTACCCCATCTGCGATCGTTTGGTTAGCACCGCAGAAAATGCTTGCCAACCCGTGCCTATGCGCCCCATAAATATTAATGCGGTGTTATCACCGCTCTAAATCGGTGAGGCTCGTATGTCGGATGACATCATGAAGGTGCTGACGCAGCCCACGGTCGACGTGGTGCTTGCGGGGCGCGTGCTCGGGGTGGGGCGCAACACTGCCTACAAGGCGATCCGGGACGGCTCGATCCCAGCCGTGAAGGTAGCCGGTCAGTATCGGGTCCCGACCGCACGGCTTCGTCAGATCCTCGGCCTCGCCGAGCCGAACGCCGCCTGATCCGCGGGCGATCGCAGACCAGTTCCGAACTGAAAGCAGGTCCAAATGAAAGAAACCCGCGCGCAGCGCGGGGCCACGGCGGGTCTCTCGAATGCTTTCCGGCAAGTCAGCGCTGAGAGATCTACGTCAGTCCCCGGCATCCGACAAGATCTTTTCCTCAGCCGACGCTACGGTCTTCCACCAGCGACGGCGGCGCTCCTGGCCGAACTCGCCTTCACGTCTCCCGAGACCTGGAGGGCGCGATGAGCATTGCGGCGCCCTCCTCTTCCTGCTGCATCAACTGCTCGGCCTGGTGCGCCTTCGGCTCGGTCCGCTATGTCCGCTCCGACGGATCCGGGACCTATGAGGTGGCCGCCGGCCAGTGCCGAGCTCGCCCTCCCGTCGTAGACGCCGAGAGCTTCGGCCAGACCACCGGCACTTGGCCGACCGTCGAGGCGGGCGACTGGTGCCGTGAGTTCGCCTCACGCGACCGCGCCTCTCATCACGGGAGGGCGGCATGAGCGTGGTCGCCTTCCCCAACACTCCGCGGGTCGGAGCCAGGACACCCCCTGGCCTGGAGGTCGTCGTCGCACCGCTCGGCGAGATGATGGTCGCCTGGGTCCGCACGGACCAGGGCTACCGCATTCTCGAGAGCACACCCGACTGGCGCCACGCTCTCGCAGATGGTCGCGCCTACGCGGCGCGGTTTGGCATCCCGCTTCGCCTCCAGGGTGGGCCGCTCGACACCGGAGCGGGCCCGCGGAGCCGCGGGCGCGGCGGGACGATCTACCTTGACGTGAGCGAGCGAGACGGTGGCTCGTGGGACATCGTTCATCTGAGCGAGAGCGGCGACAGCGCCGCAACCATCGGCAACGCCTTCGGCTTCGACGACGCGGCGGCCGAGGCGCAGCGCATCGCCATCGACCTCGGTGCCTCATTCCAGGGCGCGTGCGCTCCGCTGTCGGGGCCCGACGGGGGGTGAGTGACGCCGCCGCCATTGCTGCAGACCCGGCCGCGGTCCGCGCCTTCTTGGAGGTGATCCACAGCGCGGCTGCGGCGGCGCTGGAAGGCGCCCACAGGCCTGGGTTGCTGCAGCTCGTGGAGATTCATCCGGCCGGCGGCCGGGCGCTCTCGTTCCGGTTCCCGATCGGCGACGTGGAGCGGATGGCGGCGCAGGCCCTGCGCTCCGCCGACAGCGGGCACAACATCTACATCGAGGGCCGAACGGTTGCGGAGACGAGCCGTGGACGCGGCACGGCCGCCGATACCCGCGGGGTCTTCGCCTTCGTCGTCGACAGTGACGGTGACAAGGGCAAGGCAGGGCAGACACGCGCCCAGCCCTCGCTGGTGATCGAGACCTCGCCGGGGAATGCGCACCGGTGGTTCTTCCTCGACCGCGCACTCACTCCGGAGCAGGCTATCCCGCTCGGAGCCGCGCTTCGAGAGGCCGTTCGGGCGGATGGCGACTCAGGGGTTGTCAGCCAGCCCTACCGGGTCGCCGGCACCCCGAACTTCCCAGGCAAGGCGAAGGTCGCACGCGGGCGCGTGCCAACCCCGACGCGGATCCTCGAGCACAGCGGCAGGGCTTGGTCTGCTGGCGAGCTCTGGGAGCAGTTCCCGGCCCGGGACAAGCCGCAGACTAGCACGACGCCGCGGGCCACCGGTGCGAGCGGAAAGGTCAGCCAGCGCGTCGAGGACGCGGTTGCCGAGATCGGCGGAGACCGCTCGAGCCGCTTCCACGCCGCCGTGTCGATGGCCTTCACGGACGGCCTAACGGTCGATGACCTCTGCGAGCTCATGCGCCGGCATCCCGAGGGGTGCGGAGGCAAGTACCTAGAGCCCTACGACCGCCTGCGCCGCGAGATCGAGCGCTCGTGGACGAAGGTCGAGGGGAAGGCCGAGGAGATAAAACAGGTTACGAGCCGGCCCGCCTACGAGGACGCGTCCGGCCCGGTGCTGGAGGCCCGCTCGGCCGTCGATGCGGCCGTGCTGCGCTTCCTCGACGCCGCGACCGCCTACCGTCTCTCCGAGGAGGAGGACGTGGAGCCGCCGGCACACGCCATCGGCGTCACCACGGGCGTCGGCAAGACCCGCACGGCCGCCCGGGCCATCGCCGCCCACCTTCTCGGGCGCCGCGGCACGGTCCAGACCCCCAAGCCGATCCTCTACGCCGTCCCGACCCACCGGCTCGGTGCCGAGATTGAGCGGCTGTTCGCCAAGCAGGGGCTATCGGCTCGCGTGTTCCGTGGCCGGCAGGCTCCGGACCCTGATCGGCCAGGGCAGACGATGTGCGACGATGTCGAGGCGGTCGAGATCGCCCTGAACCTTGGCGAGCCGGTTGAGACGAGCTGCTGCCGGCTGAAGGAGGGGCTCGTCACCCTCCACCAGTGCCAGCACTTCCACACCTGCGCCTATCAGGCCCAGAAGGCCGGGCGCCCCGATGTCTGGATCGTCGCCCATCAGATGCTGTTTCGGGCGCAAGCTGCGCTCGGGGATGTCGAGATCGTCGTAATTGACGAGGGGTTCTGGCAATCCGGCCTGCGCATCCCGAAGCGCGGCCTGACCCTCAACGAGATCGAGGCGGCCCTGCCTCTCGGCCAAGCCCGCGACGACGCCTTGCAGAACGACGTTGAGAGCTACCGAGCCCTGCTCGGCAAGGCCTTCCGCATGCAGGACGAGCCCGGTGGCGTGCGACGCGAGCATCTGGTCCGCGCCGGCATGAATGGGGAGACCTGCACCACGGCCATCGCGGTGGAATGGCGGTTGAAGGAGAAGACGACAATCTTCCCCGGCATGCCCCGGGCAGAGCGGCGCCGGGCTGCCCAGGCCGCGGTCCACGCCAAGCACGTGCGTGCCTACGTGGGGATCTGGAATGCCGCCCGCGGGCTCCTCTACGACGAGGCCACGGAGGTCTCGGGCCGGCTCTACACCGAGTACCGCGACGGGGACGAGGAAGGCCGCATCGTCGTCGTGAAGGCCCGCAGCCTCAAGGCGGTAGCCAGCTCCTGGCGGGTACCGACCCTGCTGCTCGACGCGACCCTGCCGAGCCTGGACATCCTGCGAGCCTTCTTCCCGCAGGTCGAGATCACGGCGACCATCGACGCGGCCATGCCCTCTGTCCGGGTGCGGCAGGTCCTCGACGCGCCGGTCGCCGCGGGCAAGCTCAAGGTCGAGGAGGACGGCGCCAACCGGAACCTAAGGGCAATCCGGCGCGAGATCCTACGGCGGTTCGTGGAGCTCGGCCGCGCGCCGCTGCTCGTCATCGCCCAGAAGGCGGTCGCCGACTGGCTGCGCGGCAGCGGCCTGCCCAACAGCATCAGCGTCGAGCACTTCAACAACGTCGCCGGCCTCGACCAGTACCGCGACGTGCGCGGTCTCATGGTGATCGGCCGCACCGTCCCCGCGCCCGCGGCTGTCGAGGCCCTGGCAGGCGCGATCACCGGGAGAGAGCCAGCCCTGATCGGGAAAGGCGAGTGGTACGAGAAGGCGCCGCGCGGCATCCGCATGCGGCACGGCAAGCCTGTCGGCCTGGAATGCGACGCTCACCCCGATCTGGTCGCGGAAGCCTGTCGCTGGCAGATCTGCGAGGGCGAGCTGCTTCAGGCCATCGGCCGGGCCCGCGGCGTCAACCGGACGGCCGAGACCCCGCTCGCCATCGACATTCTGGCCAACGTCTGCCTGCCCGTGACCGTGGATGCCGCGGAGCACTGGAGCCCGCCCGGAGAGGAGGTCGATATGCTGATCGAGGGCATCATTCTCGACAGCCCAGCCGACATGGCTGCCGCGTGGCCGGAGACGTGGCCGTCGGCCGGGGCCGCGCGCAACTGGGTCTATCGGCGCACTGGCGCTGCCAGCCACACCGTCACAGATCCCTATAAGATACCTTCTTATATAGGGATCTGTGACGGTGTGAGCTTCCGCTACCAGCGCCCCGGTCCGCGCCAGAAATGGCGGACCGGGACGTATGAGCCTGCTGTCATTCCGGATCTGAGAGCCTGGCTGGAGAGTCGCCTGGGGCCTTTGGCCGGCTTCGATATCCTTGAGACTGCCGCGCCGCCTACGTCCCACCCGCCCTGCCCGACGCCGGCCAGCGCCGCCGACTACGCGCCTGATCTCGCTGCCCGCTACCGATGCGTCGTCGACAAGCCGGCCGCTGAAGGCAGGCTCGCGCCCGGCGGGGCCGAGGTTGTCCGTTGGCGGCCGCCGGCGCCCGACGCGCCGATCGGGTTCCCGTCCCTCATCGCCGCGCGCCTTAAGCTTCTGCGGGCAGCTCGTATCGTCGACAGCCAGCGTGCCCTCGAGGCAGCCGAATGACCCCGCCCACAGCGTCTCCTGAGACGCGCCAGCCCCCACGGAAGGAACGCACCATGACGAAGAAGCAGTCCGTATTGCTCCACGCGCAACCGGAGGTCCGAAAGCCGAACAAGCGTGAACGCGAAGCCATCGCGGCCGCCTGGGATTTCGCGAAGGGCCGGCCGGCAGCCTTCGAGTACGACGTCCCTGAAAGCGCATCCGGCGACGTCCTCAAGGTCGCCTCCCCCCATTCCGACGAGGCTGGCCACGAGGCGATGCGTCGGAGGGCATTCGGGACCGGGTCACGGCAGTTCGCCTCGCATAGTGGTGGTCGCATCGGCGCCGTGATGAGGCAGCGTGGTGCGTCGCTCCCCACGGAGTCCGAGATGAACGCTGGCCTCGCAGCCGTATCGGGCATCGCCCCGCGAGACGAGGCGGAAGGAATGCTCGCCGTGCAGATGGTCGGCACGTACGAGGTTGCGATGGAGATGCTGACCCGGGCCAAGATGGCGCACGATCCGGGTCAGATCGAGCGGTACGGCACGCTCGCGACGAAGCTCCTGCGCACCTACACGGCCCAGATCGAGGCCCTGGCCAAGATCCGGCGTGGCGGCGAGCAGAAGGTCACGGTCGAGCACGTTCACGTTTATCAGGGCGGTCAGGCGATCGTCGGCCAAGTCACCACACAGGCCGCCAGCCACGGCGGGGGGATCCTCGGGAATGACACACAACCCCACACACTCGCTGGCGCGGCAGCCCTCGCCTTTTCGGACGGCTCAGCGGTGTTGCGCGAAGACGCGGAGCGGCAGCCCGTGCCAGTCGCCGGCCGTCGGCGGGAAGAGCCGATGCCGGATGCACGGCGGCGCAAAGGGAAGCGGTGCGCCGAAGGGTGAGCGGAACGGCCGGTACCGACACGGTGGGTTCACAGCGGAGGCGGTCGCGGAGCG
The DNA here is from genome assembly GCF_053346035.1 of Methylobacterium sp. A54F. Taxonomy (NCBI): domain Bacteria; kingdom Pseudomonadati; phylum Pseudomonadota; class Alphaproteobacteria; order Hyphomicrobiales; family Methylobacteriaceae; genus Methylobacterium; species Methylobacterium sp. A54F. Next base: position 283,970 of record NZ_JBKFBF010000003.1, on the reverse strand, counting down.
AGCTCATGGACAGGCAGTTCTGAAGCAGGCGCGAGCGCTCCTGCGCGACCTATGATCCCTATGATCAAGCGGACGCTCGAATGATCGGCACGCAAATCGCCTCGATCTCGGCTACCGCTGTGGTCAAGCGCGGGGTGATCGGATCTTCTTTAGATCTGCGGGCCAGAATTCGCCGCTGCTCCACGTAGAACTGAGCACTTGGATCGCTTGGCGGGATATGTTCACTGCCAAGACGCAGAAGCGCCTCGGATGCGTTATCGATGTCTCGGAGCACTTCATCGATTTCATTCCAAGGCTTCGTAGCCTGTGTCCCAAATACGGCGGCAAAACGGTGCCTCTTGGTCCTCAAATCAACAATTTTATCGTAGGAATCCCGCAGCCGGCGAACAGGCGCATAGTAGGCGCTCCGGACCACGTTTTCGGGCACGCCCTCCTCTCGGACCATTTCCCGCGCGTCAACGAAGGCGGTCCGGGCATCCTGGATCGTAGCCTGAACTTGATAGAAGGCGGCGAGCACCTCCTCGGCAAGCTCCAGCCGGCGTTTCCCGATAGTCTCGGTCCGCCACTTGTCGAGGGCCTTCCACGCAAAGAACGTTGTGCAGATGGCTGCACCCGCCACGACAAGGTCCTTCAGACCCGTGAGAGTTCCGGGTGCCTTTTCGGCGATCAGAGTCCAATCAATCATCACGGGCTCTACTCTCTCAACCCTACCAGTAAGCCAGGTACGGTTGTGGGCACCAGACTGCGAATCCGGGGGTCAGAGGTTCCGCGATTGGCAAGAGGCCGAGCGCCAAGGCGGCGCGCATGATGAGGCGGCTCTCATGGCGCGGTTCCCTCCTTGCTGATGCGGCGCCCACCGAGGGGCGCGGAGGCGCGTCGCGTGATCGTCCTGAGCCTGATCTGTCTCATCTCTGGAACCGGATCCGTCGCGGCGTCCCTGTTCGTTCCGAGACGACGCAGCACCCTGGAGAGTCTCGGCGGCAGCCTGCTCACGGTTGGCTTGATCCTGGTTGGAGCCGGCTTACCGCTGCTCCGCTGACGGCATCTCGTCGTCGCGATCGGAGCCCCGCAACCAGACGATCTGGCTGTCATGCCCTTCAGGCGCCGCCAGCGACGGCTCGGCCTCGCCACCATCCTCAGCATCTGGATCCCCGTCCGCTTGGTCGAGCAGCGCGACGATCCGGTCGACCACGTCAAGGGCGAGCTCGGCCAGCCGCTCGAACTCCTCGCGCGGGGTGGTAGCGGCCGGCACGCGACCGCCGGCCGGGAAGCGGATGACGTTGGTCATCGGGCAGCCCCTACGATCGCGCGGCGAGGCACGAGGATGCCGATGACGGTCCCGACGATCTTCTCCCGCAGGTGATCCTCCTGGTACGGACCGTCGCTGGTGTAGAGCATCCCGCCCTCCAGGCCCTGCCTGAGCCGTCGGTCGAGCATCGCAGCGCTGGTAGGCCGGTTGATCGGATCGACCCACCAGCTTTCGCCACCTGAGCCGACCGCGCGCCGGTTGGTCTGCAGGATGGAGCGCGTGCCGTTATTCCACTCCAACACGCAGAGCGCGCCAGGGATGGGGTCGCGCCGGCCCGGGTCATAGACGACCGTCTCGCCTGGGCGCACGAGCGGATAGGCCAAGGCGGTTCGGGCCTCCTGCTCGCCCATGCCATCCGGGCACTCGGCCATGAGCGGAAGCGGGGCCGGAGCAGGCCGGTGCTTCAGAGCCACCTCGGTTGGGGTGTAGACCCCGATTATCCGATGAAGCTTCTCGATGCGGTCGGCGCTCAACATGCCGACACGCCCCGTCCTCGCCTGCACGACCTCGATCAGAGGCACGACCTCGGATCCCGGGGCGAATGGTTGCGCGAACGCCGGGATGAAGCTGTGCGTCAGGTCGAAGATGACCGGCCCGGCCGCATCCTTGAAGTAGAAGACGGCTAATCCGGCGCCCTCCGGCATGACCGGCTCTACGATGACGCAACTGCTAGGCGCCGCGTGAAGGCCGAGGCCGTGCTCGTCGACGCGCAGGCCATAGGCGCCCGGATGCGCGCCCGCCGGCCCGCGGACGGTGCCCAGTGACGGAGACTGCTCGGCCACCTGTTCCGCCGACGCGCGCTTGATGAAGCGCCCGGCGGCATCGCGGGCGTGGACAGCCCGCTCACGCAGGCTGGCCTTCGCAGGGGCGGGACTGGTCTTGCGTGCGGTGCTCATGCTCGCCTCCCTCACGCGACCGGCAGGAAGCCGTAGGCGGCGATGCCACCCACGATGATCAGGGCGGCCGTCAGCGCCTCACCGGTTCGCTGCAGGGCGCGCGTGGCCACCGTGATAGCCGGTGCCTTTAGTGAGACGGGCGAGATGATGGCTGTGTGCGGCGGCAGGGTTGGCAGAGGGTGGCTGAAGTTGGGGAAGCGCTCGTGCGACATCGTTCGGGCTCCGGGATGGGCTCGTGAGGACAGGCTCAGCGGTGGTGTGGGGTGGGTCCCTTTTCGGCGCCGATCAGGCCGGCGGCGGGCGGGCCTTATGCGCGAAGGGTATGCCCATGACGGTCATCCCTTCAGTTCGGCCGCGAGAAATCTGAGAACCGGCCGCGGAGCGCCTTGCAGTGGGCCAGCGCCCAAGCGTGCTGCTCGGTCAGGCCGCGCTCGCCGCGGGCGGTACGCTGGCGATAGGAGGCGGCGAGCCGCAGGCAGATGGCGTGATCCTCGCGGGCGTGGCGAAGACGGTCAGCAGGGGCGCGGAGTGGCAGGGGAAGCATCGGCCCGGCTCCTCAGTGCGCAGCGACGCGGCGGGCAGCGTGGGCGGCCTGCCAAGTGGCCTTGAGCGCCACCGACATACTGGCAGCCCAGTTGGTGCCTGTGCGCTCCTGATGAGCTTTCGCGGCGAGGACAGCGCAGGCCATCACGGCGCGGCGGTCGAAGCGGCCGGCGACGACGAGGGGGAGGTTGCGGGTGCGGCTGTAAGTCTGCGCCAAGGTGCGGGCACCAGCGAGGCCGGCGGGGACCACGGCGCGATCAGCCTTGAGTTCGCGGAGGGCAGCGGACCATGACAGCACGCGGATAGAGGACATCGGCGGAGCCTTGAAAGGGCTAGAACTTACCCTTATCGTGTAAACCCATACCGATAGCGCGTCAACACTCAACGCGCATGTTTTTACATGATAGGTGCCGAATGCTGACCGGGGAGCAGTTGCGGGCCGGACGCGCCATGCTGAAGTTGGAGCAGGGCGAGCTTGCTGAACTGTCGGCCGTCTCCGTCGAGACCATCAAGAGATTGGAACGAATGGATGGTCCCCTGAGCGCCAACACCATGACGATTGCCGGACTGCAGAAGGCCCTTGAGGGGGAAGGGGTAATCTTTCTTCCGGAGAATGGTGGCCTAGCCGGCGTGCGGTTGCGCCGAGATCCACCGGCCAACATCCGGACGCGGAAACGTAGAGGCGACGCGCAGGCGTGACCCTCACGACGCTCTATCCGCCGATCGCGGCCGCCACGGTGCTCAACTGCTTCCTGTTCGCTGTGGCGTGGCGGGAACATCGGAGGGAGACGCAGGGTGGCCCGCAGTCCCGGTGACTGATGCCGGGCCTCCCCGGCTACTTCGCCTTTGCGGGCCTGTTCCTTTACACGAGCGGCGCTCGGCCCTTAGCGGGTTGGCTCGACCTATTCGCCGTCGCCTTGTTGTGTGAAAGGATGGGCGCGGTCATCTTATATTCGATCTTGATCGCAGCCCTGTTCACCTGTGACAGGCCGTGGCGTGATCGGGCTACGCCAGCCCTGATTGCCGCAGTGCTTGTGGTTGCGATGGTGGTCGGCGCCATCAAAGGCTGACCCTTACGAGGCCTTCAGCATCCGCGCCACGATCTGATCGGGGGTCTCGGAGTCCCATCAGCCTCGGTCGTTGCGATGCTGCCAGCGGAACATGCCATCGGTGCTCGTCCCGTCGATAGGGAGAAGGCAATGCTCAAGACGCTCATCCCGGCTGCCCTGCTCGCCGCCGTGCTGGTCGCACCAGCAACAGCCTTGCCACTGGCGCCTCTTCCAGCCCCCGACACCAACGTCGTTCAGGTCTACGGAGGCTGCGGGCCCTACGGACATCGGGGGCCATACGGTGGTTGTCGCCCTGGCGGTCAGCGAGGCGGCTACTTCGGTCGGACTTGCCCGCGTGGCCTCCATCTCGGCCTCGGTGGTCGTCGCTGCTGGCCTAACTGACAGGGCGACTACGGCTGGCAACTTTCTGCTGCGCACTCGGTTGGATCGATGAGCTTCCAAGCTCAACTCCGATGTTAACGGGGAGCCGGTCAGCACGACGGGAAGCCTTGGCGGCCCGCCGCACTGGCCGGTTCTTCGTAGAGCCCATAGCAAAACCCGCTACGGCGGGTGCCGAGCGGGCTCTCACGAGGGTGGACTGCTTGGTGCTTAGCAGTTGTCGTCCTTGCCGACACCCTGATTGGGCGTGGCGTTGTTCATGGCGCCGACCGTGCCGGGCGAGGCGGGCTGCTGGCCGCCGGCCAAGTTCTTGCTCGCCGGATCGGTGCCGTTCGCACCGGTCTTCTGATCACCCGAGCCCGTCTGGGCAGCCATCTGGTTGGCGCCCGCGTTGTTCATGGCGCCGACGGTGCCAGGCGAAGCGGGCTGCTGACCGCCGGCGAGGTTCTTACTCGACTGGTCGACGTCCGAGCTCTTCTGGTTCGTAGACTGCTGGTTCGGGGTCTTGTCCTTCGCAGCACCCGTGTTGCAGGGAGCTGCGACGGCCGAGCCGATCATGAGGCTGAGGCCGGCGACGGCCCCGACCAGGGTAGAAACCTTCATTGTGTTCCTCCGATGTTTTGGCGAGGAACAAAGCACCATGGGGTGGCCAGAGTTCCCCGGTGCTGTGGGACCATGTGGCAATCGCTGTGAGGGTGGCGTCTTCTTCGACGACGAAGAGATGGCATTTGCCTTCTGCACGGGAGCCGGCCGCAGTTGGCACAACGAGGCAGAGGTCTTACCTTCCCTATTGGATCCGTCCGCACTCGCTTCGGCTGATGCGCGGTACGGAGCGGTCGGCGGCCCCCGTCTTCACCCCGTTGGCGGTGCGGGCCGCCGGCCGTACAAGCGCTTCGTTGTCGCGGTCCTTGCAGCCGCAGGAACGTCGAGCTCGCTGCCTACTTCTCCTCAAAACAATTCTGGGAAGGAGACAGCCATGGACAACGATACGCTGATCCCGATGCTTGCGATCGTGACGCTGGTCATCGTCGTAGCAGCTGCACTGTTCCTCCGGGGCCGCGTAGCCAAGTCGAAGGGCGATCCGGCTCGTTCAAGCTTCACGGAGCATCACGGCGAGGCTCCTCGTCAGAATAGGCCCGGCACTGATCACTGAGGCTCAGCCTCTCGGCAAGCCGCAGATCAGCCTCACGAGGCTCATAGCATCCGGACTACGACCTGATGGGCCTCTCGATCTCCCATTCAGGGACAGGCCCATCTGGTGCCACGGAACCGGCAGCTAACCGACTGCCGACACGCTGAGCCTTACGAACCCCGTTGCGTATCAGCTCGCCCACCGTGTGGGCACGGTACGCCCCCCGCCAGCCCATGATTAGATCGGGCTCAATGATCGAAAGCGTGTGAGGGGTTGCTCATCTGCGTGCTCGCGACGAGCGATGCGATCCACTCGATCTGCGCTGTCGCTGCAGTGCGTGCCTCGTAGACCTCAAGCCGAGAGGGTGTGCCGTAAGCGATCTCTCGACGCAGCTTGATGCCGAGGACAGCGATCTTCGTACGTATCTCCGCCAGGGCATTATTCCACCCGGGGGCGAAATCGGGATTTCCCTCGAGGCATCTGAGGTGCAGATCAGCCTCGGTTTCGAGCCTTTTAACAGTGTGCGTGCTGGCCCAACACACCTGGAACCGAAGCATGTTTAGGCTGGTCGATATGGCGTCTGACACGGGACCAGGGCTCCTGCAGGCGGGAAGCGGCCGTTAGCCATACAGAACTTCGCACGCTCTGCACGCAATGGTTGGATGCCCTCACCCTGCCTCCAGTGTCTGGGCCACGATCTGATCCGGCGTCTCAGGATCCTGAGAGTTCAGTCTCGCCCGCAGCCCCTTCCCGGCTTTGAACACAACGGCCCGCTTGGCCTCGACGTCGACAGCAGCACCCGTCTTCGGATTGCGCCCTGCCCGAGCCCAGGTCTCCTTCAGGGTGAAGGCCGCAAAGCCGCGCAGTTCGACGCGATCCCCCTCCACCAAGGCATCCGTGATGCGGCCGAGAATGGAGCTCACCACGGCGTCACATTCGCGGGCGGTCAGATGCGGGTGCTTGGCCAGGAGTCGGGCAGCGAGTTCGGATCGGGTCATGCGAGGAGGAAGCACGGCACGTCCTAGCGCTCAATCCAGCCCATGGGTAATCGCCGCGAGATAGGTTACCCATAATCGCGAGTGAGGACGATGCCAGTCTTGTCCTCAAGAAATGCGGCCACCGCGTTAGCATTCTCAGAGGATGGGTCCTTCAATACGATGACGGCCACTATTTCACCGCGCGGGCCTCGGACTTGGATACCATGTTGCCCATTATCAGCTACCAGAACCGTGAAGCACTTCGCTCCGTGGACGGTTCGAGTTTCCACCTCCATCGGGTTCCTCCCGACGCTGCTTCGAAATGTGCACAACAGCCGGAATTGCCAATCTGACAGATCAACTTCTCGCGACGCGTGAGCCGGATCACAAGCGGGATCAGACTGCCCCGCGCCTCGTATCCCGTATCTGGACCAAGCGGCATACGGGGTGCATAGGAGAGCGTCCTCCCAGAGACGAGACCTCCACCTATGCTCCGCAGCCTTTTGGCTCGCAGGGCCCTTTGACCTATCCTCAAGAGGTAAAGGGCCTTAGGGAGGCGGCCGCCCGTATGATCACCGGCTCGCAGATCACCGTGGCCCGCAAGCTTCTCAAGTGGACCTCGTTGCAACTCGCCAAGCGCGCAAAGGTGCCGCTCGGTGTCGTGCTACGCGTCGAGATGAGCAGCGGCGACCCCGTGGTGACAGTCGCGCAGATGGCGGCGCTCCTTCAGGCTCTGCGCTCCCGAGGCATCGAGTTCACTGAGGGGGAACCGGGTGCGCAGCTGACCAAGGGCGCCGTGTAGAGGCATTGTCCTACCTCGCTTACCAGCGTCAGACCCTCACAGCTTGCCATCGGTTAATGAATGGTTAAGCTCACTACGTACGTAGCCCGCATCACTCGTGACAGGAGCGCCCCATGATCCGTGTGAAAGCCACCGAGGACGGGACCTACACCGTTTACCGGGACCGCACCGTGCTCGTTACAGGGCTGACTCGTGAGCAGGCTGATGCCTTTGCTCAGTCCAGCAAGGCGGTGCGTGACTACCGTATCCAGAGTTAAGCCGCACCGTTTCGGCGAAGGGTGCGGTTACCTCTATATGGTCGCTGCCGAGTCAGGCGTTGGGTATCCCCTCCGACCTCAGTCGCGCCAACCTTCATGCGTCTTTGAGTTGTCGCCCAACACGGCCTCACCCACAGGTTCTACGAAGCGTGGTTCTCCTCAACAAGGCTGGCGAGAACACACGGCGGGTCAGACACTTTCTCGCTTGGTCGGCTGAGATCGAAGTCGGATTGTTCAGCTTCCTCCGGAGGGCGCGTCCTCACCGCGCATAGCCCATACGACTGCGCGTAAATTTCGTTGAACCGTCAGCCGCCAAGTCGGTTAACGACGGGCTCGGCCCCCTGCGGCCTTCACAGTCGCCAAGGGCCAGCAACCATGGAACCAGCCAACGCCTGGCACCTGACCGATCGCCTGAACGCCGAACAGGGGAAAGGTGATCCCTTCGCAGCTGCCATTCGCGCCACTCGCATGGCGATGATCATCACTAATCCGCGAGAGCAGGATAACCCGATCGTTTTCGTCAACGATGCTTTCCTGCGCCTGACGGGCTACGGGCGAGAAGAGGTCATGGGCACCAACTGCCGGTTCCTGCAGGGGCCGGAGACCGATCGCGGTGCTGTTCGTCAGGTTCGCGAGGCGGTGGAGGACGTGCGCGACATCTCGATTGATCTCCTGAACTACCGCAAGGATGGCACGCCGTTCTGGAATGCGCTGTACCTCAGCCCGGTCATCAATGAGGCAGACGAGCTGCTGTTCTACTTCGCCTCGCAGATGGACGTGACCGACCGCGTTGAGGGCAACCTGCGCATCCTGGAGGATAAAGAGCACTTCGAACGCGAGGTTGCCATACGGACCAAGGACCTGACCGAGGCGTTGGCTGCCAAGACGATGCTCGTCCACGAGGTCGATCACCGCGTCAAAAACAACCTTCAGATGATCGCCTCGCTCCTGACCATGCAGACGCGCACCATCGCTGATCCGGCTGCCCGGGCGACGATGAACTCGATGCTCAATCGGGTCGAGGCGTTGGGCACCGTGCACCGCCGGCTCTACCAATCGCGCGATGTCGAGCGCTTCGACGTGGCCGCGTTCGCTCAGGACCTTGCTGACGACCTCGTGCGCGGGTCAGGGCGCAGCGACGTACGGCTGCACCTCGATCTGGAGGCCGTCGAGGTGCCGGTCGAGAAGGCACCGCCCGTCGCGCTGATGCTGAACGAGTTGGTCACCAATGCCCTCAAGCATGGGTTCGCCCAGGAGCGTGGTGGCCTCCTCTCCGTGTCGGTCAGGCCGGACGGAAACTACATTGCCATCCGCATCACCGACGATGGGCACGGCATGCCCGAGCAGGCAACGGGCAGCGGCTCATTCGGCAAGCGTTTGATCGAGAACCTCTCCCGTCAGCTCGCCGCCAGCATCGCTTGGCATCCCGCCCAGCCCGGTACACGGGTTGAGCTTCGGATCCCGATTGCTGGGAACACCCGGAACGTCCGGTCATGACGGCATCACCGCTACGGGTGCTGATCGTAGAGGACGAAGCACTTATCCTGATGCAGCTGGAAGCGCTGGTCGAGGACGCCGGGCACCGGGTGATCGGCACTGCGATGCGTTGCGCAGAGGCGATCGACCTCGCGCAGGAACTGCGTCCGGACCTTGCGTTCGTCGACCTTAGCTTATGCGATGGCGGCTCCGGGCTTGACGTCGCTCAAACCCTGCATGCGTCAGCGGGCGCGTTGGTTGTGTTCGTCACGGCCAATCCCCTCCGGCTTGGCAATGACCTGGCCGGGGCGGCCGGAGTGATCGCAAAGCCGTTCACGAGGGCGGTGATCGCGGGTGGGATGCTGTATCTCGAGGAGTGCATCAGACACCCGCCACCTATCCGTATGCTCCCAGGCGGCATGCGGATGGCGCCGAGGTACATCGGGCACTGATCCCCTGAAAGACAAATGCGTAGGGGGTGGATCCTCAGGCGCAGCAAGAGCTTGAGAGTGGATGAGCAACCTGCCTGCCTCGACTGCGCCCTACGCCCTGGCTGTCGATGACGACGGGCTGATCCTGATGGATGCCATCGACATCCTCGCCGATGCTGGGTTCCGCACGCTTGACGCCAGGAACGGCGATCTCGCGATTGGTATCCTCGAAGAGCACCATCGCTCCATCGTTCTTCTGTTCACCGATGTGCAGATACCGGGCACGCGTGATGGCTTTGCGCTTGCCCGGGAAACCGCTCAACGCTGGCCGCACATCTCAATCGTTGCGGCTTCGGGCCACGTTTCACCTAGTCCAGGCGACATGCCAGAGGGCAGCTGCTTCATCGCCAAACCCTTCTCGGCGCGCATAGTTCACGACCACCTCCGTGATATCCTGCCGGACGGGCAAAAGCCTGAACCCTTGAAGGGATAAATCCACTTCCTCATACATACAGGCCCATGACAGAGCGGCTGCTTGTTACCGCAAGGGAAGCATGCTGGCCGGGTGAACAAGCGTGACCGTCGCACGGTTGGTGTCCTAGAGAACCACGAAAAAGCTCAAGGCCGGCGATGACGCAGTTCATTTTTTCAGTGCGGTCCGAGGCTGGTAGTGAGCACTATCAACTGAAGGCGACGCGCACGGATCGCGGGCTACGCTTCACTTGCTCCTGCAAAGCTGGTCAACGTGGCGATCAATGTCAGCATCGACTGGCACTTCTGCTCAAAGACACCAGGGCCTGTGTCGAGGTTGATCAGGAGAGCTTGACCGCCTTACATGATATGGCCGAGGGTTCCCCGCTGATGCATGCCGTGGAGATGATGGTCCAGGCTCAAGCTGCGGCAGAGGAAGCTCAGAACGACCTCAAGCGAGCCAAGAAAGTGCTTGCTACGATGCTCGGCGGCTGAGCGATCGAACATATCTCAGCGGATCGGGAGGCTCGTAAGAGCGGCACCATCCTCGCCCCTGATGGTGATGCGCCAGCTGCCCCTGAGCGCGTCCAGATCTCCCGCAGCCTTCATCTCGTCGATGACGATCCGGGCCTGCTGGATTGCCTCTGCCAGCCCGTTCGCCTCAGCCCCTTCATCGTCCCGCAGGATCTTCTGGCCGTCCGTCAGGTCGTAGAAGAAGCGTGCTGACACATGGCTCTCCCTGGGCGATGCTGCCCGCAGAAAACATGGAATGGAGGAGGTAGGTTAGGCCATTGTTTCTGCAAAGCGCATGACCAGACATAAAGGTTAAAATTGATTTAATTGGCATGCCGGCCCCCAAAAGACTAAGCGCGACATTCCGGCCGCAGACATCCGGCGAGTTTCATTTAAGATTGAGCGATCCCGAGGTCCGAACGCCGTCTGACTACGGCATGGATTTGCACAGGCGAGCGAGGACACAAGGCCGTGACCACGAGCAGCATGGGCGAGCACACCTCCGCAGTTGATCGCCAGGTTAAGCTCCGCGCTCACATCCGCGCCCTGCTCAAAAGGCTGTCGGAGAGGCAGTCGTGAGAAGTGGCGTCTGAGCCAAACGAGCGTCCCAAAAGCCTTTCTCCAGTAGCATCTAGGACAGTTCGCGAGGCTCGCCGGGCATCCTCGACACGCAAAGGTCAAGCTTGGCTTCCTCTCTGGACTGAGCTCCATGCTGATCCGACGCGAGCACCACGTCTTCCATCCGATCGACTGGCCGCAGCTCTCGGCCTTGATCCGCTTCCGTCGCGCTGGCGGCAACGGTAAGGGCTGCGGTCGTCCGCATGGTCGGCTCGTCTACCATTTTCGCGACGGCCGATGGTGGGATGCTAGGACAGGCACCTGGCACGACGGCCGTGAGGTCGCGCGGGCGCCTCCTACGGCTGAGCATCAGCGCAGGCGCTGGTGTACTCTGTTCCGCCGGAAGGCGCTGGACGACCTGTTTCAAGGAACGGATGGGATAGGCTAGAGGGGACCGGGGAGGCCTAGCCTTCATATTGGTCCATCGTGATACAGGCGCACTAAAAGAAATTCAACTCTGTGGCCAGCTGTAGATTTCATGCACGCGGCCATCATGTCGGAACCAGTAAGTGTCTTCGAACTCGTTGCAGCCATGCTCTGCATAGGACGCGGCAATATTCATTATCAGTGATTGAGCGATGCCCTCACTCGGCACGTCACAAGCGAGCATTCTCGGTTGCCTCCAGCCCGCGAGACCTGAAGATCGCACAAATATGGAATGAGCCATTTTTCCTCCAAATCGCGTAGATTTCGACTTGATTTGCAGAGTCATGTCGGAAGACACTGCGAAGTTCACGAGTTCTTGGAGGCTTGGTTAATGAATTTTAACAAAAATTTTTGCATTTAGTGTTTAGAGCGGCGTACCGATAGTTCGGTACAGACCAATTCAGAAAAGTCCTTGGCACGCTCTCCGACCATGGACGGGGATGCCGAGCTGCAGATCCTTCACGAGGTGTTGGCCGAGGATCAGCCGCTGCAGCTGCACGCGGCGTCAGACATTGCGACGTTGATTTGACGGTTCGCTTTGGGTGGCACCAGCGGATCGACGCTTCGGCAATCGTAATTCACCTTGCCGCTTACCGAAGGGCTCTCACGTAAATTCCTTCAGCCCCCACGTCGCAGCGAACCCGCCATCTGCCTTCATCTGTCTTAGCTAAGGTGCGGGGGGCGCCGAAAATAACCTTTAAACATCAGAGCGGCCCCTACGGGCGGGTACGGGGGATAACGCTTTGTTTTCGTTGATCTGTTGCAGATCTGCTCGGGGAGCCAACGATCCCCCAGCCTCCGATCCCGCTCAGGTCACGCGCCTGAACCCTGCGTGCTGCCGTCTCGCGCCGCGCCGGGAACGCGCGTCCCTCCCCTCCTCGCAGGCAGTGGCCCCCTGCACCGCAGGGCCCGGGATCCGTCCTCCGGGATCCGGCGAATGCAACCCGTGCTTGATGCGGCCTGGTAACGCCTCGCGTGCACGATGGTCGGCCTGTGCGGGAGGTGGGTCATGCGGACGTGGATCGTGGCGGGGGTGGCGGTGCTGGCCCTCGCGGGCGGCAGCCAGGAGGCGGAGGCGCGCGGCGGTCGCGGGTTCGGCCGCCTGTTCTCCGGACACGTCCGCACGGTGGACCGGCCGACGGTGCCGGGCCTGTCCCGCGCGGGCCGCCCCGAGGCGCGGACCGGCACGCTGCGCGCCGAGCCCGCGCTCATCCTCACCCCCGGGCGGACGGCTGCGGCGGCCGGCGCGGGCGCGGGCGTCCCGGCGCTGACCGCCGAGGCGGTCCCGGCCGGCGAGCCGGCGGCGCGGCCCGCCCGCGCGGAGACCCCGCGGCCGGTCCAGGAGGCGCGCGCCGTCTACCCGCCCTGCGCCTCGGACCGGCGGGTCGGCGGGCTCGGGCAGGAGGCGACCGGCTTCTGCCTGATCAACTAGCCCGGGCGAAGCGGCTCGCGGGTTCCCCGTCGGGCCGGACGCCCCAGGCGTTCCGGATGGCCGAGCTAGCCGCGGGGCTTCTTCGGCGCCACGCCCTTGTCCGGATCGGGGTTGTGCTCGGGTTTCATCGTGGGACCCGGCGTGCCCTTGCCCGGATGTCCCGTCAGCTCGTCGATGTTGCCGAGCGCGCCGCCCGCATGCGTCGTGCCGGCCTCCGGCTTGGATTTCGTAGGCTTCTTCATGGCGCTTCTCCCAGGCCGCCCGAACTTGCATTTTATTGCAGTATACCGGTCGCGGCGCAGGGAGCGAACGCGCAACCGGCACGATTGTGCCGCTCTCACGCGGCGGGCGGGAGCGGCGTGCGGACGCGGCGGCGCTGGGCGGCATCCCGCACGTGGGCGACGAGCAGCGTGACGAGGCGCATCTCCATGCTCTCCGTCCGCCCGTGCGCCTCCGCCCGGATGGCCTCCGCCGCGAGGGCGTCCGCCTCGGCCTCCAGGGCGTCCAGGGTCTCGTCGGCCGCCGTGCGGACCGCGAGCCAGATCTCCAGGAGCCGCATCACCCGGCTGGACGGCCGCCGCGGCCGGTACCGCTGGTGGAGCGCCATCCCGGCCGCGCTCAGCGAGGCGAGGCCGCTCACCATCAGGCCGAGCCAGTAGGCCGCGTTCTGCGCTTGGTCGGACAGGCTCGGCAGGCTGCCGGACAGGTAGGCGGCCGTCCCCGGATGGATCGGCAGCGCCTGCACCTTGTCGTCGGTGTCCGGCGCCTCGATCCCGGCGAGGTCGTCGTCGAGGGCGACGAGCTTCGGCTTGCCGGTCAGCACCTCCCGGGTGATCTCGCCCGCGAGCCAGTCCGGCATCGCGCTGCGGGCGACGAGCCGGTGGCTCACCGACAGGGTGGTGATGTCGTCCCCCGGCGCCGGCAGGGAGCCGACGAAGGTGCCCTTGGGCAGGTCGATCGTGTCCAGGACCGGGTGCTCGCGGGCGATCGCGGCGGCCTCCTCGACCTCGAACGTGCGCGGCGCCCCGGACCCCTTGCGCAGGGCGGTGTAGAGCGGCAGCCAGACCTTGCCGGCGGCGGGCGCGACCACGAAGACCGCGCTGATGCGCCGGTGCCGGGCCGCCTCGGTGAGCTGGTCGATGGTCAGGATCTCGCGCCGCACGCTGTCGGGCGGGATGCCGAAATGCGCCAGGACGAGGTCGAGCAGGCGCGGGTCGAGCTTGCGCCCGTCGAGGAGCGCCACCGTGGTGCCGCGCAGCTTGAGCACGCTGTCGGCGGGGCTGCCGCCGGGAGCGACGAACACGGCGGCGTCGCGGCGCAGGATGGCCAGCGTCTGCCCGTCCTGGGCGGCCGCGTCGCTGCGCACGATGGCGAGCTGGCTCTCGCCCCGGTCCAGGGCCGCCGCGGCCCCGAGGCGGTCCGGCGCCAGGACGGTCCTGATGCGGACGCGCGGGTGCTGCGCGGCGAAGTGCTGCGTGAGGGCGGCGGCGGCCTGCCGGTCCTCGGCGCTGGTCCCGGCGACGGCGATCGTGAGGGTGAGCAGGCCGAGGAGCAGGTGGGACAGGACGGCGAGGACCGCCGCGGCGACAACGATCAGCGCGACGGCCAGCGTTGCAGCGCGGCCGCGAATCCAGGCCATGCGGGCCTCCCCCTGCGGCGGCTCGGTCCGATGCATCCTGTACGCGCGCCGCGCTCATTCATGCAACTTGACCAAGCAGCCTGACCCGCATCGCCCATCCCCGGCCCGGCCGGAGGATCCGGCGGCGGGGACGGCCCGTCCGGCGGCCGGCGCGCCCGCCGGGCTACCGGTGCGCTCCGGCGCCCCTAGATCGTCGATCGAGAGCGGCGACGGCAGATCCGGGATGATGGGGAAGCTTCCATGAGACTCGTCGCCGCGCGCGCCATGGCCCTGACCGCCGGCCTCCTCGTCGTCGGAGCGGTCCGGGTGCTGGAGATGGCCGGCATCCCCTATCCGGTCGAGGATTGCCTGCTCGCGGCCGCCTGCGCGACGGCCGTGATGCTCGCCGCGGGCTGGTAGGGGCCGGTCGCGGCTCCGCAGGGACGCCGTGCCGCGGCAACCGGCCGGTGCCGGGGCGGGTTGGCGCGGATGGAACCCTGGCGCGCCGGAGTCGCACGCATGAACCGACGGATCGCGGGCCTGGCGGCCCTCTGCCTCGCCGCGACCGGTGCGAGCGGGTCCGCGCTGGCCCGCGGCGGCTCCTACACGCCGCCGGCCGGACAGGCCGCGGCCACGGCGCCCGGCGGGACGCAGGGGCTGGCCGGTCCGCGCAACGTCTCCGAGGCCGTGCGGAGCGGGCAGGCCATCGGCGTGCCCCGGCGGCCCGACCGCGGCGGATTCCCCCGGCCCGGGGAGCGGGCGCCGGGCGTCGTCCCGCCCGGCCCCGGCCGGTTCTGAGCGAGCCGCGCGAAGCACCCGCTACGGCACGGCCACGCCGGATCCGATCTTGGTGGAGACCGCGGTGAACTTGGCATTGATGCTCGTGCCGAGGCTGCGCGCGCCCGCGATGATCGCCACGGCGATCAGGGCCGCGATCAGCCCGTATTCGATGGCTGTTGCGCCGCGCTCATCCGCGGCGAAGCGCCGAAAGATCCGTTTCATCGAGCACCCACCACGCTGAGATCAGATGAAGCGACTGTGTTCCGCTTCTCTTAACAAGCTCCTCACGAGCGTGTGATGTTGCGTGCTCTGATCTCGCCTCTCCACAAGCGCGGAGTCCTGGTCGATACAGGACGAGATCCTTGCCAAGGCAAGCAAATGTCGTCCTTTTAGAGCCGTCTACTGTAGCCGGTCGCTCGCGCCCGCGGCAGGGCGCGCGTCCGTCGGCAGCGGGCGCGCCCTGAACCGGGGCGCGCCTCGTTCGTCTCAGGAGGGCCCGATCCCAAGGGCGCCCACCAAGGGCTTCGCACTCGGCCCGCCCGGCTCGCGCCGCGGCGGGCCTTTTCGTGCGCGTCGGTCACCCGGGGAGCGTGACCGGCCGCCAGCCACCCTGCGGCGCCTCAGCGGCAGGCGTGACGCCGCCCGTCCTTGCCCAGATAGGTGCCCGTCCGCGGATCGTAGGACCGGAAGCGGCGGGCGCAGTAGCCGTCGTCGGCGGTGGCCGCGTAGGGCTCGGTCTCGGCGTAGCCGTAGGTCACCGGCGCGTAGCCGCCGTAATATCCGCCATCGTAGCCGTAGCCGTAGCCCGGGTAGCCGTAGGCCCCGTAGAGGCCGCCGGCGGCGAGCCCGAGCCCGACGCCGAGGCCCAGGCCGCCCACGCCGTAGCCGCGCCGGCCGTAGCCGTAGCCGTACTGACGGCCGTAGAAGCCGCGATTGTAGCCGTAGCCGCGGTTGAAGCCGGCGCCGTGACCGAAGCCGTGACCGCCGAGACCATGGCCGCCGAAGCCGTGCCCCCCGACCCCGGAGCGCCCGAACCCGCCGCCGAGGCCGCGTCCCCCGAAGCCCCCGCCGCCGATCCCGACCGAGCCGCCCCGGAAGCCGCCGCCGCCGATGGCACCGCCCCCGAAGCTGCCCGAGCCCGCCGTCAGCCCGCCCGAGAGGGCGTTGCCGCCGGCATACCCGCCGCCGATCCCTGCGCCGACCGCCTGCGCCTGCGCCGTGCCCGGGATCATCCCGAGCGCACCCGCGAGGAGTGCGCCTGCGATCATCGTGCGTGTCCGTTCCATCTCTGCCTCGTCGGGTGTGATGTGTCTTCAACAGTCAACGTTTCAGTGGGTCCCGCAATCCGGCCGGCGGTTCGGGCTTCGGGCGCGGCGCGTCAGCGGGCCAGCAGCGCCGCCGCGATCTCCGCCCATTCGGCCGCGAGGTCCGCGCCCGCGGCGGGCCGGCCGGCGCGCCGGTACCAGTAGGCGGCGTTGCCGGGGTCGTCCTCGATCCGATGCAGGTGGGCGTGCACCCAGGCGGCGTCCGGCCCGGGCTCGTCCTGGACGAGGGCGTGGGCCCGGGCCCATCCGGCGCCGGACGGGCTGCGGCCGTCCGGCCTGCCCGTCCACCACAGGGCCGCGAGGGGCGCCCCCAGGCCCGGCGGGGGTGCCGGCGCCTCCAGGGTGGCGCGGAAGTCGTCGAGGGTCATCGGTGTCTCCGCCGGTCTCCGGGGAGAACGGGCGGGCGGCGGGCCCCGGTTCCGGCCGCGCGGGCGTCCGGCGCCGGCCGGCGTCCCTCAGGCCTTGTCCGGCGCCCCGGCCGCGCGGCGCAGGCGGGCGCGCTCCGTGGCCTCGGCGCCGGATTTGCGCGCGTGCGCGGCCCGGTTGACCACCTGGAGGTTCGGCAGGCCCCAATAGCCGAGCAGGTCCGGCCAGGGCTCGTGCCGGTGCTCCGCCCAGACGCGGTGCAGCGGCACCCGATGGTCGACCTCCGCGGTGCGCAGCAGCCGCTTGCCCGAATCGGCGCAGCGGTGGCGCTGGCGGGCCTTCAGCACCTTCACCTGCCCGCTCGGGGCGATCCAGAGCTTCCAGGCGGTGACGCAGGCCGTGTGCCAGCGCGCCTGCGCGGTGCGGGCCGCGCCCGTGCCCCAGAGGTCGCGGTGCCAGCCGTAGCGGTAGACCGGCTGGCCGCAGAGGCAGCAATGCCCCGCGCCCCGGGCGTGGGCGGCCTCGCGGTAGGGCGCCGGCGGCAGGCGGAAGCGCAGGGCCGCCTCCCCCGCCGCGGCGGGGGAGGCGGCCGCGGGAGCGTCGGCGGCCGGAAGATCGGTGGCCAGGAGCTCGGCGGCGAGGGTTTCGGCGGCGAGGGTTTCGGCGATCCGTCCGGCCGCGGGTCCACCCCAGCGCCAGCCCGGTGGCGCTCCGGAGCGGGCCGCGAGCGCCCGGGCGAGGCGGTCCGCCCGCAGGACGTGCGCGCGCCAGTAGCTCTCGACGGCGAGCCGCGGCGTCGGCGGCACCAGAGGCCGGGCCAGGGCGTGGCGCAGCACCGCGCCCGGGAAGACCGGCGGCAGGGCCCGGGCGAGGCGCGCCCGCGCGCGCCGGTTCCGCTCCTCCCGCCAGGATGGCGGCTCGGCCGGCGCGGCATCTGATTCGGCGGAGGGCGGGATCGGTCCGGCGGACGGCATGGCGGGCCCTATAACGGGAAGCCCGAGGCCCTTCCAGCGGAGGCACGCACGGCCGGATCAGTCCAAAATCAGCCCAAAAGCGTGCAATTCCGAGTTGCGCCCCTCAAATGGGGGATGAAGGCAGGCTGCGAAGGCGCATCCTGCCCTCAGCCGGGGTCGGCGGGCGGCACGATGTCGCGCCGTCGCCTGAGGCGTGCGCAGGAGGCGACCATGCGGACCCACGAGGATTTCCCCCCCTGGACGCGCAAGCGGGTGCAGCGCTACCTCGACCGCGGGGCCGGGCCCTACGTGGTCCGCTCGATCGCCAAGCCCGGCCGGAAGTCGCGCGCGGCGGCGCCCGATGCCGAGACCGCGGACGCGCAGCCCGCGTCCACGCAGTCCCTGGCGCCGGACTGGTTCCAGGGCTCCAACGTCATCCTGCTGCGGCGCCCGAGCGCCTGACCCGCGCGGGGCAGCGCGAGACCGGCCAGGCCCGCCCGATCCGGGCGGGCGCCGCAGAATTGAGCCGGCCAAGATTGCGCAGGTTCAAGACTGGGCAGACCAAGACCGGGTAGATCCGGCGTTTCCCGACCGCAACAGCGGCCGAAGACCGTCGTCCGGCGGCGTCCCCCGCGCCGATTGCCGATTGCCCGGGCGGGACATCCCTGCCTTACTCAATTCTGCCGTGTGTCGTCCCGCACCCCCGGCGGGGCGCGCGGGCGCGCGACGCGCCGGCCAATCGATACGGGGGAACCATCATGCCAGCGCCCAACCCGACCTTCTCGGTCACGGTCGACGACCCGTCGGGCCAGGTCGCCGACCTGCGCAACGCCATCATCGCCAACGTCGCCTACGCGGGCGCGCTCTGGGCGCAGTTCCTCAACAGCAGCGCCAACATCGAGGTCCGCGTCGAGATCGCCGCGGTCGGCCGCGCGAACGGGGCCAGCGCCTCGAGCGGGGCGATCGGCACCTCGGGCGGCCTGACCCTCTACCAGGACGGCGCGCCGCTGGAGCTCGCCACCGGCCGCGACGTCACGGGCGCCGGCGCCGACATCCTGATCCGCCTCGACCCGACCTACGCCCGCAACGAGCTCTGGCTCGACCCGACCCCGGGGGCCACGCCCGCCATCCCCCAGAACCGCACGGACGCGGTCTCGGTCTTCACCCACGAGCTCGGCCACGGCCTCGGCTTCACGGGCTTCCGGGACGGCACGACCGGCGCCCTGCCGGGCAACTACCTCAACACCTTCGACCAGAACGTCGCGGGCTCCTCCGGCGGCCTCAGCTTCGTCGGGGCGACCGCCCAGGCGATCTACGGCGGGCCGGTGCCGCTCACGGTGGGCAATTACGGGCATTACGGGAACACCTCCGCGCCCCCCGGGGCCGACCCGCTGAACGGCCTGATGAACGGCGTCGTCTACTACCGGGGCCTGCGCTACGGCATCGGCGAGCTCGACCTCGCGATCCTGACCGATGTCGGCGACCCGGTCTTGGTGCGGCGCACCGGGACCGACGGGGCGGACACCATCACGGACGGCGCCCTCCCCTCCGAGATCGTGCTCGGCCTCGGCGACGACGGCGCCTTCGCGGGCGGCGGCAACGACATCGTCTACGGCAACCAGGGCAACGACGCGCTGTTCGGCAACCAGGGCGCCGACACGCTGTTCGGGGGCCAGGGCGGTGACGTGCTCTACGGCGGCCAGGGCGACGACGGGGTGTTCGGCAACCTCGGCGACGACATCCTGTTCGGCAACATCGGCGCGGACCAGGTCTTCGGCGGCCAGGGCAACGACACGCTCTACGGCGGCCAGGGCGACGACGTGCTCTCGGGCGATCTCGGCAACGACGTGCTCTCGGGCGACCTCGGCGCGGATCGCTTCGTGTTCGGAGCGAATTCCGGCGCCGACCTGATCCTCGGCTTCAGCCAGGCGCAGGGCGACCGCCTCGTGCTCGGCGGCCAGACCTACACGCTCGGAAGCGCCGCCAACGGCGACGCCCTGCTCACGCTGTCGGGCGGCGGCACGGTGCAACTCGCAGGCGTGCAGGCCAGCGCCGTCACGGCCGCCGCCTTCGCCTGAGCCCGGATCCGGGCGGTCGCCTCGGCCGTCCCGCGGGGGCCTTCAGGCCGGGCGGGGCGTCGTCGCGGCGGCCTGGAGCGCCTGCGCGCAGGCGGCGGCCTGTTCGGGCGGGAAGGTCAGGACGAGCTGCGCGCCCCCGAGCAGGGTCGGCAGCAGCACCGGCAGGCCGGTCGCGTTCAGGATTCCGGTCTGCCACTGCACCACGGGCAGGTGCGCGTCCCGGATGGCGCTGCCCTCGGGGGGCCGCGGGTTGCCGGGGGCGCAGAGGGCGCTCGCGGCCAGCAGCGCGACCCCGAGCTCGGCCGCCTGGGCGGGCTCGATCTCGACGGGGATCGCCCGCGCGCCGATGGTGATGCGGATGCGCGGCGCGTGCGCGCCCATCTCCACGCCGAAGCTCGGCGGGGCGCCGGCTCCGCTCGGGGCGCCAGGATCACTCACCACGATCACTCACGGAGGCGGCCTCTCCTTGCTGCGGGCTTCGCGGGCGCGGCCGTCGGTCCCGGGATCGGGACCGGCGGCCGCGTCGGGCGAGCGGGGTCACGCGACGTCCGTGCCACAACCCGCGCCCTGCCTCCAGCCCGGACGCGTCCGGCCCTGGAGGCGCAGGCCCGCGGAGACCGGGCGTCCGGCGCGGGCCGTCAGGCGGCGTCGCGGGTCCGCTCGGCCTGGCCGCCGACGCGGCCGAGGCCGATCGCCTTGGCCAGGGCGGAGCGCTGGGCCGCGTAGCCCGGGGCGACCATCGGGTAGTCGGCCGGCAGGCCGTAGCGCTCGCGGTAGCTGCGCGGATCGAGGCCGTGCACGCCGAGATGGCGCTTCAGGGTCTTGTAGCTCCGGCCGTCGACGAAGCTGACCAGCCCCTCGCGGGTGACGGAGCGGCGGATCTCGGCCGGCGTCGGCTTCTCGACCGGCTCGGCCGGCGCCGGGACCGGCTCCCCGGTGAGGCCCGCGAGCGCGCCGTGCACGCTGCGGATGAGGACCGGCAGATCAGCGACCGGGACGGGATTGTTCGACACGTAGGCAGCGACGATCTCGCCGGTCAGCTCGGCCAATTCGGGGTTCAGCCCCTGGTTTTCTTCTGTCATCATCCATTTCCGATTACACGCCCCCGGAGCCACAGATTGCATTTCGGGCCCCGAGATCAAGGGCGTACGGCGACTATGCAGTGCAGCCCACCTCGGATGTATACGCATATCGCCCTCGACGGACCGCGTCCCGCGGCGGCGGATGGACGCGGCGGCCCGGCCCCAGGCATCGCGAGCGGCGCCGGAATCGCGAGGCCTCGGGCCGGTTGACGGGGCGGGGCTTTCAGCCTATCCCGTGCGCCTCCGGCCGATCCGCCCCTCCGGGGGCTCATGGCCCGGAAGCCACGGACGCCAAATCCGTGAATGGCCGCAAGGGCTTGTTGGGGGATAGTTTAACGGTAGAACAGTGGACTCTGACTCCTCTAGTCCAGGTTCGAATCCTGGTCCCCCAGCCACTTGATACCCTTAAGCCTTTCCGACCTCCTCCCAGAACATCCAGGCTACCGGCATTGCCGCTCGTCCCGACGCGAAGGAACCCCTGACGTGCGGGCGCGGGTGCTGATCGTTGCCCTCCTCCTGGCCCTGTCCGCGGCCCCCGCGGCGGCCGCCGGACAGGATCCGCCGGACGAGGCGATCGAGCGCGGGGTCGGTGCGTTCGCGGCGACCGTCCGGCGCGGGTCGGTGGCCGAGGTGCGCCGGCGGATCCAGGATTGCTGGGACCAGCTCGCCCGCGCGCCGCGCGACCTGCAGGGCGCCTTCTACTGCGCGGCGCTGAATTTCGCGGCGGAGGCGTTCGACAAGCGGGCCGCCGCGACCTTCGGCGCCGGCCCGGAAGTCTCCCTCGACGATGCGCGCGTGAACGCGCGGCGCGCGCTGAGCGCCGCCGGCATCTCGCCCACGAGCGCGGCCGGGATCATCGAGGTGATCCGGGAGCGGTCGATCGCGGCGACCGCGCGGCACTTCTGAGCGGTGCGGCCGGCGCTGCCCTCACCGGCGGGGGCGCCGTGAGGCCCGGCGGACGACCGCCGCGCTGTGTCCACTACGTCGGCTTCCGGGACGATCGCTACTGGAACGCCTTCCGGATCTTCGGCGGCCCGCGGGTCATCCACCGGCGCTGGGACTTCTACGCGACCCGCGACGTCGGGCCCGACGACGTGGTGATCTTCGCGGAGGGGGACGAGACCCAGCCCCTGGCCGAGCGCAACGCCAGCGACATCGACGAGCGCTGGCTCTGAGGACGCCCGCGCGCCCGCACGGGGATCGTCCGGCCGTCAGGCGTCCGCCGGCACGGCCGAGTCGAGGAGGCGGTGCACCTGCGCGTCGCGCCGCGCCTGACGGAGGATGATCCGGGCGGCCGCGCGCGCGTTCGCGGCCCGGAGGTCGGCGTGCGGGCCTCCGTCGCGCCGCGCGCGCCAGGACAGGGCCCGGAACCAGTTCGCATTCGCAGCAGCCACGGATCGACGTTCAGCAAACGACCAGTGACCCGTCGGCCGGTTGGCAGCGAGCGTCGACATCGAGACAATCCGATTTGGATGATTCGCCTACGGCGATTGATCGAATGCGGAATGACACCGGCGTCTGAATTTGTAAACGGGAAAATCTACAAAAACGAGCGATCAGTCCGGGCGCGAGTACTGAGCCCTCGCCTCGCATGATTGAAGAGGCTCCCGCTTCGTCTACACCGCGAAGGTAACGCCCAGGCAGTGCGCAGTGCGTCGGGCAACCGTGCAGGGCCGGTCGAGACCCGCGCGCTCGATGGTCAGCCGGAAGGTCTCCGGAATGCCAGCGGTCGTCCGGACCTCGAGCAGCGCGCCCTCGCCGGAGATGTTGCGAACGAGGCAGTCGACGGGTTCGGGCTCATCCTGCAACCACAACTCTCCGATGCGAAACAGATCCGCACGCGGAACGCGAC
Organism: Methylobacterium sp. A54F; assembly: GCF_053346035.1. Taxonomy (NCBI): domain Bacteria; kingdom Pseudomonadati; phylum Pseudomonadota; class Alphaproteobacteria; order Hyphomicrobiales; family Methylobacteriaceae; genus Methylobacterium; species Methylobacterium sp. A54F. Next base: position 261,185 of record NZ_JBKFBF010000003.1, on the reverse strand, counting down.
GACGCTCTGCCCTCATGGTCGATCCCCAGCCCGAATGACCGAAAATTCACTGACTCGTCTTGGGGGGCGCCCATCTCGATCCACGATCACATCTGACTTTTCGCCAGATCACGGACGAGACCGCACCCTTCACTGTCCTTCCATAGCTGGACAGACATTAATCAATCTTCAAGAAACGCAATCCAGAATAGAAATTGCAGGGGTTGCGGTTGTTTCTCCTCCCTCTGGAACGACTGCTTTGGCGTCTCGAACCCGGCATTCTCGAATGCCAGGGCTCCTTCGCCGCCCCTGCGACCCGAACCCGAGTTGGCGGCCGATGGCTCCCCGCCCGAACATGGTCACCGCCCTTCAGGAGCGACCGCGCCCGAGCGCGTGGACGTTCCGTGCCACGCAAGGCCTCGGCGTCCTCCTCGTGATCCTCGTGCTCGACGCGGCCGTCCTCGATTGGCGCATGTGCCGCGAGGTGCAGGCCGGTTCCAGGCAGCTGCACCACGGCGTGACGCAGGCGATCACGGTCCTCAGGCTCCGGGTGGGCTGGTGGTGATCGTCCCGCGCGCCTGAGCCCGCGCCGTCCGGATCGGCCCGCCCGGAACGACGAAGCCCCGCAGCCTCTCGGCCACGGGGCTCCTCGGTTTCCGCAGCGAGGGGCTCAGGCGAGGTAGCCCGCCCCCGTACCGAAGGTCGGCTGCGTCACGCCCGAGAGCTCCACCGTGCCGCCGCCGGAGAGCGTCAGCAGGGCGTTGCCGCTGGCGGCCGTCCCCACCGTGTAGGTCTGGCCCTGGAGGTCGAGGCGGTCGCCCTGGCCCTGGCTGAAGCCGAGGATCAGGTCGCGGCCCGAGTTCTGGCCGAACACGTAGCGGTCGGCCCCGAGGTCGCCCGACAGCACGTCGTCGCCGAGGTCGCCGGAGAGCACGTCGTCCCCCTGCCCCCCGAACAGCGTGTCGGCGCCCTGGCCGCCGTAGAGGCTGTCGGCGCCCTGGCCCCCGAGCAGCAGGTCCGCGCCGAGGTTGCCGAACACGAGGTCGTTGCCGCGGTCGCCGGACAGGCGGTCGTCGCCGAGGTCTCCCTGCACCCGGTCATCGCCCTGCCCGCCATAGGCCGCGTCCCCGCCCTGGCCGCCGTAGAGCGTGTCCGCCCCCTGGTTGCCGAACAGCAGGTCGCGGCCCTGGTTGCCGAACACGAGGTCGTTGCCCGCGCCCCCCGAGAGCGCGTTGTCGAGGCCGTTGCCCGTGACGGTGTTGTTGCCGGTCCCCGCCGTCAGGTCGGCGTTCTCGACCGTGCCCGGCAGGCGCAGGGCGCCGAAGCCCGCATAGGCGGCGGTGTCGATGGAAGCCGTCCCGGCCGCGGCCGTGAGGGCCGCCGGCACGCTCACGTCGATGCGGCGGCCGCCGGTCGCCGGGTCCGTGACGGCCGTGTAGCCGGCGCCCGGCGTGCCGTAGGGCGTGCCGACGAGGGCCGCGAGCCGGTCGTAGGCGGCGGCGTCGGTGCTCGCGTAGCTGCCGTCGATGGGGCTGATCGTGATGCGCCCGGCCGCGAAGGCCGTGGCTTCCGCGTTGGGGTCGCTGCTCGCCACGGCGCCCGTCGTGGTGAACCGCGCCTGGCTGGCGCTGCCCGCGACCGACAGGTCGGCGTCGGTGCCCCGGTCGATGGTGGTGAAGGCGTAGCGCGCCTCGCTCGCGCCGGTGGGCACGTTGACGCTGAGGCCGATGCCCGCCGGCAGGAGGGTCGCGGCGCCGCCCCGGGTGGCCTGGAGGTTCGCCACGAGCTTGCCGACGAAATCCGCCGCCGTGGCGAAGTCCGCGCCGCTGCCGCTCGCGGCGGTGAGCGCGATCGAGGGGATGCCGTAGTTGAACAGGGCGGTGGCGGCCGCCGCGACGGTGGCCGAATGGTTGGCGTTCTCGATGCCGACGGCGCGGCCCTGGTCGGCGCCCACCACCACGAGGTCCGGGCGCGGCATGGCCTGCAAGAGCCCCTGGGGGTCGAGGGCCACGGAAACCAGGGAGGCCGGCGTCGCGTTGCCCGCGTAGCTGCGCGCGTCGTAGGTGGTGATCGTCACCGGGTTGAGGAACAGGGCCGAGCCGACCCCGCTCTGGTCCGTCGTCGGGGCCAGGATCGTCACCCCGTAGCCGCGCGCCAGCAGGGCGTCCCGGGTGGCGTTGAGGCCGGGGGCGCCGATGCCGTCCTCGTTGATCAGCAGGACGTTGAGCGGGCCGCCCGCCGGGGCGGTTCCGGCGAGGTCGACCCCCGACAGGCGCGCCGCGAGGGCGTCGCGCGCGGCCGCCGTCGCGCCGAAGTTCCCGTCGACCGGCGAGACCGTGATCCGGTTGGCGAGGAACTGCGCCCCCTCCGCGGTCGCGCTGCCCGACGGGCTGGTGTTCGGGACGAAGCCCTCCGCGTAGGTCCCGTCCGCCTGCCGGGCATACGGGAAGGCGCTGCTCGATTCCGGGGTCACCTGCGTCACCGCCACGCCCGCCAGCGTGGCGGCGCCCGGCACGTTGATGGACAGGGCCTGGCCGGCGGGCAGAAGCGGCGCGCCGGCCTGCCGGGCCGCCGCGAGGCGGGCGACGAGGTCCGTCGTGAAGGTCGCCGCGTTGGCGAAGGCGGCGTCGTAGCTGCCGCCGGCCGATCCCGCCGAGACGGCAATGGCCGGCACGCCCTCGAACAGGCCCTGCAGCGCCCCGTTGACGGTGCCCGAGATGGTTTCGCTGGTGCCGATGTTCTCGCCCCGGTTCGTGCCGGAGATCACGAGGTCCGGAGCGGCGCCCCCGAACAGGCTCGGGCCGAGCACGTCGAGCCCGACGAGGGCGGCCGTCGCCGGGCGCCCGTCCACGTAGAAGTTGCCCGGGGCGAAGGGCGTGATCGCGATCGGCCCCGCGAGCGCCGCCGCGCCGCCGAGCGAGCTGCCCTGGGCGCTCTGGTTCACCGCCGGGGCGACGATGCGGACGTTGTTCCCCGCCGCGACCAGCGCGTTGTAGAGCGTCTGGATGCCGGGCGCGTTGTAGCCGTCGTCGTTCGTCAGGACGATGTTGAGAGCCATGGAGCGAGCCTCCGCCACGCAATTCGACTTACCTGTAGGCGGTAAATTTCTCGCGCGACGGATTAATGACAGGCCCGAATACGTTCGCGCGGGCGCGAATACCTTTGCCGGCTTCGCGGCGGGGCGCGGCGCACCGCCTCCGCCGGGTCCCCACCCCTCGGTCTCGCCCACAGTCTCAAGGGTGTCATGAGACTCCGCTCTGATGCCCGCGCGAGGGCCCGGGCGAGGACGTCCGAGGGACAGGCCCCGGGGGAAGAGTGCGATGCCCGAGGACGAGAGCGGCGGCGAGGCCGCGATGCTGGCGGCGATCCGCCGGGAGCTGATCGACAGCTACGACGAGGAGCTCGAGCAGAACCTGGAGGAGGAGCGCCTCGCGCGGCTCGACGGGGGCGGCAGCGGCCACGGCCTCGACCGCGGGCTCTACTTCCGCGAGCTGCTGCGCCTGCAGCACGAGCTCGTCCGCCTGCAGGACTGGGTGCAGCACCGCGGCCTGCGGGTGGTGATCCTGTTCGAGGGGCGCGACTCGGCCGGCAAGGGCGGCGTCATCAAGCGCATCACCCAGCGCCTCAACCCCCGCGTCTGCCGCGTCGCGGCGCTGCCCGCCCCGAGCGAGCGCGAGCGCACGCAATGGTACTTCCAGCGCTACGTGGCCCACCTGCCGGCCGCGGGCGAGATCGTGCTGTTCGACCGGTCCTGGTACAACCGGGCCGGCGTCGAGCGCGTGATGGGCTTCTGCTCCGAGGCCGAGGTGGAGGAGTTCTTCCGATCCGTGCCCGAATTCGAGCGGATGCTGGTGCGCTCCGGCATCGTGCTGCTGAAATACTGGTTCTCGATCACCGACGCCGAGCAGGCGCTGCGCTTCCACATGCGGATCGCGGACCCGCTGAAGCAGTGGAAGCTCTCGCCGATGGACGTGGAATCGCGCCGCCGCTGGGAGGACTACACCCGGGCCAAGGAGGAGATGCTGGCCCGCACCCACATCCCCGAGGCGCCCTGGTGGGTGGTCGAGGCCGTAGACAAGAAGCGGGCGCGGCTCAACTGCATCAGCCATCTCCTGGCACAGATCCCCTACGGCGAGGTCGCCCATCCGCCCGTGCACCTGCCCGACCGGGTCCGCCACGACGACTACATCCGCGCGCCGGTGCCGGCGGAGCTGATCGTGCCGGCCCGCTACTGAGCGGGGCCGCGCCACGGCCGGCCGCCGGCGCGCCGGCCGTGCCGCATCCCGCCCGCCCGGGGGCGCTCGCAGGCCCGATCGCGCGGCTCGCCGCGCTGCTGATCCTCGCCTTGCAGATCCTCGCCTTGCAGATCCTGGCGGGGGCGCCGGCCGCCGCCCAGGGGCTGCTGCCGCTGACGGGCGCGGGCGGCGACCCGCAGACCGCTGTGGCGCAGTCGCAGACCTCCGACCAGGTCTCGGTGACGATCGGCACCTCGATCCAGTCCTCCCTCGGCCCCTACGGCGACCCGTTCGGCCTGCGGGCCTACTTGGCGCAGCGCGGCGTCACCTACGTCCTCACCTACATCGGCGAGGGGCTCGGCAACGTCTCCGGGGGCCTGCGCCGCGGCGCCACCTACGGGGGGCGCCTCGACGCCTCGCTCGACGTCGACCTCGACCGGCTGGCGGGGCTGTCCGGCGCCCGCTTCCACACCGACGTCTTCCAGATCCACGGCCACGGCATGTCGCGGGCCTACGTGAACAACCTGACGACGGTCTCGGGCATCGAGGCCCTGCCGGCGACCCGGCTGTTCGAATTGTGGGTGGAGCAGCGCCTCCTCGACGACAAGCTTTCCGTGAAGGTCGGCCAGGTCTCCGCCGACACCGAGTTCGCCATCGCCCAGTCGGCGGTGGTGTTCCTCAACGCCGGCTTCGGCTGGCCGAACATCGGCGCCGTGGTGCTGCCGAGCGGCGGGCCGATCTACCCCCTCGCGACCCCGGCGGTGCGGGTGAAGTGGGTGCCGACCGAGGCCCTCTCCTTCCAGGTGGGCCTGTTCAACGGCGATCCGGCGGGCGTGCCGGCCCAGGGCGACACCACGGACCCGCAGCGGCGCAACCGCACCGGCACGAGCTTCCGGGTGAACGACCCCGCCCTCCTGATCGGCGAGGTCGCCTACGCCTACGCGGGCCTGCCCTTCGCCGAGGTTTTGCCCTTCGCCGAGGGCCTGTCCTTCGGCGAGGGCCTGCCCGGCACCGCGACGCTGGGCGCCTGGCATCATTTCGGCCGCTTCGACAGCCCGCGGCTCGACAGCGTCGGCGGCCGCCTCCTCGCCGACCCGGAGGCCAGCGGCATCGCCCGGCGCTTCCGCGGCGACAGCGGGATCTACGCCATCCTCGACCAGACGCTCTACCGGGAGCCCGGCGCTCCCGAGCGGGGCGCCTCGGCCTTCCTGCGCCTCTCGGGCGTGCCGGGCGACCGCAACCTGATCGACCTCTACGTGGATGCCGGCATCGCCTACAAGGGCCTGCTGCCGGGCCGCCCGAACGACACGGCGGCCCTCGGGGTCATCCACTCCCGCATCGGCCCGGCCGCGCGGGCCTTCGACCGCGACGCGATCCGCCTCGGCAGCGGCACGGGGCCGATCCGGAGCAGCGAGACGGTGATCGAGGCGACCTACCAGGCCGAGGTGGTGCCGGGCTTCACGGTGCAGCCCGACCTCCAGTACGTGATGCGCCCGGGCGGCGGCCTCGCGGACGCGAACGGCCGCCGCCTGCGCAACGCCACGGTGCTGGGGCTGCGGGCGACGGTCAACTATTAGGAGATGCCGCGTCTTAACCGAAGCCATGGGCGGCTCGCGACCCGTGGCGCGCCGCGGGATGGTCCGCTTCGAGGCGCTGGGTGAAGCAGAGAAGCACGACTGCTATGGGGTGGATTTCTGCCGGTCCGCTCTCGAAGCGATTGAATGCCAAAGCGGCCGTGGCTAACCATGCACGATGGGCGACTGTTCAAGAGTCGCCATGGGTGTGCTCCTCGGGTTGAACCTCAGCGCTTCACAAAGCCAATGTCGGCGGCCACTGCGCTCAGCCGCTCCGGCTCGCGCTCCTTCCGCTCGCTGTAGCGATCGACCAGGTAGTCGGCCCGATCGCGGGTCAGGAGCGTGAACTTCATCAGCTCCTCACACACGTCCACGACGCGCTCATAGAGCGGCCCCGGCTTCATCCGGCCGGCGTCGTCGAACTCCTTGTAGGCCATTGGCACCGACGACTGGTTCGGGATGGTGATCATCCGCATCCAGCGGCCGAGCAGGCGCAGGCTGTTCACCGCGTTGAAGCTCTGCGACCCGCCAGAGACCTGCATCACGGCAAGGGTGCGCCCCTGGGTCGGCCGGACGGAGCCCTCGGACAGGGGCAGCCAGTCGACCTGGCTCTTCATCACGCCGGTCATGTTGCCGTGCCGTTCGGGACTGACCCAGACCTGCCCCTCGGACCAGATCGACAGCATCCGCAGCTCCTGCACCTTCGGGTGGTCGGCGGTGCTGTCGTCCGGCAGCGGTAGGCCGTGCGCGTCGTAGATCCGCACCTCGCCGCCCATCGCCTCCAGCAGGCGCGCTGCCTCGTAGGCCAGGAACCGGCTGAACGAGCGCTCCCGGAGCGAGCCGTAGAGGATCAGGAAGCGCGGTGCGTGAGTGAACGCCGCCGGCACCTGCAACTGCTCGGTGGTCGGTACCTCGAAGTGCGCCTCGCTCAGGTTCGGCAAGCCATCGGTGAAGGGCTGGGCGGGCTTGTCCAAGGATCAGCTTTCTTGTACGTTCAAACGATAATTTGAAGATTGTAGCGAAAATGGACGAACCGCAAGCCCTCGCAGCGTTCGCGGCTCTCGCCCAGGAGCATCGCCTACGCCTGGTGCGGTCGCTCGTGACCGCCGGCCCGGACGGCATGGCCTCGGGCGTGCTGGCCGAGGCGGTCGGCGTCTCCGCCGCCGCCGTGTCCCATCACCTCAAGGAACTGAGCCGCGCCGGGCTGGTCGCCTCGCGGCGTGAGGGCCGCTCGATTATCTACAGCGCCGCCTACCCTGTTCTGTCCGACCTGATCGCCTTCCTCATGCGCGACTGCTGTCAGGGCCGCCCGGAAGTCTGTGCCCCGGCGATGGCCGCACTGGCCAACTGCTGTCCCCCAAACGGAGAGACTGTCCGTACCTGAGATGTTCGACGTCGTGATCTACCACAACCCCAAGTGCGGCACGTCCCGCAACAGCTGCATGCCGTCGGACTACCTGGCGTAGGGATCTGGCTGGTGCTCTACGGCGGCGGCAACGGGATCTATTCGATCGCGCGAGGGACGGTGCCTTTGGCCCTGTTCGGCCCCGTGCGCTACCCGCTGGTGGTCGGCCGCTTGGCCCGGCCGGGACTGATCACGCAGGCGCTCGCCCCGCCAGCCGGGGCGTTCGTGCTAACCCACGCCAGCCCGGGTGCCCTGTGGTGGCTGTTGCTCGCCCTAAGCCTCGCCAACCTCTCCCTCGTCGTAGCGCTATGGCAGGCGCGATAGCTGATCCGACCGCGCCATTCGACTCGACCTCTGATCCGAGCTTGCCATTGGCAAGTAGCGGACGACCGCTTTGAGGAAGGCCAAGCGCCTATCCGATAGTCCGGCATGGGTCGATAAAGGACCGTCCGGTTTCGGCCGCGGCGTCGAAGTCTGCTCCCTGACCCCCGGTCGCCCTTCGCGCTGTCGAGCGGATCGGGCTTCGACCTGCGATCCTGCGGCGGCCGGTCCGCCTCAGGCCCTAGGGCCGCCGCCGCGCCCGCCCGTAGGCCCGATGCCGAGGCCGCGGATCAGCGCGAAGGCGGCGAGCGCCGAGGCGACGGCGAGCAGGATCGCCAGGGTCGAGCCGTCCTCGTACTCGGCCAGCGGCAGGCCCTTGGTGTTCATGCCGAACAGGCCGGTGACGAGGGTCGGGGGCAGGAACAGGGCCGTCAGGATCGAGAGCGTGTAGAGCTGGCGGTTCGATTGCCGGGCGAGGTGGGCGGAGAGCTCCTCCTGCAGGAGCCGGCTGCGGTCGGCCAGCACGCACATGTCCCGGTCGAGGGCGTCGAGGCGCTGCGCCACCCGCGCCGCCGTGGTGCCGGCCGCCTCGGGCAGGCGCTCGCCCTCCTGACCCTCCAGCCGGTGGAAGACCGCCCGCAGGCCGAGGAGCTGGCGGTGCAGGCGCACGGCGTCGCGGCGGATCGGCCCGAGCCGGCGGCTCTCGTGGCGGATCCGCTCCTCCAGGATGTGGTCCTCGATCTCGTCGAGCTCGTCGGAGAGCCGCGTGCCGGCCGCCGCCATGGCCTCGACCACGTGCCCGACGAGGTGCTCGAGGAGCGCCACCGGCCCGGCGAGGCTTTGGCCCTCGGCGGCCGCGTCGCGGGAGGCCGCGGGGCCGCGGATCGGGTGGCGCCGCCCGCTGACCAGGACGTCCCGGCCCATCACGAAGTGCAGCCGCCCGCCCGCATCGGTGCCCGGGCGGCGGGCGGCCTCGGGGCCGGCCGCGGCCTCGCCCGTGGGATCGGCCACAAGGTCCGCCACCACCCCGCCGACATGGTCGCCCGAGACCGCGACGCGCTGGTGCGGGTCGGCCCCGAAGGCGGCGGCTACGAGGGCCGGCGGCCCGAGGCGGCCCGCGGCGGCGAGGGCGGGGAGGCGCGCGTCGTTGAGGTTGAGGTGGAGCCAGACGAAGCCCTCGCCGAAGCTGCCGGGCGCCGGCACCGGCTCCCCGGGGCCGAGCAGGCGGCCGCGGCCCGCGCCGTCGAAGCGCATCGCCCAGATCAGGCCGGGCAGCGCCGGCTCGTCGGTGAGGAGGCGCGCCGGCGCCGCGGACACGGCTCAGAAGACCTTCGAGAACAGGACGTAGAGGGTGCCCGAGAGGATCATCGCCACGGGCAGCGTCAGCACCCAGGCCAGGGCGAGCGCCCGCAGGGTCGAGAGCTGGAGCCCGGAGCGGTTGGCCGCCATGGTGCCGGCGACGCCCGAGGAGAGCACGTGGGTGGTCGAGACCGGCAGGCCGAACATGTCCGCCGCCCCGATGGTGCCCGCCGCCACGAGCTCGGCCGAGGCGCCCTGCGCGTAGGTGAGGTGGGTCTTGCCGATCTTCTCCCCGACCGTGATCACGATGCGCTTCCAGCCCACCATGGTGCCGAGGCCCAGCGCCACCGCCACCGCGATCTTGACCCAGAGCGGGATGAAGCGCGTCGCGGCGTCGAGGCTGCCCTTGTAGGCCTTCAGCGTCTCGACCTCGGCGGGCGAGAGCGCGCTCTCCTTGTCCTTCATCAGGAAGCGGATCGCCTCCGAGGCGAGGTACATGTCGTTGCGGGTGTTGCCGACCGCCTCGGCCGGGACCTTGGCGAGGGTGCCGTAGCGGTCGACGGCCTCGCCGATCTGCCGGATCAGCACGCTGAGCGAGGGGTAGGTGCCGCCCTCGATGGTGTGGGCGGCCACGTAGGCGGTCACCGCGGGCCGCGGGTCGCCGATCACGTCGTAGCCGGCGGCCTTGCGGGCCACGACCTCGGAGGCGGCCTGCGAGGTCGTCCGGAAGGTGGCCACGGCCGAGTCCGGCAGGGCGCGGTTGAGCGCGTAGGCGGTGGGCACCGTGCCGATCAGGATCAGCATGATCAGGCCCATGCCCTTCTGGCCGTCGTTCGAGCCGTGGGCGAAGGAGACGCCCGTGCAGGTCGCGATCAGGAGGCCGCGGATCCACAGGGGCGGCGGGGCCTTACCCTTCGGCTCGGCGTAGAGGGCGGGGTTGCGCACCACGGTCTTCAGCACGAGGAGCAGGGCGCCGGCCGCCACGAAGCCGAAGACCGGCGAGAGCAGCAGCGACCAGCCGATCTCGGTGGCCTTCGACCAGTCGACGCCCGAGGTGCCCGAGCGCCCGTGCAGGAGGGCGTTGGCGACGCCGACGCCGATGATCGAGCCGATCAGCGTGTGCGAGGAGGAGGCCGGCAGGCCGAGGTACCAGGTGCCGAGGTTCCACAGGATCGCGGCGATGAGGAGCGCGAACACCATCGCGAAGCCCGCCCCGGAGCCGACCTGCAGGATCAGCTCGACGGGCAGCAGGCTGACGATGCCGAAGGCCACCGCGCCCGAGGAGAGCAGAACGCCGAGGAAATTGAAGAAGCCGGACCAGACCACGGCGACGTTCGCGGGCAGGGAGTGGGTGTAGATCACCGTCGCCACGGCGTTCGCGGTGTCGTGGAAGCCGTTCACGAACTCGAAGCCGAGGGCGATCACCAGCGCCACGAAGAGCAGGAGGTAGGGCAGGTAGGTGGTGATCCGGACGCCCGTGGCCTCGACATCCGCGTAGATGCTGTAGCCGACGTAGAGCAGCGCCGCGGCGATCAGGGCCGTGAACAGTGCCGTGACCAGGAGGGAGCGCGAGCCGTCGAGGTTCGGCCGCCCGTGCGGCTCCAGCGCGGGCTGCGGGGCGAGGCCGCCGCCGAAGCCCTGTGCGGGGGAATGCGACATGGTTCAGCTCCCGGACGGCCGACGATGGATTACAAATCCTTGCCGTTCGTGCGATCGACACCAGAGGTTGACGACAGGTTGATGACGGCCCGCGACGCGCGAGCCGGATCGCCCGCGGCCCTGCATGCACCGCGGGGCTGCCTCCCGCGCGGACCCGCTCCCAAGCGGACCCCGGGTCCCTAACTCGGGGCCTCGCGCAACGCGGAGCCGCCCATGCCCACCTACTCGCTCGCCGTCGCCGACGGCGTCCTGTTCGTCTGCCTTCCCGACGGGGCCGACCTCGCGGGCGCCATCCGGCAGGAGACCTGCACGGCCTACGGGGCCGGGATCGAGCTGGAGATCGCCCGCGGGCTCGTCCTCACCGACGCCCTCGCCCCGGGCGACGAGGTGGTCTGGCAGGACGGGCCCGGGGGCGAGCTCCTCGACGATCGCGGCACGCGCTACCGCTACGCCGTCCGCCGGGAGGCGGGGCGGGCCCGGACGGCCCACTAGGCGCGCTTGCGCAGGGGCCGGACCCGGCAGGTGGCCGCCTCCGAGAAGCCCGTCGCGGCGCAGAAGGCGGCGAGTTCCGGCGCGTCCGGCCCGGCGCAGATCCGCAGGTCGCCGCAGCCGGCCGAGCGGGCCGCCTGGGCGGCGGCCTTGAGGAGCAGGCGGCCGATGCCGCGCCGGCGCTCCTCGGGATCGACCAGCAGCGTCGTGATCTCGGCGGAGGGCAGGTCGGCCGCGAGGGTCGGGTGCCAGTGGAGCACCACGAGGCCGCTCGGCGGCCCCCAGGCGCCGGCGAGCAGCGCGGCCCCGGGGCCCTGGCGCAGGGCCTCGAGGCGCTCCGCGAGGCGCGGCGCCGGCAGCGCCCACCCGGCCCCGCGCAGGAGCTCGGCGAGCCCCGGCGCGTCGGCCGCGGTCGCCGTGCGGATCTCGATGCCGTAGCGCTGCCCCACGCTCCCTCCGATTTCGCCCCGAACCCGGCCCGCGGGCCGATCCGGACTCCAAACCCCTGCGCCCGCCCCGCGGCTCCGTCCGGGGAAGATCCTGACCCCCGAAGATCCTGACCCGAAGATCCTGACCCGAAGCCCACGGGGGCAGTCGGGCGAACCGGACGCTGGCCGGCGCCGTTCCCCCTCCCCGTCCCTGTGCCCCCTCGATCCGCCCGCCCCGCGGGCCCGAAAGCTCCCGACCTTGCCCCGCTGGCTCTTCCTCGTCCTCTGCGCGGCCCTGGCGCTGGCCATCCTGGGCAGCGTGCTCCTCGTCCTGCGGGGCACGGTGTAGAGCCTTCGCCCTGAGGCGCGGGGTTTGTCACCGGGTTCCGGCCTCCGGCCCTTGAAACCCGGGCCGCCCGCCGTCGCTTGTGCGGCAGGCGGGATCGGCAGGCCGGGCTGGCAGGCCGAGTCTTCACGCAAGGAGGGCGCGCGATGGCCGAGGCGATGCGGGAGCGGCCGGCGGCCGGGGGGGCGGGGCGGCTCGGCCGCGATCTCGTCGCCGGGCTCGGCCTCGCCTTCGTGGCGGGCTTCGTGGACGCGGCGGCCTTCGTGGCGCTCGCGGGGCTGTTCACCGCCCACGTCACCGGCAACTTCGTGCTGATCGGGGCCGAGCTCGTCTCCACCTCGAGCGGCGTCCTCGCCAAGCTCCTGGCGCTGCCGGCCTTCGTGCTGGCGGTGGCGGGCGCGCGCCTCCTCGCCCTGGCGTTGGAGGCGCGGGGCCGGCCGCCCCTGCGCTGGCTCCTCGCCCTGGAGGCCGGGCTGCTCGCGGCCTTCGCGGGCGCCGGGCTCGGCCTCGCGCCCCTCGGCAACCCGGACGGCCCCGCCGCGGTGTTCGTCGGGATGCTCGGCGTCGCGGCCATGGGGGTGCAGAACGCGCTGGGCCGCCTCGCCCTCGCCCACCTCGCCGCCACCACCGTGATGACCGTCAACGTCACCCAGGCGGTGATCGACGCGGTCGACGCCCTGCGGGGGGCCGCGGGGGACGGCCCCGGCAGCCCCGCCCGGGGCCGCCTCGCGCGGATGCTGCCCGCCGTCCTGGCCTTCGCGCTCGGCGCGCTCGCCGGCGCCTTCGGCTACGCGGGGGCCGGGTTCTGGTGCCTCGCCCTGCCGGTGGCGCTCCTCCTCGGGCTGATCGCCCTGAAGGAGCCGGCCTGAGGCCGACCCCGATGGAGCCGGCCTGACGCCGGCCCCGATCCTAACGGGATCCTCACGGGAGGCGCCTCCGCTCCGCCTCGCATCCTGACGGCGCTCCGGCGATTCTCCCGGGCCTTGGGCGCCCCTCCGGCGCCCGCCCCGCCGTGGGAGCAGAGCCCGTGTCCGTCCTCGCCAGCTTGCCCGACCTCCTGCCCGACCTGCTGTTCGTGGCGGGCGGGCTCGCCTTCTTCGCCGCCAGCGCCGCCTACGCGACCCTGTGCGAGCGCCTCTGAGGGACGCCCGATGCCCGGCATGACCCTCGACCTCGCCCTCGGCGCCCTCGTGACCCTCGGCCTCCTCGGCTACCTGACCTACGCCCTGGTCCGGCCCGAGCGGTTCTGAGCCCCGCGAGAACACCCGCACAACGATCCCAGCAAGGACCACCACCCATGAGCCTCAACGGCTGGATCCAGATCGCGCTGTTCTGCGCGGCGGTGCTGGCGCTCGTGCGCCCCCTCGGCGGCTACATGAGCCGCGTCTACGCGGGCGCCCCCACCCTGCTCTCGCCGGTGCTCGGCCCCGTGGAGCGGGGGCTCTACCGGGCCGCCGGCATCGACGCGGCCGAGGAGCAGTCCTGGCGCGCCTACGCGGGCGGGATGCTGCTGTTCCACGCCCTCGGCTTCCTCGCCCTCTACGGGCTCCTGCGCCTGCAGGCCTGGCTGCCCCTCAACCCGGACGGACAGGGCCCGGTGGCGCCGGACCTCGCCTTCAACACCGCCGCGAGCTTCGTCACCAACACCAACTGGCAGTCCTACGGCGGCGAGACGACGATGTCGTACCTCGCGCAGATGCTGGGGCTCACCCACCAGAACTTCCTCTCGGCGGCCACCGGCATCGCCCTCGCGCTGGCCCTGGTGCGGGGCTTCGCCCGGGCCACCGCCGCCACGGTCGGCTCGTTCTGGGTCGATCTCACCCGCACGGTCCTCTACGTGCTCCTGCCCCTGTGCCTCGTCTACGCGCTGTTCCTGGTGGCCGAGGGCGTGCCGCAGACGCTGCACGGCGCGGTCGCGGCGACGACGCTCGAGGGCGCCGGCCAGACCATCGCGGTGGGGCCCGTGGCGAGCCAGGTCGCCATCAAGATGCTCGGCACCAACGGCGGCGGCTTCTTCAACGCCAACGCCGCCCACCCGTTCGAGAACCCGAGCGCGCTGTCGAACTTCGTCCAGGTGGTCTCGATCTTCGCGATCGGCGCGGCGCTCACCAACGTGTTCGGCCGCATGGTCGGGTCCGAGCGGCAGGGCTTCGCGCTGCTCGCCGCCATGGGCGTCCTGTTCCTCGCCGGCCTCGCCGTGGTCTACGCGGCCGAGAGCGCCGGGAGCCCGGTCCTCGACGGGCTCGGCCTCGCCGGCGGCAACCTGGAGGGCAAGGAGGTGCGCTTCGGCCTCGTCGCCTCGGCGCTCTTCGCCACGGTGACGACGGCGGCCTCGTGCGGCGCCGTCAACGCCATGCACGACAGCTTCACGGCCCTCGGCGGCCTCGTCCCGCTGATCAACATGCAGCTCGGCGAGATCATCGTCGGCGGGGTCGGCGCCGGGCTCTACGGCATGCTGGTCTTCGTGGTGATCGCGATCTTCGTGGCGGGCCTGATGGTCGGGCGCACCCCCGAGTACCTCGGCAAGAAGATCGAGGCCGGCGAGGTCAAGATGGCGATGCTGGCGATCCTGTGCCTGCCGCTCGCCATGCTGGGCCTCGCGGCGCTGGCGAGCGTCGTGCCGGCGGGGCTCGCGGGGCCCGCCAATGCCGGCCCGCACGGCTTCTCGGAGATCCTCTACGCCTACACCTCGGCGGCGGCCAACAACGGCTCGGCCTTCGCGGGCCTCACGGCCAACACCACCTTCTACAACGCGACCCTCGGCCTCGGCATGCTCGCCGGGCGCTTCCTGGTGATCGTCCCGGCGCTCGCCATCGCGGGCTCCCTCGCCGCCAAGCGGCGGGTGCCGGCCTCGGCCGGGACCTTCCCGACCGATGGCGGCCTGTTCGTCGGCCTCCTCGTCGGCGTCATCCTGATCGTCGGCGGCCTCACCTTCTTCCCGGCGCTCGCCCTCGGGCCCGTGGTCGAGCACCTGGCCGGCGCCGCCGGCCAGACCTTCCCGGCGGGGGGCTGAGGCCGATGCGCCACGCCGTCGCCCCCCGCCGCCTCCCCCGCCGGCCGCCGCGGCCCCACGGGGCCGCCGGGCCGCCGGTGCGGACCCTCGACCTCGTCCTCGCGCTGCTCGCGGTCGCGCTCCTCGGGGGCCTCGCCCTCGCGGCGGCGGCCGCCCTCGCGGGCCGGATCCTCGCGCCCTGAGCGCCGCCCGAACCCCCGCCCCCCTTCCGGACACCCGAGCATGTCGCCCTTCGCATCCCATCCAGCGCCCCACGCCGCGCCCCGATCCTCCGCCTCGCGCGCTGCCCTCCTCGGGCCGGCCCTGCGCGGCGCCCTCGTCAAGCTCGACCCCCGCACCTTGGCCCGCAACCCCGTGATGTTCGTCGTCGCGGTGGTGGCGGCGCTCAGCACGCTCCTGTTCGGGCGCGACCTCCTGGTCGGCGCGGACGGCCTCGCCTTCTCGGGCCAGATCGTGCTCTGGCTGTGGTTCACCGTGCTGTTTGCCAACTTCGCCGAGGCGGTGGCGGAGGGGCGCGGCAAGGCCCAGGCGGACGCCCTGCGGCGCAGCCGCACCGACACCACGGCCAAGCGCCTCACGGGCGCGGGCGAGGCCTTCGAGACGGTGCCGGCCACGAGCCTGCGCGTCGGCGACGAGGTGCTCGTGGAGGCGGGCGACCTGATCCCCTCGGACGGCGAGGTGGTCCGGGGCGTCGCCTCCGTCAACGAGGCGGCGATCACCGGCGAGTCCGCCCCCGTGATCCGCGAATCCGGCGGCGACCGCTCGGCGGTGACGGGGGGCACGCAGGTGCTCTCCGACGCGATCCGGGTGCGCATCACCGCGGCCTCCGGCTCCACCTTCGTGGACCGGATGATCGCCCTCGTGGAAGGGGCGGCCCGGCGCAAGACCCCGAACGAGATCGCCCTCAACATCCTGCTCGCCGGCCTCACCCTGGTCTTCGTGCTGGCGGTGGCCACGATCCCGAGCTTCGCGTCCTACGCGGGCGGGGCGATCCCCCTGGTGGTGCTGGTCGCCCTGTTCGTGACGCTGATCCCGACGACGATCGGCGCCCTGCTCTCGGCGATCGGGATCGCCGGCATGGACCGGCTCGTGCGCTTCAACGTGCTCGCCCTCTCGGGCCGGGCCGTGGAGGCGGCCGGCGACGTCGACACGCTGCTCCTCGACAAGACCGGCACCATCACCCTCGGCAACCGGCAGGCGGTGGCCTTCCGGCCCGTGACGGGCGTGGCGCCGGAGGCGCTGGCGGATGCCGCCCAGCTCGCATCCCTCGCCGACGAGACCCCGGAGGGGCGCTCGATCGTGGTGCTCGCCAAGGAGGCCCACGGCCTGCGCGGCCGCGACCTCGCCGAGCTCGGCGCCCGCTTCGTGCCGTTCTCGGCCGAGACCCGGATGAGCGGCATCGACCTCGCGGCCGCGCGCATCCGCAAGGGGGCCGTCGAGGCGGTGCTGGCCTTCGCGGAGGCCGCGGACGCGGACGCGGACGCGGGAGCCGAGCCCGAGGCCGGGGCGGGGGACCTTGCGCTCCGCACCCGCCCGGGGAGCGCCCTCGACCCCGCCCGGGAGGCGATCGCCGCGGAGCTGCGGGCGATCGCGGACGGGATCGCCCGCGAGGGCGGCACGCCGCTGGCCGTGGCCGAGGACGGGCGCCTCCTCGGGGTGGTCCACCTCAAGGACGTGGTGAAGGGCGGGATCCGCGAGCGCTTCGCGGAGCTGCGCCGCATGGGCATCCGCACGGTGATGATCACCGGCGACAACCCCGTCACCGCCGCCGCCATCGCGGCCGAGGCCGGGGTCGACGACTTCCTCGCGCAGGCGACCCCCGAGGACAAGCTGGCGCTCATCCGCCGCGAGCAGGGGGAGGGCAAGCTCGTGGCGATGTGCGGGGACGGCACCAACGACGCCCCGGCGCTCGCCCAGGCCGATGTCGGCGTCGCCATGAACACCGGCACCGCGGCGGCGCGGGAGGCCGGCAACATGGTCGACCTCGATTCCGACCCGACGAAGCTCATCGAGATCGTCGGCATCGGCAAGCAGCTCCTGATGACCCGCGGGGCGCTCACCACCTTCTCGATCGCCAACGACGTGGCGAAGTACTTCGCGATCCTGCCGGCGATGTTCCTCGGGCTCTACCCGCAGCTCCAGGCGCTGAACGTCATGGGCCTCGCCTCGCCCCGGAGCGCCATCCTGTCGGCGATCATCTTCAACGCGCTGATCATCGTGGCGCTGATCCCGCTGGCGCTGCGCGGCGTCGCCTACCGGCCGGTCGGGGCCGGGGCGCTCCTGCGCCGCAACCTCCTCGTCTACGGCGTCGGCGGCCTCCTGGTGCCGTTCGCCGGCATCAAGGCGATCGATCTCGCCGTCACCGCCCTCCACCTCGTCTGAGCCACAGCCATGTCCCGTTCCATGTCCCGCTCTCTCCCCCTGCCCCGCCAGCTCCGGCCGGCCCTCGTCCTCTTCCTGGCGCTCACGGCGCTCACCGGCCTCGCCTACCCCCTCGCCGTGACGGGGCTCGCCGCCCTGCTCTTCCCCGCCTCCGCCGCCGGCAGCCTCGTGGTGCGCGACGGGCACGTCGTCGGATCGAGCCTGATCGGGCAGAGCTTCGCGGCCCCGGGCTACTTCCACGGCCGCCCCTCGGCCACCGTGGCGCCGGACCCGGCCGACCCGTCGAAGACCGTGCCGGCCCCCTACAACGCCGCGAATTCCGGCGGCTCGAACCTCGGGCCCACCAGCGCGGCGCTGGCCGAGCGGGTGCGGAGCGCGCGCGACGCCCTGCAGGCCGAGAACCCGGGGCGGCCGGTGCCCGTCGACCTCGTCACCGCGAGCGGCTCGGGCCTCGACCCCGACATCTCGCCCGAGGCCGCCCTGTTCCAGGTGCCCCGCGTCGCCCGCGCCCGGGGCCTGCCCGAGGCCCGCCTCGAGGCCCTGGTGGCCGGGCAGGTGCGCGGGCGCCTCCTCGGGCTCCTCGGCGAGCCGCGGGTGAACGTGCTCGCCCTCAACCTCGCCCTCGACGCGCTCGGCCCCGCGGCGCCCCGGTGACGAGACCCGGTGACAAGGCTTGGTGATCCGGCGCGCCCGCGCGCGCCGGATCCTGTAGGATCGCGCCCGCCATGAGCGAGCCGCCCCGCGACCCCGAGCGCCCCTCCCCCGACGCCCTGCTGCGGGCGGCGCGGTCGGGCGCGCGCGGCGCACGGGGGCGCCTCAAGATCTACCTCGGCGCGGCGCCCGGCGTCGGCAAGACCTACGAGATGCTCACCACCGCGCGGGCCCGCCGGGCCGCAGGCCTCGACGTGGTGGTGGCGCTGGCCGAGACCCACGGCCGGCGCGAGACCGAGGCGCTGCTCGCCGGCCTCGAGACCGTGCCGCGGCGGCGCACGGCGCACGGCGGCAGCGTGCTGGAGGAGATGGACCTCGACGCGGTGCTGGCCCGGCGCCCGGCCCTCGCCCTGGTGGACGAGCTCGCCCACACCAACGCGCCGGGCTCGCGCCACCCCAAGCGCCACCAGGACGTGGAGGAGCTCCTCGCCGCCGGCATCGACGTGGAGACCACCCTCAACATCCAGCACCTCGAGAGCCTGAACGACGTCGTCGCCCGCATCACCCGGGTGCGGGTGCGCGAGACGGTGCCGGACGCGGTCCTCGATCGTGCCGACGACATCGAGGTGGTGGACCTCAGCCCCGACGACCTGATCCAGCGCCTGCGGGACGGCAAGGTCTACCGCGCCCCCGACGCGGCCCGGGCCCTCAGCCACTACTTCTCCCGCGGCAACCTCACGGCGCTGCGCGAGCTCGCGCTGCGGCGCACCGCCGAGCAGGTGGACGACCAGCTCCTCAGCCACATGCGCGAGCACGCGATCCCCGGCCCCTGGGGGGCGGGCGAGCGGGTGCTCGTCTGCGTGAGCGAGGACCCGCGGGCCGCCGGCCTCGTGCGCTACGCCAAGCGCCTCGCCGACCGCCTGCACGCGCCCTGGATCGCCCTGACCGTCGAGGGGGCCCGCGCCGCGAGCCTGAGCGAGGCCGAGCGCGACCGGATCGCCGGGACGCTGCGCCTCGCCGACCGCCTCGGCGGCGAGGCGGTGACGATCCCGGGGGGCCGGCGCATCGCCGAGGACATCCTCGCCCACGCCCGCGCGGTGAACGCCAACCACGTGGTCGTCGGCAAGTCCGCCCGCGGCTGGCTGTTCCCCCTCCTGCACGGCTCGGTGGTGCACGACCTCGTGGCCCGCGCGGGCTCGATCAGCGTGCACGTCGTGGCCGGCGAGGCGGAGGCCGCGCCCGCCGCCCGGGCCGCGCGCGCCCTGCCGCGCGAGCTTGCCCGCGCGCGCGAGCCCGCCCGCGCCCTGCCCTACGCCGTCGCGCTCGCCGCGGTGGCGGGCGCCCTCGGCATCGGCCTCGCCCTGCAGCCGGTGCTCGGGGCGGAGAACGCCGACCTCGCCTTCCTGACCGCCGTGGTGGTGGTGGCGATCCGCCACGGGCTCGGGCCCGCCCTCGCCGCGGTGGCGGCGGCCTCGCTCGCCTACAACTTCTTCTTCCTGCCCCCGGTCTACACCTTCACGGTGGCCGACCCCGCCAACGTGGCGGCGCTGATCCTGTTCACGGTGGTGGCGGTGCTGGTCTCGAACCTCGGCGCCCGGGCCCGCGCCCAGGCGGTGCTGGCCCAGGCCCGGGCGCTTGGCACAGAGCGGCTCTACGGTTTCAGCCGCAAGCTCGCGGGCTGCGGCACCCTCGACGACGTGCTCTGGGCCACCGCCTACCAGGTCGCCGCCATGCTGCGGGTGCGGGTGGTGCTGCTGCTGCCCGAGCCGGGCGGCCCCGGGGACGCCCCCGCCCCGACCTCTTCGATCCCTGCGGGCGCGCCCCCGGCCCGCCCCCTCGCGGTGCGGGCCGGCTATCCGCCCGAGGACGCCCTCGACGCCGCGGACCTCGCGGCGGCCCAGTGGGCCTTCGACAACGACCGGCCGGCGGGGCGCGGGGCCGACACGCTGCCCGGCGCCCGCCGGCTGTTCCTGCCGCTGCGCACCGGCCGCGGCACCCTCGGCCTCGTCGGCCTCGACGCCGACCGCCCCGGCCCCCTGCTCTCGCCCGAGGAGCGGCGCCTCCTCGACGCGCTCTGCGACCAGGGGGCGCTGGCCATCGAGCGGGTGCGCCTCGTGGAGGACCTCGACCGGGCCGCGCGCGCCGCCGAGACCGATCGCCTGCGCCAGGCGCTGCTCACCTCGATCAGCCACGACCTGCGCACGCCGCTGGCCTCGGTGCTCGGCTCGGCCAGCACCCTGCGGGACCTCGACGGGGCGCTGGACGCCGCCGCCAAGGCCGACCTCCTCGGCACGATCATCGAGGAGGCCGAGCGCCTGAACCGCTTCATCGCCAACCTCCTCGACATGACCCGGCTGGAGGCCGGCGCGGTCGTCCCGAACCTCGCGACCCAGGACGTCGCCGAGATCGTCGACACGGCGCTGCGCCGGACCGAGCGGGCGCTGGCCGGGCACCGGGTGGTCCTCGACCTCGCCCCCGGCCTGCCGCCCCTGCGCCTCGACCCGGTCCTGTTCGAGCAGGCCCTCGTGAACCTCCTCGACAACGCCGCGAAGTACACGGCCCCCAGCACGACCGTCACGATCTCGGCGCGGCGGGAGGGCGCGCGGGTGCGCCTCCGGGTGCTCGACGGGGGCGAGGGCCTGCCGGAGGCGGAGCTGGAGCGGATCTTCGAGAAGTTCCACCGGGCCGCCAAGGGCGACCGGGTCCGGGCCGGCACGGGCCTCGGGCTCGCCATCGCGCGGGGCTTCGTGGAGGCGATGGGCGGCACGCTGACGGCCGGCAACCGTCCCGGGGGACCGGGGGCCGCCTTCACCCTGCTGCTGCCGGTGCCGCCGGGCGACGGGAGCCCGGCGCCGGAACCCCCGGCGGCCCCGCGCCGGGACCGGTCGCACGAGCCCCATATGAGCACCCCATGAGCACCCGCATCCTCGTGGTCGACGACGAGCCGCCGATCCGCCGCCTCCTGCGCACGGGCCTCACGAGCCAGGGCTACGAGGTCGTGGAGGCGGGCACCGGCGCGGCCGCGCTGGAGGCGCTGGCCCGGCCCGGCGCCGACCTCGTGATCCTCGACCTCGGCCTGCCGGACCTGCGCGGCCACGAGCTCCTCGCGCGCATCCGCGCCGCCCACCCGGACCTGCCCGTGGTGGTGCTGTCGAGCCGGGACGACGAGCCCGGCAAGGTCGAGGCCCTCGACCTCGGAGCGGACGACTACGTGACGAAGCCCTTCGGCATGGGCGAGCTGCTGGCGCGCCTGCGCAACGCCCTCCGGCACCGCCTCGCCACGCAGGGGGAGCGCCCGGTCTTCCAGCTCGACGGCCTGAGCGTCGACCTCGTGCGCCGCCACGTCCGGGTGGACGGCCGCGAGGTCCACCTCACCCCCCGCGAGTACGACTTCCTGCGCGTGCTCGTGCAGCATGCCGGCAAGGTGCTGACCCACGCCCAGCTGATGAGCCGGGTGCTGGCCTCCTCGGACCCGCAATACCTGCGGGTCTACATCCGCCAGCTCCGGCACAAGCTGGAGGCGGACCCGGAGCGCCCGCGCCTCCTCCTCACCGAGACCGGCGTCGGCTACCGCCTGCGCGCCCCGGACCCGCCGGAGCGCTGACGCGTACCAAATCCGCTTGATCCCTTCGGGCTCCGCTTCGATCGAGCGGAGCCCGTCTCAGCAGCCGACGCAGATGCCGGTGTCGAGGCCGCCCCGGGGACGGGCCGCGCGGATGCCGCTGCCCGCGCCGCGCAGGCCGGAGGCGCGCACGCCCCGGCCGGAGCGCAGGAGCACCGGGCCGCCGTAGATCTCGTCGGGCTGCCGGAACTGCACCGCCCGCTGGTTCTGATAGCGCAGGGTGTTGAGGTCCGAGGTGAAGTTCTGCTGCAGGGTGCGGATCTCGCCCTGCCGGGCCATCAGGTCGTTGTAGCTGTTGGGATTCGTCGCGGAGAGGCCCTGGGCCGCCGCGGGCGCGGATGCCGTGGCGAGGAGGGCGGCGAAGACGGTGGCGAGAGCGATGGGGTGGACGCGCATGGGGTCGGACCCTGAGCAGGTGGCACCGGCCCTCGGCCGGCCTTCCCCGGGTCGACGCGGGGAGCCTCGGCCAAGTTCCGGCGGACGGTCGGGGCCAGAATGCCGCGCCGGGGCCCCCTTGGCCAGGGTCGGCGCGCCTCAGGCCGTCCGCGGCGCCAGGCTCATCCCCGGCGCGCACCCGCCCGCGAGACGGACGAGCGGGGCGGAGGCGCGGATCGCCACGAGGCCGATCGCGCCCCCGGCGATCATGTCCGTCAGGAAGTGGGCGCCCTGCACCGGCACGGCGAGGAAGCAGGCCGCCTGCACGGCCAGGATCGGCCAGCGGGCCGGGGTCGGCCAAGCCGCCCAGGCGTAGAGCAGGATCGTCGTGGTGTGGAAGCTCGGGAAGGAGATCGCCCCGCTCGGGATCTCCTCCGCGTAGAGATCGACGAGGCCGGCCCGGAGCGCGTCGTAGGCGGGCTTGAAGTCGGAGAACGCCACCGGCAGGTCGGGGTGGAGCGCCGGCGACATCCCGTGCTGGACGTAGGCTCCGTAGGCCGGGACCAGGATGGCGGCGAGGTAGACGAGGGCCAGCGCGAGGGCCGTCGCGGCGATGAGGCGCGCGAGCCGCTCGAAGCACCCGTGGCGGGCCAGCACGACGACGAGGATCAGGGCCATCTGCGGCCAGATCAGGTAGGCGACCCGGCAGGCGGTGCCGATGGCAGGGTGGGCCGCGTGCCACGCGAAGTAGGCGGGCCAATCGAAGCCGAGGAGCGCGTCGAGGCGGGCGAGCGCGGCATCGGCCGGCGCGAAGCCGCGGCCCAGATAGGCCGGCGCGAGGTGGCCGACCGCGTTCAGGGCGCCGAGGAGCAGGACGTGGGCGAGGGCGAGCGCCGCCACCGCGCTGCGATCCCAGCGCCCGGCGGCGAGCAGGACGCCCGCTGCCCCCAGGGCGAGGCAGAGAGCGAGCGGGCCGGCCGCGTGGGCCGGCAGGCGGATGCCCTGCGGCATCAGGGCGAGCAGGGAGAGGTTCATCGCGATGCCGGCGAGGCCGACCCTGCAGGTGCAGACGAAGAAGCGGCGCGTCGAGAGGACGTCCATGCTCATGGAAGGATGCCGGCGGCTGGGGATCGGTCCCGGACTACCTTCCTCGATCAGCCTTACCGGATACTTAAAAAATCCGCCTCCTCAAGCATAGACAAACATAGATTGAACAATATCAGAATTAAATCCAGGATTGTAATCCCGATCCGCCCTCAGGCCATCCCGTCGATGGCCACTCGCAGGTGCTTCGGGCCGCGCAGGGCCGCGCCCGGCCGGTAGGGCGGCGGGTCGGCGACGAGGCGTGGGTTCCTGAGGCGCCGCGCGAGCGCCGTGAGCGCCGCCTCCGCCTCGAAGCGGGCGAGCGGGGCGCCGACGCAGTAGTGCAGGCTGCCACCGAAGCCGAGGTGGCGGTTGTCCCGCCGGTCGGGGTCGAAGCGCTCGGGATGGGCGAACACCGCCTCGTCCCGGTTGCCGGAGGCGAGCATCAGCACCACGCAGGCGCCCTCGGGGATCGTGACGCCGCAGACCGGCACGTCGGCGAGCGCCCGGCGGGTCCGGAACTGCACCGGCGGCTCGTAGCGCAGCAGCTCCTCCACCACCCGCGGGCCCCGCCCCGGCTCCGCGGCGAGGCGCGCCAGCTCCTGCGGGTGGCGCAGCAGCGTCAGGGTGCCGTTGGTGATGAGGTTCACGGTGGTCTCGTGGCCCGCCACCAGCATCAGGATCGCGGTGGCGATCAGGTCGTAGTCGCCCATCCGGCCGCCCTCCGGGGCGTCGTGGTTGGCGAGCCCCGAGAGCATGTCGTCGGCCGGGTGCCGGCGCTTCTCCCGGATCAGGTCGGCCATGTAGGCCGAGATCTCGTCGAAGGTCCGGCTGTTCTTCGCGCGGAGCTCGTCGTCCTGCAGGCTGTCGGGCTCGAGCGCCGTGGCGAGCTGCGTCGCCCAGCCGTGGAACTTCGGCTCGTCCTCGGTCGGCACGCCGAACAGCTCGCAGATCACCGTGACGGGCAGCGGGTAGGCGAGGTCGTCGACGATGTCGATCTCGCGGGCGTCGCAGAGCTTGTCGAGGAGGTCGGCCACCAGCCGGTCGGAGCGGGCGCGCATGCCCTGCACCCGCTCGCGGGTGAACTGGTGCATCACGGCGGCCCGCAGGGCGTCGTGGTCCGGCGGGTCGCGGAAGATGAAGGGCCGGTGCGCGTCGGTGATGCGGTCGCGGATCGGCTTGACGATCCAGTCCGTGAACGGGTTGCCGGTGCGCGGCCGGTCGGCGGGCGGCAGGGTCTCGGAGCTGATGCGCGGGTCGGCGAGGAGCTGCGAGACCGCCGCGTGGGTCGCCGCGACCCAGGTGCCGCAGTCGGTGCCGTCCTCCTGGCGGGAGACCGGGCAGGCGCGCAGGCGCGCGAACAGCGGATAGGGATCGGGCCGGTTCGCCTCGTCCTTGATCTGGCGCA
The DNA here is from genome assembly GCF_053346035.1 of Methylobacterium sp. A54F. Lineage (NCBI taxonomy): Bacteria > Pseudomonadati > Pseudomonadota > Alphaproteobacteria > Hyphomicrobiales > Methylobacteriaceae > Methylobacterium > Methylobacterium sp. A54F. Next base: position 236,916 of record NZ_JBKFBF010000003.1, on the reverse strand, counting down.
GGAGGGTGGGGTCGGCGGTCTGTTCGGCGGTCTGTTCGGCCATGGCGGTCCTGGATCAATCGAGGCCCGGCGGCAGCACGGCGAGGTCGTGCGGCTGGTCGGTGGCGCCGCGGACCGGCGGGAAAGGCGCGCGGGCGGTGATCGTCCGGGCGTAGGTGGGGAGCCAGCGGCCCGCATCCACCGAGACCGCCGCGATGGTGCGATTCCCCTGCCCGTAGAGGGCGAGGAAGCGGCCGCGCTTCGGGTCGCCCTGGGCGATCACGAGGCCGTCGGCCCCCTCGGTGAGGCCGGCGGACTTGATGGTGATGCCCCCTTGCGTCGACCAGAAGGTCGGCAGCGCGGCGTAGGGCTCGCCCGGCCGGGCGCCGGCGAGCAGGCGGCCGGTGTGCTCGCCCTGCGCCACCGCGTGGCTCCAGTGCTCCAGGGCGACCCGGCGGCCGTCGTAGACCGGGTGGGGGAAGCGGGCGACGTCGCCGGCCGCGAGGATGCGCGGGTCCGGCCGGCCGTCCGCGTCGAGGACGAAGCCGTGCCCGTCGCAGTCGAGGCCCTTGGGGTCGAAGCTGAGGCCGGAGCCCGCGAGCCAGTCGGTGTTGCGCACGGCGCCCAGCGCCGCCACCACGCAGTCGGTCTCCAGGCTGTCGCCGCCGGCAAGGTGGGCGCGGACCACGCGGCCCTGCCCGTCATCCTCCAGCCACTCCACCTCGGCGCCGCAGCGCAGGTCCACGCCGCGGGCCTCGTGGAGCGCCCCCACCACGGCGCCGAGATGGCGCCCGAGCACCCGCGCGAGGGGGGCGGGCCCGGGCTCCACCAGGGTCACGGGCAGGTCGAGGCTGCGGGCGGCCGCCGCCACCTCGCAGCCGATGAAGCCGCCGCCGATCACCACGACCCGCCGCGGCCGCGCCGCCAGCGCCCGCGCGAGGCGCGCCGCGTCGTCCCGGCCCCGCACGGTGTGGACGCCCGCGAGCCGCCCCTCGTGGGGGTTCGGCCAGGGCCGCGCCCGGGTGCCGGTGGCGATGAGCAGCCGGTCGTAGGGCAGGTCCGTCCCGTCCGCGAGGCGCACGCGGCCGGCCCGCCGGTCCAGGGCCTCGGCGGCATTGCCGAGGTGCCAGTCCGCGTCGAGCGGCACGAGGTTCGGCAGGGTGGTGGCCTCGGCCGCGACCTCTCCCGTCAGCACGTGCTTGGAGAGCGGCGGCCGGTCGTAGGGCGGGTGGGGCTCCGCGCCGACCATGGCGAGGCGGCCGGCGAAGCCGGCGCGGCGCAGCGCCTCGGCCGCGCGCAGGCCGGCGAGCGCCGCTCCGACGATGACGACGCGCTCAACGGGTGCCCCGGGGGATGCCATGCCGCGTCAGACCTCGCGGGACGCGGAGTCGGCGGGATCCACCCCGGGATCTTCCACCCGGATCGCCTGGACCGGGCAGGATATGCGGGCGCGCTCGATGTCGTCGCGCTCCGTGCGGGGGGGCGCCGGGTGGTAGAACAGGGCCTCGTGCCCCTCGATGCGGAAGTGCCGGGGCGCCGCGTAGCAGCACTGGGCGTAGCCCTGGCAGCGGTTGAGGTCGACCACCACGCGCAGGGACGATGCGGCGGCGGTGGCGTCGGGGGCGGGCTCGGGCATGGAGGCGGAAAGCCGCTCGGGGCCCGCGGGTTCCCGGGGGCCCCTGCGGCCATCACGCCCCGAGGCCCAGCCGCCCCCAGCCCGGCAGCTTCAGGGCCGGGCGGCGCAGGTCGACGCCCGCCACCGCGCCGAGGAGGTTGACCTCGACGCCCTCCACCCAGCCGAGGGTGAGGCCCACGTAGCCGCGCAGGCTGATCCGCAGGCCGGTGCCGCTCGGCGTCACCTCCACGAGGCGGCCGGGCGGGGTCCAGTCCTTGCCGAGCGCGGTCGGCGGCAGGGTGGCGCCGCTGTCGGGGATGCGGGCGAGGACGTGGGCCGCGAAGGTGTTCGAGTTCGGCCCCGGCCAGACCTGGTAGGAGCCCAGCGCCCGGTAGGGGTAGTCCGCCACCGCCGCGCGCACCTGCGGGATCGCCCGCTCCGCGGCCGGGCCGTCGAGGGCCAGCACCGTCTCGGGGTCGTTGCCGAACCAGCGCCCGTCCGGCGCGTAGGCGTCGGTGCGCACGGGGCTGCCCCAGCCGACCACGTCGTAGCGGGTGTAGCGGGGGGCGCCCGCCGCCTTCACGACGATCCAGCTGTGATGGGCAAAGATGCCCCGCCAGCGCCCGACCCGTGCGGCGTAGACCCGCACCATGGCGGCCGGCACGGTTCCGGCCGGCGGCAGGAGCCCGGTGCTCGACCAGTCGGCCGCCGACCAGCTCTCGGCGCGGCCGCCGCGCGACGTCCACCACAGGGCGTGGGTGGCGAGCGGCAGCAGGAAGACCACGAGGAACAGGAGGAGGAGGCCGATCGTCAGGCGGATCAGCGCGAAGGCAGCGGCGGTCACCCCGCAGATGTCAGGCGCCGCCCCGCTTCCCGCAAGCGGTCCGCGGCGTCGCAGGGGCGGGCGCCGCGCCACGTCGGCGGGCCGGTTACGATACCGCACGATTTCCCGCGGGGAACCGCGGCGGTTCATGGACGAGAGCGTAAGATTTCGTTAAGTTTTCGGCTCCCGGGACCGGCATTCGCGCGGCATGCGCGCCAATCGATCCGGCCCGCCCGAGACGTCAGCCGGGAGACCACCATGTCCATCGGAGCGCGTTGCGGCCTCGGCGCCGCCCTGATCGCGGGCCTCCTCGCCGGCGCCCTGGCCGGCCTGCCGGCCCGGGCCGAGGAGAAGGGCGGCTGGACCGACCCGCCGGCCCGCGCGGCGCCCGCCGCCAGGACGGAGCCCGGCAAGGCTGAGTCCTCCAAGGCTGAGTCCTCGAAGGCGGAGGCTGCCAAGGAGACTGCCAAGGCCGAGGCTACCAAGGCCGAGGCGGCGAAGCCCGAGGCGCCGAAGGCCGACACGGCCGCCGCCAGGCCCGTCAAGCCCGTCCGGACCGAGGCCGCGCGGGCGCCCGCCCGCCGCGCCGCCGCCCGGCCCGTCCGCACCCGCGCCGCCGCGGTGGAGACCCCGCGCCGCAGCCGCGTCGCGGCGCCCGAGCCCCGCCCCCTCGCCCGCCGCACGGAGCGCACGCCGCGCTACGCCACCGCCGAGCCGCGCTATGCCGAGCCGCGTTACGCCGAGCCGCGCTTCGCGGGCCCGGCCTACGGCTACACCGCCGGCGACGACCGCCTCGCTCGCCTGCGCGCCGCCGAGGCGCAGGGCTACATCGTGGTCCGCCAGCGCTCCGTGGTGTTCCCGGACGGGCGGGCGCTGCGCACCTACCGGCCCTACGAGGGCGACGAGGACGGCTTCTGATACCGTCGGCGCTTGATCAAAGCGGAGACGGTATCAGCCAGCCCGCGCGGCGCTTGAGCGAAGCCCAAATCCGCCATCCCAAAGGGATCAACCGGATTTGGTAGGAGTCGGCGCGCTCACGCCTCGGGCAGGTTGTCCGGCTGGGCGTAGCGGAGGCTGATGTCCGGGCGCTCGGCCGAGGCGGCGCCGGCCTTGATGATCGCGGTGCGCAGGATCGCGCTGCCGGCGATGACGGCGAGCGCCGCGACGGTGCCGGCCCGCGGGCTCAAGGGCCGCCCGGAGAGGCGCGCGGCGGCGATGAGGCCGAGGGGCAGCGCCGCGCCGAGGCCCGTGGCCAGGACCTTCTCGGCAAAGCCGGCGCGGCCGGTGAGCGCCGCCGCGACCCCCTTGCGCCGGTAGATCACGGCGGAGGCCGCGTCGCCCGCGAGGTCGAGGGCCAGCGCCGCCGCGGCCAGGGTCTCGAGGCGCCGCCGCAGGCCCCCGTCCCGCTCGCCGAGCCACAGCGCCATGGCGCCGGAGGCCACCGAGGAAGCCCCGAAGCGCACCGCCAGCGCCCGCGGGGCCGCGGCCCAGAGGGGCGTCGAGGTCGCGGCGAGCAGCGCCGCCGTGTAGGTCGAGAGCCCCGCCCCGGCGAGCGCCGCGGGCAAGCCCGCCGCGCGGGCGGTCGCGCGCGCGGGCCCGGGCGCCACCCCGCGGTCGGCGGCGAACTGGGCCGTGGCGGAGAGCGTGGCGGCGCCGATGAAGCCCGTGAGGATCCAGGTGCCGATCGACATGGGCGACGTCGCCTTGGCGACCCGGAACATGTTGTAGAACCGCTCCGGCGTGTGCAGGTCGTAGACGAGGAGCGCCGAGCCGAGGGTGGGCGCCAGCATCGCGAGGTAGCGCCCGCGCCGCGCCAGCCCCTCGGCCTCGGAGCCCCGGGTCGCGTCCGCCACCGCGGCGATGAGCGCGCTCGCGCCCGACAGGCCCGCCAGGAAGACGTAGCCGCCGACCACGTTCGCCTCGAAGGGCGCGGGCTTCAGCTGCGGCCGGCCGTAATAGGTCGGGCCGTCCCAGTTGGCGCCGGTGCCGAGGGGGCGCTCCGTGACCGTGCCGGTGGCGCCGGGGGGCCGGGCCGGCGGATCCTCGGGGCCGCGGTGGAGGACCGGGTAGGGCGCGGTCACGATCGCCCCCCGCGGTCGGCGAACAGGAGGGTGGCGGCCAGCGTCAGCCCCGCCACCGCGGCGAGCCCCGAGAACAGGGCGGGGGCCACCCGCTGCGAGGGCCGCGTCGGGGCGGCGGGCAGGTTGTAGACCTCCGGCCGCTCGGTGAGCAGGAAGAAGGCGTTGAGGTAGGCCATGCCGTCCGTGGCGCCCGGCGCGCCGGGCGTGCCGTAGAGGTAGGCGGAGGGCACGCCCCGGGCGTGCAGGTCCTCGACCCGGCGCTCCGCCCGCGCCTGCAGGTCGGACACCTCGCCGAACTGGATGGAGTCGGTGGGGCAGGACTTGGCGCAGGCGGGCTCCAGACCGCCCTTCAGGCGGTCGTAGCAGAGGGTGCACTTGTGGGCCTTGCCGTCGAGCCGGCTCACCTCCACCACCCCGAACGGGCAGGCCGGCACGCAATAGCCGCAGCCGTTGCAGACGTCCTGCTGGACGACCACCGTGTCGAACTCGGTCTTGAACAGGGCGCCCGTGGGGCAGGCCTCCATGCAGGGCGCGTGGTGGCAGTGCTTGCACACGTCGCTCATCATCAGCCAGCCGCTCTGGAAGGGCTGCTGCGTCTCGGCGCGCACGCCCGCCGGCCCGGCCGTCTCGATGAAGCTGACGTGCCGCCAGGTGTTGGCCGAGAGCGCGCCGGTGTTGTCGAAGCTCTGGCCGGTCAGGCCGAGGTTGTCGGCCGGCAGGTTGTTCCACTCCTTGCAGGCGACCTCGCAGGCCTTGCAGCCGATGCAGACGGTGGTGTCCGTGAAGAAGCCGTAGGACTTCCCCGGCTCGATCCGCACGCCCGCCGTCAGCTCGGCTTCGTGCGGGATCACCCGGTCGAGGCTCGCGGCGTGGTGCTCGACGGCCCGCGGGTGCATGTGGAAGACGTTGTCGGAGGCGGCGGCCATGCGCGTCAGATCCGCTCGATGCGCTGCGCGCGATAGCCGATGATGTTGCGGGCGGTCGCGTAGGTCACGCGCACCCGTGCCTGTTCGCGCTGGAGCCGCTCGAGGTCGTCGGGCTCGGCGAGTCCGTGGGGACCGAGCACGAAGAGGTGGGAGGCCCCCGCCGCGTCGGTGAGCTGGAAGCGGCTCTCCTGGGCGATCGTGACGATCCCGCAAAGCGTGGACCCGCGAAGGGTGGGCATTCGGATCCCGTCTCCCACCCGCCGCAGGTCCCCGGAACGCGGGCTCGCGTCGCGGGGTCGGCAGGCCTCGCAGGCCAACCGGTCCTGATTGGAAACGTTCCGGAGTGGGCCGCCGTTTCGGGCGCCGCGGGCGCGCGGCGGGCCCCGCGCCGCCGGCTACGGTCGGAGGCGGACCCGATCGATGATGTCGCTGCGCGAGGCGTGCGCGGCGAAGTAGTTCGGCGCGCCCTGGAAGTCCTCGTCCATCGGGTCGTAGGGCTTGAACGCCACGCCGCGCGGCATGATCGGACCCACCCGGAAGCCGTGGGCGGTCAACGTCCGCCAGAAGTCGTTGAGGAGGAACTTCGAGTAGATGTTGGCCAAGCCGTACTCGAACTGGATCGACAGGATCCGGCCGCCGGCGAGCATGTCGGCGAAGCCTTCGAGCACGAGATGCTCGGCACCCTCGACGTCGATCTTCAGGAAGTCGATGCGCTCGATCGCGTTCGCGCGGCAGTAATCGTCACCGGTCTCGACCCGCGCCGGGACGGTCTTCCAGTCCGCCGCGTGGATCCGGGTGCTCTCGGCGATGAGCGAGGAGGTGCCGTCGTGGTCGGGATTGTACTGGATGTCGAGGCTCTGCCTGGCGTTCGAGAGACCGAACGCGTTCAGCCTCACGCCGTCGGTCCGGCCGAAATTGTCCTCGAGCTTCCGGAACGTCGCCGGCACGATCTCGAAGGCGTGGATCTGCGCGTCGGGGAAGTGGCGCAGGCAGGCCCCGACATAGTCGCCGCGGTTGGCGCCCACGTCGAAGACGGTTCGGATCCCGCACGTCTCCAGGTTCCGCAGGAGATTGAACTCTCCATTGGTCGACATATCGTAATTCAGGTTCTTGTAGCAGCGAACATAGATGTTGGCGGCACTGTATAGGGGTTTCGACAGAACACCGCCGTGGTTGGCAACGATCCGACCCAGTCTCCACGCCGCCTGTCCCAACATAGGAATGTATCCTAACTGATTTGATGGCCGATCAGTATATTATTCGCAGCATCGCGGGCAAGCACGAATTGCAGAAGTCTCTATTGGCCTGCGGAATTGGGATTGTCTGCTGATAAAGCATGTTGCAATGCGGAATTTCCGGGCGCCGCCCCCGCCCCGCCCCCTGCGACGGCGCGCGGGTTCGTTCGGCCGCCCGTCGCTGCGCCGCGACCCGGGGTGGATCCGGTCCCCGGCGCGGCCGGAACCCCGCCTCCACCCCCGGGTTGCCGCTGGCAGGCAGGATCCGGCGCGCGACGCGAGGGTCCGGAGCGGAGGTGCGGCCATGGCCGGGAACGGGCGTCGGAGCGGAACCGTGGGTCAGGGGACCACGAGCAAGGGCACGGTCGGCAAGGGCACGGTCGGCAAGGGCACGGTCGGCAAGGGGCTCGGCGCCCGGGTGTCCGGCTTCCTGCGGGACTGGTCGATCCCCCGCCAGCTCGCGGGCCAGGACGTGCAGGCGGAGGCCGCGCGCTCCTCCGCCTCGGAGCGGCTGCGGCCGCGGCTGGAGGAGGCCGACCGGATCGGCTCCAGCATCTGCCCGTTCTGCGCGGTGGGCTGCGGCCAGCTGATCTACTCCAAGAACGGCCGGCCGATCCACGTGGAGGGCGACCCGCGCTCGCCCGTCAACGCCGGCACCCTCTGCCCGAAGGGCGCGGGCACGCTCGGCATGCTGCTCTCGCCCGAGCGCGTCACCTCCGTGCTCTACCGGGCGCCGCGCTCCGGTGCGTGGGAGGTGCGGCCCCTCGACTGGGCGATGGAGCGCATCGCCCAGCGCACCAAGGCCGCCCGCGACGAGACCTTCGTGACGAAGCTGCCGGACGGACGCATCGTCAACCACACCCTCGGGATCGGGTCGCTCGGGGGGGCGACCATGGACAACGAGGAGAACTACCTCATCAAGAAGCTGTTCGGCGGCGGCCTCGGGATGCTCAACATCGAGAACCAGGCGCGCATCTGACACTCGTCCTCGGTGCCGAGTCTCGGCACCTCCTTCGGGCGCGGCGCTGCCACCATGGCGCTGTGGGACCTCGCGAATTCCGACTGCATCATCGCGATGGGCTCCAACATCGCGGAGAACCATCCGATCGCCTTCCGCTTCGTCACGGAGGCGCAGCGCCGCGGCGCGACCGTCATCCACGTGGACCCGCGCTTCACCCGCACGAGCGCGATGGCCGACATCTACGCGCCGATCCGCTCAGGCTCCGACATCGCGTTCCTGGGGGGCATGATCCGCCACATCCTGGAGAACGACCTCTGGTTCCGGGACTTCGCCCTCGAATACACGAACCTCGCGCACATCATCGAGGACGGCTACGAGGACCCGGAGCAGAACGACGGCCTGTTCTCCGGCTTCGACCCGGAGACCGGCGCCTACAGCGAGGACACCTGGCAGTACAAGGGCAAGACCGTGCCCTCCTCGATCGCCGAGCACCGGGCGCAGACGCAGGAGCAGGCCCAGGGCGGCTACGAGAGCATGACGGAGGGGCCGCCCCCGCAGGACCGCACCCTGCAGCACCCGAACTGCGTCTACCAGATCCTGCGCCGCCACTACGCGCGCTACACGCCCGAGATGGTCGAGCGGGTGACGGGCTGCCCGCAGGCGACCTTCCTCAAGGTGGTGGAGGCGCTCGCCCGCAACTCGGGGCGGGAGCGCACCGGCGCCTTCACCTACGCGGTGGGCTGGACGCACCATTCGACCGGCGTGCAGATCATCCGCGCCTGCACCATCGTCCAGGCGCTGCTCGGCAATGTCGGGCGGCCGGGCGGGGGCATCATGGCGCTGCGCGGCCACGTCAGCATCCAGGGCTCGACGGACATCCCGACGCTCTACAACATGCTGCCGACCTACCTGCCCCAGCCGAACGTCTTCCACGACCACGCCACCCTCGCGCGCTACCTGAAGACCGAGACGCCGACCACGGGCTGGTGGGCGAACATGCCCAAATACGCGGTCTCCCTCCTCAAGGCCTGGTACGGCGAGGCCGCCACCCGGGCCAACGACTGGGGCTACCAGTTCGTCCCGAAGCTCACCGGCGACTGCTCGCAGGAGCCGATGACCATGGCGATGGCGGACGGGGTGGTGCGCGGCCAGTTCATGCTCGGCCAGAACCCCCTCGTCGGCGCCGTCAATGCGGACTTCGTGGAGCGGGGCCTCGGGCGCCTCGAATGGCTCGTGGTGCGCGACTTCGCCCTGACCGAGACGGCGAACTTCTGGCGGACGGGGCGCCTGATCGAGCGGGGCGAGCGGGCGCCCGAGGACATCGAGACCGAGGTGTTCTTCCTGCCGGCCGCCATGCCGGGCGAGAAGGAGGGCTCGGTGACGAACACGAGCCGCCTCGTGCAGTGGCACGACAAGGTCTGCGAGGCGCCCGGCGACAGCCGCTCGGACCTGTGGTTCATCTACCACCTCGGGCGCCGCCTCAAGGCGCTCTACGCCGGCAGCCGCGAGACCCGCGACGGCGCCATCCAGGCGCTCACCTGGGACTACCCCACCGAAGGGGACAAGGCCGAGCCGGACGCCGAGGCGGTGCTCGCCGAGATCAACGGCTACACGGTCGCGGACGGCGCGCCCGTGGAGAGCTACAAGGCCCTCAAGGACGACGGCTCCACGGCCTGCGGCGGCTGGATGTACTCGGGCATCAGGCCGCGGGCGGGCCACAACCTCGCCCGGTCGCGCAAGGCCGACGGGCCGGGGGGCCCGGGCTCGCACGCGGGCTGGGCCTTCGCCTGGCCCTCGAACCGGCGCACCCTCTACAACCGCGCCTCCGCCGACCCCGAGGGCCGGCCCTGGTCGGAGCGCAAGCGCCTCGTCTGGTGGGACGAGGCCGAGGCCACCTGGACCGGGCTCGACGTGCCGGACTTCGTGGAGACGAAGCGACCCGACGAGCGCCCCGACTGGTCGAAGCGCCCGCACGGGATGGACGCGCTGGGCGGCAACGACCCGTTCATCATGGAGGCGGACGGCAAGAGCCAGCTCTTCGTGCCGACGGGCCTCAAGGACGGGCCGCTGCCGACCCACTACGAGCCGATCGAGAGCCCGGTGCGGAACCCCCTCTACGGGCGGCAGATTAGCCCGGGCGCCAGGCTGTGGGGGCGGCCCGGCAACGAGCTCCACCCGCCCGCCGACCCGCGCTTCCCCTACGCCTTCACGACCTTCCGGCTCACCGAGCTGCATTGCGGCGGCGTGCCGACCCGGGTGATGCCCCACACCGCCGAGCTGCAGCCCGAGGCCTTCGTGGAGATCTCGCCCGAGCTCGCGGGGGAGCTCGGCATCCGCCACCTCGACTGGACGGTGCTGTCGTCCCTGCGCGGCGAGATCGAGGTGAAGGCGATGGTGACCGAGCGGGTGCGGCCCTTCCGGATCGACGGGCGGGTCGTGCACCAGATCGGCATGCCCTGGGTGTTCGGGCGCGAGGGCTACGCCCGGGGCGCCGTCGCCAACGTGCTCCTGGCGATCACGGGGGACGCCAACACTAGCATCCACACCACCAAGGCGCTCACCGTGAACCTGCGCGCCGGGCGGCTCACGCGGGTCAAGCGGGAGGCGCGCCATGCCCGCTGAGGCGTCCGGGGCGGGCCGCGGGGGCGGAACCCCCGGCCGGCGGGCGCTCGCGGCCCTCGACCGGGCGCTGGCCGGGCGCCCGGGCAAGGACGACGACGCCTTCAGCGAGGCCACCCTCTGCCTCGGTGCCTTCCGGGACGCCCTGATCCGCCGCCGCCGCGGCGATGCGCAGCAGGGGGGAGACGCGCTGGAGCACCTCAACGCGGTGCTCAGCGTGGTGCTCGCCGGGCACTTCCCCCTCGGCGCCGTGCCCTGGGGGGAGATCGAGGCGGCGCGGGCCTGGCTCGCCGCGCTGACGGAGACCCTGGAGCCGGCGTGAGCCCTCAGCGCCGGTTCTCAGCGCCGGTTCTCGGTGGCGAGCCGCACCGCGAGGCCCGCCAGCACGGTGGCCATCAGCCAGCGCTGCACGCGCACCCAGGCCGGGCGGCCGGCGAGGAAGCCCGCGACGCTGCCGGCCGTGACCGCGATGAGGGCGTTCACGGCGACACTGATCGCGATCTGCACGCTGCCGAGCACGAGGGACTGGGCGAGCACGTCGCCCTGCGCGGGGTCGATGAACTGCGGCAGCAGGGAGAGGTACATCACCGCGATCTTGGGGTTCAGGAGGTTCGTCAGGAACCCCATCAGGAACAGCCGCCCCGGCCCGTCCGGCGGCAGCGCCTGCGGCGCGAAGGGCGAGCGGCCCCCCGGCCGCACCGCGCACCAGGCGAGCCAGAGCAGGTAGAGCGCGCCCGCGATCCGCAGGGCGTCGTAGGCGAACGGCACCGCGACGAGGAGCGCCGTGATGCCGAAGGCCGCGCACAGCATGTAGACCACGAAGCCGAGGGCCACCCCGGCGAGCGAGATCAGCCCGGCGGTCCGCCCCTGCGCGACCGCGCGCGAGACGAGGTAGAGCATGTTCGGCCCCGGCGTCAGCACGAGGCCGAGGGCGATCAGGCTGAAGGCGACGAGGTTCGCGGGCTCGGGCATGGGGCTCCTCCGGGGAGCACCATCCGCCGCGCGCCCCCGGAAATCCAGCCCGGCGGGGCGCGTGAGCGAGGGCGGCCTCCGTCGTCCCGGAGGGATCACCCGGATTTGATGTCAGATCTCCGCCTTGGCGTCGGCGAGGAGCTGGGCGAGGCCCGCATCCACCTCCGCGGCGAGCATCCGCCGCTCGGCCTCGGTGAGATCGCCCGCCCAGCCGCGGGCCGAGAAGCCCTCGCGGCAGCGGGCCCGCTCGGATTCGAGGTAGGCCTCCGTCTCGGCGGGCCGGGTGCGCAGGGCGTGCACGAGGCCGAACCAGGCCGCCCGCTCCACCACCGCGAGGCGGGCGCGCAGGCGGATGTCCACCGCCCGCTCGGGGCTGACCGCGTCGTCGCTCATGACGATCCCCTCACCGGCGAGCCCCTCAGCGCCGCTGCTCGCAGCGGGTCTTCACGTAGGAGCCCTCCCCGCCCCCGTGGCCCGCGTTGGCGGCGAGCACCGGGCCCTGGATCAGGCATTCCTGCAGGGTGTGGGCGGGCCCCGTGATGACGTCGAGGGCGGTCTCGCGGCTGCAATCGGGCGCCTGCACGGAGCTCGCGCAGACGAGGGCGATGACGAGGATCTGGTTCATGAGACGGGCCTCCCTGACCCTGCGCGGGCGGCGGGCGCCCGCCCGAAGGCCGATCGCGGATAAGCTCCGCCGGCCGGCCGCGGTTCCGGTCCATGGCGCCGCAGCCCGCCGCGCGATCGCCCAAACGAGAAGGCCCGCCGGATCGCTCCGGCGGGCCCCTTTTCGTCAGGCGTGGTCTCGGGGGTTCAGGCGAAGTAGCCGGTGCCGTCGCCGAAGGCCGCCGCGGTGACGCCCGACAGCTCCACCGTGCCGCCGCCGGACAGGCTCAGCACCAGGTTGCCGCCGGCCGAGGCCGCGCTCGTGTAGGTCTGCCCGTTCAGGTCCAGGCGGTCCCCCTCGCCCCGGCTGAAGCCGAGGATCAGGTCGCGGCCGGAATTGGCCCCGAACACGTAGCGGTCGGCCCCGAGGTCGCCCGACAGGATGTCGTCGCCGAGGTCGCCTGAGAGCACGTCGTCGCCCTGGCCACCGTAGAGGGTGTCCGAACCCTGGCCCCCGAACAGCGTGTCCGTCCCCTTGTTGCCGAACAGGATGTCGGCCCCGAGGTTGCCGAACAGCACGTCCGAATCCATGCCGCCGTAGAGGCTGTCGTTGCCCTGCCCGCCCCAGAGCGTGTCGTTGCCCTGGTTGCCGAACAGGACGTCGTCGCCCTTGTTGCCGAACACCGAGTCGTTGCCGGCGAGCCCCAGGTAGGTGTCGTTGCCCCCGAGCAGGAGGATCGCGTCGCCGCCGGCGGTGCCGAGGAGCGAGTCGTCGCCGTCGGTGGCCGTCGCCGCGGTTCCGCCGCCGCCGGCGGGACCGGTGGGACCGCCGCCACCACCGCCGCCGCCACCACCGCCGCCGCCGCCGGTGCTCGGAACGGGCGTGGTGTCGGTGAGGGTGACGTCGTTGCCGTCATCGCCCTTGTAGCTGATCGTGAAGGTCCGGCCGCCGCGCACGAGGCTGGCGCCCTCCGCGAGGCCCGCGAAGGTCCCGACCACCGAGTCCGTGCCGTCGTTCTCGATCAGGGTGAAGACCCGGCCGGTCGTGGAGGCGAAGCTGTCGACGCTCCTGAGGTCGAGCTTGGCGCCGGAGAGGCTCACGGTGCCGTCGACGACGACCTCGTCGTTCGCGCTGCCCGAGCCCAGACGCTCGACGAGGGTGGAGCCCGCCTTGAGGGCGAGGCCACCGACCGTCTGGTCGTAGCCGCCGAGGTCGAAGGTGGCATCCGCCGCGACCGTGAGGGCACCGTCGTCGGAGACCACGTCCGCGGCAGCGGCCCGCAACGTGCCGGCCAGCACCGTCGTCGTGCCGTCGGCGGCCGACCGCCCCGAAAGCGTCAGCGTGCCGCTGCCGTCCTTGACGAGGTCCAGATCGCCGTCGAGGTCGCCCGAGAAGGTCGTGTCCGCGTCCTGGCGGATGGTCAGGGTGGCCACGTCCTCGCCGTCGCTGGTGACGAGGCCGGCCCCCGACAGGCCGCCGACCGTCTGGTCGTGGCCGCCGAGGTCGAACGTGCCGTCCTCCGCGACCGTGAGGGCACCGTCGTCGGAGACCACGTCCGCGGCAGCGGCCCGCAGCGTGCCCGCCTGCACCGTCGTCGTGCCGTCGGCGGCCGACAGGCCCGACAGCGTCAGCGTACCGGCGCCGTCCTTGACGAGGTTCAGGTCGCCGTCGAGGCCGCCCGAGAAGATCGTGTCCGTGTCCTGGCTGACGGTCAGGGTGGCCACGTCCTCGCCGTCGCTGGTGACGAGGCCGGCCCCCGACAGGCCGCCGACCGTCTGGTCGTAGCCGCCGAGGTCGAAGGTGCCGTCCTCCGCGACCGTGAGGGCGCCGTCGCCGGGGATCACGTCCGCGGCAGCGGCCCGCAGCGTGCCGGCCAGCACCGTCGTCGTGCCCTCGGCGGCCGACAGGCCCGACAGCGTCAGCGTACCGGCGCCGTCCTTGACGAGGTTCAGGTCGCCGTCGAGACCGCCCGAGAAGATCGTGTCCGTGTCCTGGCTGACGGTCAGGGTGGCCGCCGCCTCGCCGTAGCTGGCGACGATGCCGGCGCCCGACAGGCCGCCGATGGCTTGGTCGAACCCGCCGAGGTCGAACGTGCCATCCGCCGCGACCGTGAGGGCGCCGTCGTTGGAGACCACGTCCGCGGCAGCGGCCCGCAACGTGCCGGCCAGCACCGTCGTGGCGCCGTCGGCGGCCGACCGCCCCGACAGCGTCAGCGTGCCGCTGCCGTCCTTGACGAGGTTCAGGTCGCCGTCGAGGTCGCCCGAGAAGGTCGTGTCCGTGTCCTGGCTGACGGTCAGGGTGGCCGCCGCCTTGCCGTCGCTGGTGACGAGGCCGGCGCCCGACAGGCCGCCGACCGTCTGGTCGAACCCGCCGAGGTCGAACGTGCCATCCTCCTCGACCGTAAGGGCGCCGTCGCCGGGGATCACGTCCTTGGCAGCTGCCCGCAGGGTACCCGCCTGCACCGTCGTCGTGCCCTCGGCGGCCGACAGGCCCGAGAGCGTCAGCGTGCCGCTGCCGTCCTTGACGAGGTTCAGGTCGCCGTCGAGGCCGCCCGAGAAGATCGTGTCCGTGTCCTGGTAGACCGTCAGGGTGGCCGCCGCCTCGCCGTAGCTGGCGACGAGGCCGGCGCCCGACAGGCCGCCGATGGCCTGGTCGAACCCGCCGAGGTCGAGCGTGCCGTCCGCCTCGACCGTCACCGCCGAGTCGTCCGAGAACGCACCCTCGGCACCGGCCGCCAGCGTGCCCTCGTGCACGATCGTGGCGCCGTCGTAGCCCGCACCGCCGACCAGGCTGCCGTCCTTGGCGGTGTGACGGCTCAGGGTCAGCTTGCCGGTGCCGAACTTATCCAGGCTGAGACCGCCGGAGCCGTCCTCGATCGCGCCGCCGAAGACGGAATCCGCCTCGGTGTCCACCGCGAGCGTGGCCGCCGTCTCGCCGTCGTTGGTGACGGTGCCCAGCCCGGACAGGCCGCCGATGGCCTGGTCGTAGCCGCCGAGGTCGAGCGTGGCGCCGTCGGCGATGCTCACCGCCGAGTCGTCCGAGAACGCGCCATCGGCCCCGGCCGCCAGCGTGCCGGCCTTCACGAGCGTGGCGCCGCTGTAGCTGTTTCCGGCCGAGAGGGCCGCGGCGGCCTTCGCCGACCCGTTGTTCCAGGGCGGCCCGGCGACCGACAGGGTCAGCGTGCCGCTGCCCGTCTTCTGAAGGCCGACGACGCCCGCCGCCTCGGCCTCCTCGTCGAACCCGTCATCGATGGTGCCCCGGAAGGTCTCGACGCCGTCGTCTCCGACCTCGAAGATCACGTCGGCCGCCTGCGCGACGCTGTTCGTCACGCCGTTGTAGAAGCCGATCGCCTTGTAGCCGCTGAGGGTCGCATCCTCGCCCTTGAGATCCAGAATTCTGCTCGGTGCCATGGTACGCGCTCCTGCGACGGTCACTCCGGCCTCGGTCGTCCTGGGACCGCAGGCCTAGGTATTCGGGTTCGGGGCAGCCGGGCGCGGTCCCTCCGCCGGCTCGGTGGCCGGGGAAGGTCATCCGTGCGCGGATGGTCCCTGTGGGCTACACAACTATAAATCGAGCACTTGGCCCGACTAAAATCGAGAACAGCAATCCCTCGCTGCCCTTAGGAGACTTTGTATCACTGTTTTTCAGGCTTTTTTAGGTTGACATAACAAATGATTAACGCGCGATCCGCCACCTTTGTCCTCAGAACACGCGATAAAGCCGATCAGTAGGCTGATGGGTTTCGCCCGCTCGTCGTCGTTCCGGTGCAGCGCTCGGAGCGGACCGGTTCGATGCGGCAAAGCTGTCTTGAGGAAATCGATCGTTGATCGTGCAACGATCTCCTGGAAAATCCGGGCCGCATCACGCCTCCGCCGGCATCTCGGCGTTGTCGATACGCTCGGGCGCGGCCCGATACGATGCGTCGACGCGCGAATAGGCTGCGGGCGCGGGCCGGACCAGGCCTGACGGAATGTTGCGGCCGCGCAACGTCCGGTGCGCTTCTCGGGGCTCGGCCCCCGGCCGCGCGCCGCCTGCGCAGTCTTCCGCGCCCCGCCCGGAAGCCCGCCCGGGCCGGATGGCCGCCCGGGCCGGAAGGCCCGCCCTACCCCTCCCGGGCGGCGAGGCGGTCGATCAGGCCGCGCATGCCCTCCGGCACCGGCGCGTCGGCCTCCCGCGCGTAGAGGGCGCGCAGCTGGCGGCCGATCTCGGCGAGGCTCAGCGAGCCCTTCAGGATCACCCGGTCGGCCTGGGCCGCGAGGCGCGCCTTCTCCTCGGGGGTGATCTCCTTGGCGGTCAGCACCACCACGGGCAGGTCGCGCCCGTCGGGCCTGGCGCGCAGCGCCCGCAGGAAGCTGAAGCCGTCCATCTCGGGCATCATCAGGTCGAGGAGGATCAGGTTCGGGGTCATCCGGTCGAGCCGCTCGAGGGCGGCACGGCCGTTCTCGGCCTCGGCGGTCTCCCAGCCGTCGCGGCTGAGCGTCCGGCGCAGGCGCTCGCGGGCATCCGCGTCGTCGTCGACGATGAGCGCGCAGGCCGAGACCCCGGCGGGGCGGTAGCGGTCCATCAGGACCTTGAGGCGGTCCCAGGCGATCGGCTTCACGAAGTAGTCGGTGGCCCCGAGCGCCTGGCCGAGGCCCTGCTCGGCCACCACCGAGGTCATGATGACGGGGATGCCGGCGAGCTCGGGGTCGCTGCGCACCGCGTGCAGCACCGCCCAGCCGTCCATGCGGGGCATCTCCACGTCGAGGAGGATCGCCCGGGGCTTCAGCGCCCGGGCGAGCGTCAGCCCCGCCCGGCCGTCGTTGGCGGTGCGCACCCGGAATCCCTCGCGCTCGAGGAAGCGCTGCAGGAGCTCGCGCGCGGCGGGGTCGTCGTCCACGAGGAGGACGGTGTCGTGCTCCTCGTGCTCGGGGATCGGCGGCGCCTCCAGCGCCCCCTCGGCGGGGGCCGCCTCGGCATCCTCGGGGGCGAGCACGGCGGGCAGGCGGATCGTGAAGGTCGCGCCCGCGCCGGGCCGGCTCTCCACCGTGATGTCGCCGCCCATCTTGCGGCAGAAGGCGCGGGTGATGGCGAGGCCGAGCCCGGTGCCGCCGAACTGGCGGGTGGTGGATTCGTCGGCCTGCGCGAAGCGCTCGAACAGGCGGCCGATCTGCTCGGGGCTCAGGCCGATGCCGGTGTCGGCGACCGAGAACTGCACCCAGTCCGCCGCGTCCTCCCGGCGGCGCTCGACGCTCAGGGCGATCAGCCCGTTCTCGGTGAACTTCGCGGCGTTGCCGATCAGGTTCAGGAGGCACTGGCGGATCTTGGTCTGGTCCTGGCGCATCGTCCCGAGGTCGGGGCCGAGGCGGGTCTCGAAGCGGTTGCGCTTCTTCTCCACCAGCGAGCCGGTGGCGTCGGCGACGTCGGCGACGAGGGCCTCCACGGAGAAGTCCTCGGCCGAGACGGTCATGCGCCCGGCCTCGATCTTCGAGATGTCGAGGACGTCGTTGATCAGGCTGAGGAGGTGGCGGGCCGCCGCCTCGATCTTGCGCAGGTCCGGCAGCAGCGCGGCCTGGCCGAGGTCCTCGAGCTCCTCGCCGAGCATCTCCGAGTAGCCGATCACCGCCGAGAGGGGCGTCCTCAGCTCGTGGCTCATGTTGGCGATGAACTGGCTTTTCGCGAGGTTCGCGGCCTCCGCGGCGCGGCGTGCGGCCTCCACCCCGGCCTCCGCCTCCTTGCGGCCGCTGATGTCGATGTTGAGGCCGACCCACTCGCGGATGCGCCCGTCCGGCTCCAGCACCGGCACGCCCTGCACCTCGGTGTGGCGCCACTGCCCGTCCGCGCGGCGGAGCCGGTACTCGACGCAGTAGGGCGTCGCGCTCTCCACGCAGCGCGCCCAGACCTCGGCCGCGTGGGCGCGGTCGTCGGGGTGCACCGCATCGACCCAGCCCCAGCCCTGGTAGGCCTCCTCGGACTGGCCCGTATAGGCGCTCCAGCGGGGCTGCGGCGGCGTCAGGGCGCCCGCGGCGTCCGTGGTCCAGATCACCGCCGCGGAGGCGTCCACCAGGGCGCGGAAGCGCTCCTCGGAGCGGCGCAGGCGGTCCTCGGCGGCGCGGGTGCCGGTGACGTCGGTGTTGGTGCCGTACCAGCGCAGGATCCGCCCCTGCGCGTCCCGGTGGGGCAGCGCCTGCGACAGGAACCAGCGGTAGGCGCCGTCGGCGCCCCGCAGCGGGAAGGTGTCCTCCCAGGGCTCCCCGGCCGCGATGGCGGCCCGGTAGCGCGCGGTCACGGCCTCGACGTGGTCGGGGTGGTGCACGGCGCGCCAGCCCCAGCCCCGCATGGTGTCGAGGCTCGTGCCCGTGAAGTCGTACCAGCGCCTGTTGTACCAGACGATGGTGCCGTCGGGCTCGGCCATCCAGGCGAGCTGCGGCAGCGTCTCGGCGAGGTTGCGGTAGTCGGCGTCGGCGATGGCGCCCACCTCGGGACCCACCTCGGGGCCCGCGTCCCGACTGTCGTCTCGGCTCATGCGCTGACCGGCGTCCCGCTGTCCCTGCCGGCGGCACCGCCGGTCGTCCGGGGATCCCTATACCATCTCGCGGGCGCGCTCATCGTTTCCCGCGCTCCGGTGCCGGCGGCCGCGCCCCGGCGCCGCGGGCCGCCCGCAGGGAATCGAGCGCGTAGAGGGCGAGCGCCAGCCAGATCAGGCCGAACATCACGGCCTGCGGCGGGGCGACGCGCTCGCCGTAGGCGGCGACGCTCAGAACCAGCAGGCAGGTCGGCGCGAGGTACTGCAGGAGGCCGAGGGTGGCCAGCCGCAGGCGCACGGCGGCGGCCGCGAACCAGATCAGCGGCACCGCCGTGGTGATGCCGGTGAGCATCAGGAGCGCGCGGTCGCCCGCGGCGGGGGGCAGGAGGGGCGTCGGGTCCTGGGCGAGGTAGAGGAGCGCCGGTGGCGTCAGCACCAGGGTCTCGGCCAGGAAGCCGATCACCGGGTCGATGCCCACCACCTTCCGGACGAGGCCGTAGAGGGAGAAGCTCGCGGCGAGCGCCAGCGCCACCCAGGGCAGGCTGCCGGCGAGCGCCACCGCGAGGGCGACGCCGAGCCCCGCGATTCCCACCGCGACGGCCTGCAACGGGCGCAGGCGCTCGCCCAGCACAACGGCCCCGAGCGCCACGCTGACGAGGGGGTTGATGTAGTAGCCGAGGCTCGCGTCGAGGAGGTGGCCGCTGTTCACCGCGCGCAGGTAGAGCAGCCAGTTCACGCCGATGAGCCCGGCGGAGGCGACGAGCAGCGCGTGGGCCGGGCGCAGGGGCAGCGGGCTGGCGAGCCGCCGCCGCCACAGGGCCACGAGGAGGAGCGCGAACAGGCTCGACCACAGGATGCGCTCGGCCAGGATGAAGGCCGGCGAGAAGGCCGCGAGCAGCCGGAAATGCACCGGGACGACGAGGCCCCAGCTCAGGTAGGCGCCGAGCGCGTAGACGAGCCCCATCCGAGCGTCCCCGCTTGCGAGGCCCCCGCCTCCGCCCGGGCCGGGCGGAGGCCCGCGGGGGCCGGCGCGGGTCATAGCCGCCCGGGGCGCGTCCGGTCAGCCCGTCTCGCGCAGGGCCGATCCGCGCGCGGGACCCCGCGGGGACCCTCGGTGCCGACCCGCAGGGCCGGCGCTCAGCGCTTCTGGGGCAGGATCGGGTCGCCGCGCATCAGGGCGTTCAGCCGCTCGGTGTCGAAGCCGTTCGGGATCTGCGCGCGCTTGGCGGCGGCCTTCTCAGCCTTGGAGTCGACCTTGGGGTCGGCCTTCCCGGGCCTGGCCTCCGGCCCGAGGCCGGGCGCCGGGGCGATCGAGCCGGTGGCGGAGGGCTCGGGCGCCGGGCGGGCGGGCCGCGGGCGCTCGGGGACGGCCTGCGTCAGGCGGTCCACGCTGACGAAGCCGATCACGAGGGTGCCGGCGCCGATGGTGGCGCCGAGGAGCAGGGGACGCAGGATACGCAACGGACGACCGATCCCGGATACGCGGACAGGCAGGAGGCCACGATACGGCCCGGTCCGTTAACGATCCGGGCAATGCGGACCGGAACCCGCGCGGCGGGCGCGTCGGCCGGGATCGGCCGGGATCGGGCTCAGCCGAGCTTCGCCACCGCGATGACGTTGCCCTCCACCAGGGAGAAGCCGATGCCGGCCTCGCGCAGGGCCGCGACGGCGACGTGGCGGCTGCGGGCGGCGGGCCCCTCGGCCCCCTCCTCCAGGCGCCGGATCGTCGAGACCGAGAGGCCGCTCGCCTGGGCGAAGTCGGCGAGCGTCCAGTCGAGCAGCGCGCGGCCCGCCCGCAGGTGGGCGCCCTCGATGGCCTGCTCCATGCCGCGCAGCACGTCGCCGGTGGCCTCCGGCACGTCCATCTCGGCCGGCACGATCACCAGGGTCCAGCTCTCGATGGCGCCGTCGGCGCCGCGCAGGGGCACGGCCGTGAAGCTGAAGGCGCGCCGGCCCCCGTCGGCCAGGACCAGCGTCGGGGTGACCCGGAAGGGCTTGCCCGCCCCGTAGAAGCCCGGCATGGCCTCGCGCCACTGCGCCTGCTCCTCGGGCGCGATCGGGGCGGCCCAGTCCGCCTGCAGGTCCTCGCGGCGCAGGCCCGTGAGCGCCAGGAATTCCGGGCCGTACTCGGTGAAGGGCCCGGTCCGCTCGGTGTAGACGAAGACCTGGGCCTGCTCGGCGAGCGCCCGGCGGCGCTGGCTCTCGGCGCGCTGCAGGCGGGCGAGCTGCTCGCGGTCGGAGACGTCGATGAGCACGCCCGAGGCGCCGGTGGGCCGGCCGTCCGGGCCGAAGAAGATCTCGCCGCGGCTGCGCAGGGTGCGCTGCGTGCCGTCCGGCCGGAGCAGCCGGAAGACCTGGTCGCGGATCAGGCCCGCCTGCACGATCTCGGCGGCGCTCGCCATGCTGGGCCGGTCCTCCGGGTGGACGAGGCCGAGGATCAGCTCGTAGTCCGGCCTGACGGTGCCGGCCTCGAGCCCGAGCAGCCGGTAGAGGCCCGGGGACCATTGCTGCTCGCCGGTCGCGAAGGTCCAGCCCCAGGTGCCGCTCAGGCCGAGCGTCTCGATCAGCCGCATGAACTCGCGGGACGAGAAGCGGAGGGTCTGCGCGGTGTCGGACGGGGACATCATGGGGCCGAGGCTTCATGAGGACTGGAACGCGCCCCGTGGAACGCCGGGCGTCTACGCATTCGTCGCCCGCCCCCGAAGGCGTGCCGCCGCCCCGGACAGAACGCACAAGGTTTTCGGACCCGTGCCGGCCGAGATTTCGCGGCGTCCCAGCCGCGAGGAGCCCGCCGAGTGCTGCGGACCGACGCGCGACTTCTACTCAAGGTTGGACGGTCAACAGAAGCTGAGCGACGAATGCAGCGCATTTTAACAAAAGGCAATTCCGCCCGATACCCCCTGCGGTCCGCCTCAGCACTCGCCGGGGCCTGCCTCAGGCGCGGTCGCCGGCGGCGAGGCGGCGCTCGATGAACCCGGCGTAGCGGGCCATGGCGAAGCAGCCCGCGAAGTAGACGAGCGCCGCGAAGGCGTAGGCCGTCACCGGCACGCCGGGCGCCGCCCAGCGCGGGTCCGCCCGGGCCGCCTCGAGCGCCCGGATGAAGTCCGACAGGCCGACGATCGAGACGAGGGTGGTGTCCTTGAACAGGCCGATCAGGGTGTTGACGATGGCGGGCACCACGAGCTTGAGGGCCTGGGGCAGCACGATCAGGCGGGTGATCTGGCCCCGGCTCATCCCCAGCGCCTCGGCGGCCCGCACCTGCCCCTCGGGCACCGCCTGGAGGCCGCCGCGCACCACCTCGGCCATGTAGGCGGAGGCGAACAGGGCGATGCCGACGAGGGGCCGCACCAGCCGGTCGACCGTGAGGTCGGCGGGCAGGACGAGGGGCAGCATCACGTTGGCCATGAACAGCACGGCGATGAGGGGCACGCCGCGCCAGAACTCGATGAAGGCGACGCAGAGGAGGCGCACCACGGGCAGGCGCGAGCGGCGCCCGAGCGCCAGCAGGATCCCGAGCGGCAGCGCGGCGACGATGCCGACGAGGGAGACCAGCACCGTGACGAGGAGGCCGCCCCAGAGGGTGGTGGGCACCGCGGCGAGCCCGAGGCCCGGCATCCCGGCGAGCAGCCCGTAGGCCGCGGCCGGGACCACCCCGAACGCGAACACCGCCCCGAGCCGGCGGGCCGGCGCGCCGGGCCACAGCATCCAGCCGAGCGCCAGGGCGGAGAGCGCGAAGAACAGGTTCGCCCGCCAGCGGCTCCCGGCCGGGTAGGAGCCGTAGGTCAGGTAGGCGATCTTGTCGCCGATGAAGGCCCAGCAGGCCCCGACCGGGCGCCCCGCCACCTCCGGCCGGCAGGCGGCGCCGAAATTGCCCGTCCAGACCGCGTCGATCACCAGGAAGCGGATGACGGGCGGCAGCGCGAGGGCGAGGAGGACCAGGATCACGAGGGTGGTGAGGGCGTTGCCGGGCCCGGAGAGGAAGTTCTCCCGGATCCAGGCGGCGGGCCCGGGCCTGCCCGGCGGGCCATTTTCGCGCGGCGGGCTATTCTTGGGCGGCGGGCCATTCTTGGGCGGCGGCGCGCTCATCGGCGCCAGGCCCCGAGCACGCGGGCATTGTAGAGGTTCATGGCGAGCGCCGTGGCGAGGCTCAGGGCGAGGTAGACGGCGAGCGTCAGGCTCACCGCCTCCACGGCCTGGTTCGTCTGGTTGAGGACCGTGCCCATCATCACGTGGACGAGGTCGGGGTAGCCGATCAGCACGGCGAGCGAGGAGTTCTTGGTGAGGTTGAGGAACTGGCTCGTCAGCGGCGGCACGATCACCCGCAGGGCCTGGGGCAGCACGACGAGGCGCAGCGCCTGCAGCCGCGTGAAGCCCAGGGCCGAAGCGGCCTGCCCCTGCCCCCGCGCCACCCCCGCGATGCCGCCTCGCACGATCTCGGCGATGAAGGCCGCCGTGTAGGTGGAGAGCCCGGCGAGCAGCGCCACGAACTCGGGCTGCAGCGCGAGCCCGCCCTCGATGTCGAAGGGCCCCGGGGCGGGGAATTCCAGGGGGACGGGGCGGCCGGCGAGCGCCAGCCCGCCCCAGGCGAGCGCCGGCAGCCCCAGGGCGAGGGCGAGGCCCGGCAGGAGCACGGGCGGCCCCTCCCCGCCCCGCCGGGCCCGCGCCCGGGCGGTCAGCGCGAGGGCGAGGCCCGCGAGCAGCCCGAGCCCGAGCGCTGCCGGCACCAGGGCGTGGACCCCCGAGAAGTCGGGCCGCGGCACGAACAGGCCGCGCTGGGTGAGGAGCGCGGACCCGAGCACCGCCGGGTCGCGGGGCGGCGGCAGGGCCGCCCGCACGGCGACGTACCAGACGAGGAGCTGCAGGAGCAGCGGCACGTTGCGGAACAGCTCCACGTAGGCGCGGGCGAGGCCGCGCAGGATCAGGTTCGGGGAGAAGCGCGCCGCCCCCACCGAGACCCCGATCAGGCTCGCGAGCCCGATGCCGAGCCCCGAGACCAGGAGCGTGTTGAGGAGCCCGACCAGGAAGGCGTCCGCGTAGGTCGCGCGGGCGGCCGAGTAGGGGATCAGGCTCTGGCTGATGTCGAAGCCCGCCGGCCGCCACAGGAAGCCGAAGCCCGCCACCAGCCCCTGGCGGGCGAGCTTCTCCGCGGCGTTCGTCGCGGCGCCGTAGACGAGGGCCGCGGCCCCGAAAAGGAGGGCAGCCTGGAGGGCGGCCTGGAGCACGAGCCCCCGCCAGGAGGCGCGCCGGGCCTCCCGCATCGGCCCCCTCTCCCTCATCGGATCGGCGGCCCGTACTGCAGGCCGCCCTTCGTCCAGAGCTCGTTGAGGCCGCGGGGGATGTTCAGCGGCGTGCCCGCCCCGAGGTTGCGGGCGTAGACCTCCCCGTAATTGCCCACGTGCCGGACGATCCGGTAGGCCCAGTCGTTCGTGAGCCCGAGCATCTCGCCGTAGCGGCCCTCGACCCCGAGGATGCGGCGCACGTCCGGGCTCGGGGTCTCCCGGCGCAGGGCCTCGACGTTCTCCTGGCGGATGCCGGCCTCCTCGGCGTCGACCATCGCGAAGTGGGTCCAGGCCACGATGTCGCGCCATTGCGGGTCGCCCTGGCGCACGCCCGGCGCGAAGGGCTCCTTCGAGATGGTCTCGGGCAGGACCTCGTAGGCCTCCGGCTGGGCGAGCTGCAGGCGCTCGCCGTAGAGGGAGGACTTGTCGGTGGAGTAGGCGTCGCAGCGCCCCGATTCGAAGGCGCGCCGGGTCTCCTCGGCGGTGGCGTAGGCCACGACCCGGTAGGTCAGGCCGTGGCTGCGGAACCAGTCGGCGAGGTTGAGCTCGGTGGTGGTGCCCTGCTGCAGGCAGATGCTCGCCCGGTCGAGCCCGGCGACGTGGCCGACGCCGCTGTCCCGGCGGACCAGGAAGCCCTGGCCGTCGTAGAAGTTGATGGCCGGGAAATCGAGCTTCGCCCCGGCGTCGCGGGCGAGCGTCCAGGTGGTGTTGCGCACGAGGACGTCGACCTCGCCCGATTGCAGCGCCGTGAACCGGGCGGGGGCGGCGAGCGGCACGAACCGAACCTTCTCGGGATCGTCGAAGACCGCCGCCGCGAGCGCCCGGCAGAAGTCGATGTCGAGCCCCTGCCAGCGCCCCTGCCCGTCCGGCATGCCGAAGCCCGCGACGCCGGGGCTCGACCCGCAGAGGAGGTGCCCGCGGGCCCGGATCTCGGCCAGCAGCCCGTCCGCGCGGGCCGGAAGGGCAAGGGCCGCCGCGAGGGCGAGGCCCGCCGCGAGGGCCGGTGCGGCGCGCCGGCGGGATCGCGAGGGGCGGATCGGCGGAGGAGTCATGCCCCTGCCATGCCGAGGATCCGGCGGCGCGGTCAAGGCGGGGAGGTCAAAGCGGGGCGGTCAAGGCGGGGCGGCCTGCGGCACCGGTCCGCCTTGTTCGGGCATCGCAACCTCTGGTACGGCCGCGCCGGGGGTGGTTGTCTTCGAACGGCGAGGCGCATGACGCACGCAACCCCCGCGAACGCCCCCCTCTCGAGCGGCCCCCGGGAGAGCGACCCCCGGGAGAGCGACCCCGGGGTCATCGTCGCGGGGCTCGGCACGCTCTGCCTGACGAGCCACACCCTCAAGCAGATGGGGCTCAAGGAATCGTCGATGCCGTTCGACTGGATCTTCTCGTCGCCCGGCATGGTGGCGCACGCGATCCGGGACGATTTCGGGGCGTTCCTCGACCGGCGGAACATGCAGGAGGTCCCCGTCGCGGCGCGGCCGGACCCCGGGCTCTATCGGGCCGAGAACCTGTTCTACAAGACGCAGTACGGCGTCCACTACATCTACAATCACCATAACCCCGAGTCGAACGACGCGGACTACGCCTACTTCGTGCGGTGCGTGGACCGCTTCCGGCGCGCGCTCGCGGGCGATCGGACAATCCTTTTCGTCATGCTGCGGCACTGCTTCAGCCGGCCGGACGACGCCGCGTTCGACGACTACGCGGCCATCTCGGAACTCGTGCGCCCCCACGCCCTGCTCTGCGTCGAGACCTACCGGTCCGAGGTGCTCGCCCCGCGCTACGAGGTCGCCGTCCGGGTGGGCAACCTGGAGATCGGGCGCCTCCGCTCCGTCTCGGCCTGCAACGGCCTGTTCTTCGATGAGCCCGGGGACTTCGAGGCCCTCGCCGGCCTGATCCGGGACCGCGCGGACGCGCTCCGGCCAAATGGGTCCCTGCAAAATGGGCCCCTGCCAAGTGCGTCCCTGCCAGGCGCATCAGCGGCTTGACCCCGCCGCCGCGGGCGGGCTTCGTGCGGCACACCACGCGCCTCACGGCCAGCCTCCCATGCGGACTCCCAGGTCGAAGCCCCCGATGCCGAAGCCCCCGATGTCGAAGACCCCCCGCGACCCTTCCGAGACGGCCGAACGGTTCGGGCCCGCCACCCGGCTGGTCCATGCGGGGCGGGACCCGGCCGCGCAGCACGGCTTCGTCAACACGCCGATCTACCGCGGCTCGACGGTGCTCTACCCCACCTACGACGCGATCAAGCACCGGCGGGGCCGCTACAACTACGGCACCTCCGCGACCCCCACCATGGACGCGCTCACCGAGGCCTGGACGGAGCTCTCGGGGGCGGCCGGCAGCGTCGCCACGCCGTCCGGCCTCTCGGCGCTGACGGTGGCCCTGATGGCCGCGGTCTCGGCGGGCGACCACCTCCTCGTCACCGATTCCGCCTACCGCCCCACCCGCCAGTTCTGCGACGGGGTGCTGGCCCGCTACGGCGTCGCGGTCGAGTACTACGACCCGCGCGTCGGGGCGGATATCGCCGGGCTGATGCGCGAGACCACGCGGGCCGTCCTCGTCGAGGCGCCGGGCTCGCAGAGCTTCGAGATGCAGGACGTGCCGGCCATCGCCGCGGCCGCCCACGCCCGGGACGCCGCGGTGATCATGGACAACACCTGGGCGACGCCGCTGCTGTTCCCGCCCCACGCGCGCGGCGTCGACATCGCGGTCGAGGCCGGCACCAAGTACCTCAGCGGCGGCTCGGACCTGCTCCTCGGCCTCGTCTCGGCGAACGCCCGGTACTACCCGGCGGTGCGCCGCACCTTCGACCACTTCGCCCCCTGCGCGGGCCCCGAGGACCTGTTCCTGGCGCTGCGCGGCCTGCGCACCATGGCCCTGCGCCTGCGCGAGCACGGCCGGGCGGGGCTCGAGATGGCGCGCTGGCTGCAGGCGCGGCCCGAGGTGCTGCGGGTGCTCCACCCCGGCCTGCCCGAGGACCCGGGCCACGCCATCTGGACCCGCGACTTCGCGGGCGCCTCGGGCCTGTTCGGGGTGATCCTGAAGCCGGTGCCGGAGGCGGCGGTCGCCGCGATGCTCGACGGGCTGGAGCTGTTCGGGATGGGCTTCTCCTGGGGCGGCTTCGAGAGCCTGGTGATCCCCTTCGACTGCGCCCCCTACCGCAGCGCCACCCGCTGGGCCCCGGGCGGCCCGGCCTTGCGCTTCCACATCGGCCTCGAGGAGGTGGACGACCTCAAGGCGGACCTCGAGGCCGGCTTCGCGCGGCTGCGGGCGGCGGGGTGATCGGCCGGCCCCCATCCGCGTCGCGCCTCAGGCGGGCGCGGGCCCCTGCATCCTGAACTGCCCCTCGTAGGCGTGCTCCGGCATGCCGAGGGTCTGCTCGAAGATGAGCTGGCAGATCCGCATGCCCGTCCGCAGGCGGATCGGCAGGGGGCCGTGGTTGATGATCTCGAGCTGGATCGACGGCGCCTTGAAGCCGCAATGGATGGTGGGGGCCGTCACGTGGACCGCGAGGCCCAGCCGGGCCAGGGAGCTCTTCCCCTCGACCCGGGCGGCGACGCGGCCGTGCTCGTGCAGCTGCACCCGCTCGCGCGTCCAGGCCAGGATCAGCGACCGGCCGCCCAGGACGTAGCCCTCGGCGGGGTCGATCTGGCGCTCCTCGCTGAGGCTGCGGATCACCGCCATCACGTCGAAGCCCGGGATGGCGGGGTCGACCGCCGCGTCGAGGCCGAGGGTGCCGGGCCTGAAGGTTCTGATCGTCTGGGCCAGCGTCAGGTCGACGCTGGTCGAGGAGTAGGATTCCTTGTCGGGCAGCGGCGTGATCGAGATCAGGCCGCTGCCCAGGGAGTGCTTTATCTCACGATCAGTCAGGATCAAGCATACACCCTGGACCTCGTCTCATCGGGCGAGAGGCTCTCCTCCGGGACCCAGACCCGCCAGGCGCCCTGGAAGGTCTCGCGCGGAAGCTCGATGAGATAGAAGTCTCCCTCGCGCTCGACCGGATAGCCGATCCGGAGAGTTTTCCCAAGCAGGGCCTCCCTGTCAACGGCGAGCTTCGCGTCGCCGTCGCGGGTCGCGACGCAGACCACCACCTCCTCCGGGTGAAGACCCAGGCCGACTTCCGTCACCGCGACACGCATCATCCGCTCCTCCCGGGTGCTGTTCGTCCGTTGCGCCGCGAGACTAACGCGGTTCCGGCTCGGGGCCACGCTCGCGCGTCGGGTTCCTCCCGGAACGCACAGGCCGATCGAAAGCTAGAGCTTGGAACATAACAAGAACAAGCTTGATTCGCACGCCTCACGGCGCCAGCCAGCGCCCGGTCCAGGCCCCGTCCGCCTCCCGCGCCCAGGCGGCGCGGCGGTGGCCGGCCCGGGCGAGGTAGAGGGCCTCGAGGCGCTCGGGCCGCAGGAGGAGGACGGCGAAGTGCGGGCGGCCGAGGGTGCGGGCGGCCTCGGCGTCCGGCAGCGCGTAGGCGCCGCCGGCGGGCAGGACCGTGCCGGGACCGGGCTCGGCTCCGTAGCAGACCCGGCTCATCGCCTGCGCCGCGTCCCAGGCCGCGTCCGCCAGCGCGTCGTCCGTGTGCAGGGTGGCGCGCCCCTCCGCGCGCACCTGCAGGGTCGCGTCCGGGTCGTAGGCCTGGAGCGCGAACGCGCCGCTCCCGGCGATCTCCCGGGCCTTGTCGGAGCGGCGGTCGCAATGGACCCGCAGCGTGCCGGCGGCCGCATCGACGGCGCGCAGCACCACCGTGCGGGCCCGGGGCCGGCCGGCGGCGTCGACGGTGGCGAGCGTCGGCACGTGGAAGGCGGAGCGCCGGTCGCGGGCGCCCCGCGCGAGGGCCTCCCACAGGGCCTCCCGGAACAGGACGAGGTCGTCGTAGAAGTCGGGCAGGTCCTTCACGGGCGAGTCCTTCGCGGGCAAGTCCTTCAAGAGCAGGTCCTTCGCGGCTGGGTCCTTCGCGTCGCCCGGCATGAGCCCCCTACCGGTTGTGCACGCGGGACGGGAACTAACGCGCACTAGGTTGTAAATCCTATTGGCGGCGTCCTGTTGCGGGACGGACACGGACAGGAGCCGGTCGGAGGGTGTTAACTGCGCTTAACGCCCCGTTAACCGGCCCACGAACACGGTCGCAACCGGGCGAACCAGCCGATTCCCTTCCCAGCAGCGGACCGACCATGTCCTGGCCCGTGACGATCTTCCTGTGCCTGCCCTGCCTGCTCGGCGCCCTCACCCTGATGGGCGAGCGCGTCGTCGGGCGCCTGCCGCCGAGTCAGGACGACCTCTGGCGCCTGCCCCGCCCCTCGTCGCTGCGGGACTGAGCCCGCCCGCGGGCCGGATCGCGGGACCCGATCACCGGCTTCAGGCCTCCGGCGTCGCCGCGGCCGCCTCCCGGTCCGGGCTCGCGAAGGCGCGGGCCCAGACGGCGTGCGCGGCGCTGCCCGCCGCGTGGGGGTTGGCGCTCGCCGGGTCGCCCCGGTCGCGGGCGTGGCGGCCGGCCTCGGCGATGGCGGCCGGCGACGCGTCGGGCGGCAGCGCGCCGGGGGCCAGGGTGTCGGCGGCGGGGGCGTCGGGCGGCGAGTTCGGGGAACGGTCGGATGCGGACACGGGGCACCTCCTGGGGGGACCGCAGGAGATAGGGCGCCGGGGCCGCCCGTTCAGCCGTTGGGCCCGCGCCGCGCCCGCCGCTCGCGGAAGATCAGGGCCAGGTTGCGCAGGTAGATCCCGGTGGAGAGCCCCTGCCCGATGATGATCACCGGCTCGCGGCGCACGAAGCCGTAGACCAGGGTCATCAGGCCGCCGACGATCGACAGGAACCAGAACGAGAGCGGCATCACGCTCCGGCCCGCCCGCTCGCTCGCCAGCCATTGCAGGATGAAGCGCGAGCCGAACACCACCTGCGCCAGGATGCCGAACACGAGCCAGAAGTCGAACCGCGTCACGAACACGTCGTAGAAGTAGGCCGGCAGGTCGCTGGCGAGGTCCTGCGCGAGCTGGATCAGCATTCGGCGACCTCCGAGACCGCGGGCGTCGTCCGCTTGCGCCGGATCAGCCACCAGACCCCGGCGAGGTCGAGGAGGCCGACGAAGAGGCGGTCGAGCAGGCCGTAGTTGGAGCGGCCGGTGAGGCGGGGCCGGTCGACCACGTCGCGGTGCACGACCGCGAAGCCCTCCCGCGCCACGAGGGCCGGCATGAAGCGGTGGAGCGCGTCGAAGTAGGGCAGCCGCAGGTAGACGTGCCGGCGGAAGACCTTGAGGCCGCAGCCGGTGTCGCGGGTGGAATCCCTGAGGACCCGGCCCCGCACCCCGTTGGCGATGCGCGACTGCAGCATCTTGAAGCGCCCGTCCCGCCGCCCCGTGCGCTGCCCCTGGGCGAGGCCGGCGCCGGGGCCGGCCGCCTCCAGGGCCTCCACCAGCGCCGGGATGAAGGCCGGGTCGTTCTGGCCGTCGCCGTCGAGGGTGGCGATCAGGGGGCTCGTCGCCGCCGCGACGCCGCTGCGCACCGCCGCGCTCTGGCCGGCGCTGCCGGCGTGCCGCAGCACCCGGAGCCAGGGCCGCCCGACCCGGGCCGCGGCCAGCGCCGCCGGGGTCCCGTCGCCGGAGCCGTCGTCCACGTAGATCACCGCGAAGGGCCCGAGCCCCGCGCAGGCGCGCTCGATCTCGGCCAGCAGCGGGGCGATGTTGCCGGCCTCGTTCTTCACCGGCACCACCACGGTGAGGCGGGGCGTCTCGCTCATGCTGCCCTCATCGCGGCCGTCCTAGCCGACACCTTGGACCGTTCCTTGGCCGGCATCATGGCGGCGTCTCCGCCCCCGGCGCGGCCTCCGCGGGGGCGTAGGCCGTGATCGCGACGCGGCGGCCGCCGTTGAGGTTGAAGCCCTCGACGCGGCCGACGACCCGGGGGGCCGGGCCGGGCCCCGCGGTCGCGGCCATGGCCTGCGCGAAGGCCGCCGCGTCGCGGGCCTCGACGAAGAGGAGGCGGCAGCCCCCCGCCCGCAGGAAGGCCGCCGCCTCGCTGGCGGCCGCCGGCGTCGCGAGGTCGGTGCCGACCAGGAAGACGAGGCTCGGCTCGCGGTAGCCGAGGCTCGCGACCCGCGGCTCCGGGCAGCCGAGGCGCTCGCGGAGCGCCGCGAGCTGCGGCGAGACCTTGAGGCTCGGGATGTCCCGCTGCGCGAGGCCCAGCACCGCGGCCGAGGCGAGGCCCCCGGCGAGCACCGCCGCCGCGAGCGCCGCCTCCCCCGCCCCCCGCGCGAAGGCCCGCCAGGCCAGCACCGCGAGGGCGGTGGCGAGGGCGAGGCCCGCGAGGCCGAGGACCGGCACCGCGCGGTCCTGCTGCCAGGTGAAGGCGCAGAGCCCCGCCGCGAGGCCCGCCGGCACCAGGGGGACGAGGAGCGCCAGGACCTTCGAACTGCGGGCGCGCGCCCCGCGGGCCCGCGGGTCGAGGGCGCCGGCCCCGAGCGCCAGCACCGTGAGGATCGCCACGGCCGGCATCAGGGGCAGCACGTAGTGCGGCAGCTTCGTCGGCACCGCCTCGAACAGGAGCCAGGCCGGCACGATCCAGGCGAGGAGGAAGCCGGTGGCGTCGCTGCGCCGGCTCGCCCAGGCGAAGGGCAGGCTCAGGGCCGCGAAGGCGGCGCCCGGCCAGAAGGTGCCGAAGAAGGCGAGCGCGTAGGCGCCCGGCGGCCCCCAGTGCTTCTCCTTGGCGCCGCCGACCTTGGCGAGCATGTCGCCCCCCACCGCCTCGCCGTAGAAGGCGCCCTTCGTCTTCCAGGCGATGGCCAGGAACCAGGGCGCGACGACGAGGAGGGTGAGCGCGAGGCCGAGGCCGGGGCGCAGGGCGAGAAGCCAGCGGCCGGAGCGGGCCCGCACCGCGAGGACGAGGGCGCAGAGCCCGGCGAAGAGCGGCACCATCGGCCCCTTCACCAGGATGCCGAGCGCCATGCCGAGCCAGAAGACGAGCGGGACGGGCCGCGCCAGGGGCGCCCCCCGCCCCAGCCAGGCCCGGGCGAGACCCCCGAGCGCCGCGGTGGTGCAGGCGCAGAGGAGCGCGTCGGTCTTGGCGAGGTGGGCCTCGGCGGCGAGCATCAGGCAGGCGCCGAACAGCCCGGCGGCGAGGAGCGCCCCGCGGGGCGCCAGGAAGGCCAGCGCCGCCCAGTAGGCGAGGAGCACCGCGGCCGTCGCGCCGAGGAGCGAGGGCAGGCGGTAGAGGGCGATCATGGTGCGGGCGCCGGGGATGCCGAGGGCCTCCCCGAGGCGCACGGAGGCCGCCTGCGCCCAGTAGATCCCCACCGGCTTCTTGTGCCGCGCCTCCCCCTGGAAGCGGATGTCCACGAGATCGCCCGTCTCCAGCATCTGCTTCGAGGCCTGGGCGAAGCGGGGCTCGTCCCGGTCCATCGGCTGGAGGGCGGCGAGCCCCGGCAGGAAGCAGAGCAGGCAGAGCCCGAGGAGCAGGCCGCAGGCGCGGGCATGGCTCGCCGCCCCGAAGGCGAGGAGGCGGTCGGCCGCCCTCGCGAGCAGGCGGTCGGGGCGCGGGGCCGGCGCCGCGGACGGGGCATCCGCGTCCCGGCGGAAGGCGGTGACGCTCACGCGGGGTCCCCGCCTGCCCGTCCGGCGGTAGCAGCGCGGCTCGGGGCGGCGGCGGGAGGGGACGGGTTCGGGCGCATCGGAACCGGCAAGGGAGCCAGCGGGGGAACCCGACATGGGAACCGGCCGGCCGTGTCGGTGATCCGGTCCGGAAAGTCAAATGATGCGGGGCTCCGAACCCGGGTCGACGCCGGGCCCCTTCCGCCCCGATCCACCACCACCGTCATTCCGGGTCCGCGCAGCGGAGCCCGGAATCCAGAGCCGCCGACGCCCTCTCGTCCTGCCGCCTCGGCGGCTCTGGATCCCAGGCTCGCCTTCGGCGCCCTGGGATGACGGGGGTGGGGGCGGGGCGCGCTCAGCCGAGGTTGTTCTGCGTTGACCCGCGTTCGGCGCCCCGGGATGACCCGAGCCCCGCCGGGACGCCCGCCGTTTGCCCGCGCGGCGCCGCGCGATATCGTGGCGGCAGGGAGTCACGCCATGTCCACCGACAAGTCCACCGACACGTCCACCGCCAGCATCTACGACCGGGACCTCGACCGGAACCCGGCCAACCACCAGCCGCTCACGCCGCTCGCCTACCTCGACCGGGCGGCGCGGGTCTTCCCGGACCACGTGGCGGTGATCCACGGGCCCCTGCGGCGGAGCTACGCCGAGCTCGATGCGCGCTGCCGCCGCCTCGCCTCGGCGCTGGCGCGGCGGGGCATCGGGCGCGGCGACACCGTGGCGGTGCTGCTCGCCAACACGCCCGCCATGCTGGAGTGCCACTACGGCGTGCCGATGACGGGGGCGGTGCTCAACACCCTCAACACCCGCCTCGACGCGGCGGCGCTGGCCTTCTGCCTCGACCACGGCGAGGCCAAGGTGCTGATCACCGACCGGGAGTTCGCGCGGGCCGCCGGCCCGGCGCTGGCGCAGGCCGGGGTCAGCCCGCTCGTGATCGATTATGACGACCCCGAATACGACGGGCCCGGCGAGCGCCTCGGCAGCCTCGACTACGAGGCGCTCCTCGACGAGGGCGACCCCGGATACGACTGGGCGATGCCCGGCGACGAGTGGGACGCCATCACGCTCAACTACACCTCGGGCACCACCGGCGACCCGAAGGGCGTGGTCTACCACCACCGCGGCGCGGCGCTGCTCGCCCTCGGCAACGTGGTCACCTGCGGGCTCGGGCAGCACCCCGTCTATCTCTGGACGCTGCCGATGTTCCACTGCAACGGCTGGTGCTTCCCCTGGACGCTCTCGATCGTGGCCGGCACCCACGTCTGCCTGCGCCAGGTCCGGGCAGGCGCCATGTACGCCCTGATGGCGGAGCACGGCGTCACGCACCTGTGCGGCGCGCCGATCGTGATGTCGCTCCTCATCAACGCGCCCGAGGCCGAGCGCCGCCCCCTGCCCCGGCGCGTCGCCTTCTTCACGGCCGCCGCCCCGCCCCCCGAGGCGGTGCTGGCCGGGATGGGAGCCGCGGGCTTCGACGTGACCCACCTCTACGGGCTGACCGAGACCTACGGCCCCGCCGTGGTGAACGCCTGGCACGCCGACTGGGACGCCCTCGACCCGGAGGCGCAGGCGGCCAGGAAGGCCCGCCAGGGCGTGCGCTACCCCGTCCTCGAGGCCCTCGACGTGCGCGACCCCGAGACGATGGAATCCGTGCCCGCCGACGGCACCACCCTCGGCGAGGTGATGTTCCGCGGCAACGTGGTGATGCGCGGCTACCTGAAGAACCCGAAATCCACGCAGGCCGCCTTCGCGGGCGGCTGGTTCCACTCGGGCGACCTCGGGGTGAAGCACCCCGACGGCTACATCCAGCTCAAGGACCGCTCGAAGGACATCATCATCTCGGGGGGCGAGAACATCTCCTCGATCGAGGTGGAGGACGCCCTGTTCAAGCACCCGGCGGTGGCCGCCGCCGCGGTCGTCGCCAAGCCCGACGACAGGTGGGGCGAGACCCCCTGCGCCTTCGTGGAGCTGAAGGAGGCCGGCGCGGTCACGGCCGAGGACCTCATCGCCTGGTGCCGCGAGCGGCTCGCCCCCTACAAGCTGCCCCGCCACGTCGTGTTCGGCGAGCTGCCCAAGACCTCCACCGGCAAGGTCCAGAAGTACCTGCTGCGCGAGCGGGCGCGGGAGGCGTGAGGCGAGGCCCCGCCCCGCGGCGCTGCTTCGATCCGCCCGGGGCCCGCCGCGGAACCGCGCCGCGGGACGGCGCGCTGGTGTGCCTGGGGAGGCCGGCGGGCGCGTGAGCCCGGCCGGGACCGGGAGCATGACATGTGGATCCTCTACGCCGCCGTGCTGGTGGCCGGCATCGCCAATGCCATCCAGCCGGGGATGAACGGCACCCTCGCCAAGGCGCTGCCGCAACCCCTCACGGCGGGGCTCGCGGTGGGCTCGACGACGGCCGTCACGATCCTCACCGTCTGCCTCCTGACCGGGCGCCTCGCCTGGCCGAGCGGCGCGGAGCTCGCGCGGGTGCCCTGGTGGGCCTGGGGCGGGGGCGTCCTCGGCGGCGGCATCGTGGCGGCCCAGCTCCTCGTCGCCCGGCAGATCGGGGCCGCGCCGTTCCTCGGCATCCTCGTGACGGCGGGCGTCGTCACCTCGATCGTCCTCGACCATTTCGGCTGGGTCGGCTTCGAGGCCCACCCGGCGAGCCTCTGGCGCCTCCTCGGCGGCGCCCTGATGATCGCCGGCGTCGCCCTGGTGGCGCTGACCTGAGGCGCTCGCCCCGACTTTGTGTGAACTAATGGACCGTTCCCGGGGTTTCACGGGTCCGTGCGCGGAGCGCGACCCATGCCGCTGTTCTACTTCCACCTGAGATCCGGCCGCAGTCTCAACCTGGATGAGTTCGGGCTGGAGCTCGACGGGCTGGAAGCGGCCTACCTGGAGGCCTGCCGGGCGATCCCCGACATGGCGCGCGAGTGCGTCCAGGCGAACGCCCGGCGCCCCAGCGCCTTCGAGATCACCGATGCGGGCGGACGCCTGCTCATGGAGGTGCCGTTCTCGGAGATCCTCGACCGGCACCCGGCCCGGCCCGGCCCGCCGGCCCTGCAGCGCCGCGCGCAGGCCGAGGTGGCGCGCTCCCGGCGCCTGCGCGCGGCCCTCGACCTGCAGCTCGCGGCCCTGCAGGAGACGCTGCACACCACCAAGGCGCTGGTCGCCCGCGCCCAGGCGGCCTGCCTGCCGGCGGCGGCCCCGGCGGTGGTGCCGCCCCCGGGGCCCGCCCCTTGGCCGATCAGCGGGCCGATCAGCGGGCCGACCCGCGGGCCTACCAGCGGTAGCTGAGGCTCGCGATCACCCGCCGGGCATCCCCGTAGAAGCACGAGAAGGCCGACTGGCAGGAGGCCACGAAGCGCCGGTCGGCGAGGTTCGTGGCGTTCACGGCGATGCGCCAGTTCTCGAAGTTGTAGTGCACCTGCGCGTCGAACAGCACGTAGTCCGAGACCCGGAGCGTGTTGGCCACGTCCGCGTAGGAGCGCCCGACGTAGCGCACGCCCCCGCCGAAGCCGAAGCCGCGCAGTTCGCCCGCCGGGATCGTGTAGTCGAGGAACAGCGAGGTGAAGGTCTCGGGGATGTTGACCGGCGTGCGGCCCACCTGGTCCGGGCTGCCCTTGATGGTGGTGAGGTCGTAGCTCGTGAAGGCCGCGACCGCGTTGAGGCCGTCCGCGAGGCTCGCGGTGAGCTGCGCCTCGAAGCCGGTGGAGCGCACCTCGCCGATCTGGGCCTGGAACTGCGTGTTGGCCGGGTTCGCGGTGAGCACGTTGGAGCGGTGGATGTCGAAGCCCGCGAGCGTCAGGAAGTAGCCGGCGCCCGGCGGCTCGAACTTCACGCCGCCCTCGATCTGGTCGCCGGTCTCGGGCGCGAAGGTGCGGTTGTTGATGTCCGTGCCGATCAGCGGCTGGAACGAGGTCGAGTAGCTGACGTAGGGCGCGAGCCCGAAGTCGGTGTTGTAGATCAGCGCCGCCCGGTAGGTGAAGGCGTCGTCGCTGCGGCTGCTGTTGGTGGCGTTGAACAGGAGGTCGCGGACGCGGTTCTGGGCGAAGTCCTGCCGGCCGCCCAGCACGAGGGTCAGGCGGTCGGTGAGCTTGATCTGGTCCTGCACGTAGAGGCCGAGCTGCTGGAACGAGTCGGCGTTGACGAGGTAGGGCGCGGGCCGGCCGGTGGCGGGGCCGTAGACCGGGTTCAGGATGCTTATGTCGGGCACCGAGTAGCCGGCGGAGAAGTTCGTGCCCTGGTTGTCGTGGAGCTGGAAGTTCTTGTAGTCGAGGCCGAGGAGCAGGTCGTGGCGGAAGAACCCGTCCGAGAAGCGCGCCTCGGCCTGGTTGTCGACCTGGAACAGGCCGATCTTGCTCGAGGTCAGGAACTGGTAGCGGGCGAGCCGGGTCTGGGCGGCGTCGCTGTAGCCGAGCTGGCCGATGTCGGAGTTCTGGAAGCTCTCGCTGAAGGCGTAGCGGAGGTTCTGGCGCACCGTCCAGGTCTCGTTGATGGCGTGCTCGAACTCGTAGCCCACGAAGGCCTGGTCGCGCCGGTAGGTGTTGAAGCCGGCATCCCCCAGGTTGAGCGAGCGCGGGATGCGGAGCCCCGAGAGGTTCGGCCGCACGGTGCCGAGGTAGGGCAGGAAGTTCGCCGTCACCGCCGTGTTGTCGTGCTGGTAGCTCGACAGGAACGTGAAGGTGGTGGCGCCGTCCGGCTTGTAGGTGAAGCTCGGCGCGATGTAGACGCGGTCGTCCGGCGCCCCGTCGACCTGGGTGCCGCCCTGCCGGCCGAGGCCGGTCAGGCGGTAGTACCAGTGGCCCTCGGCGTCGGCCGGGCCGCCGATGTCGAAGGCGGCGTATTTCTGCCCGAAGGAGCCGCCGCCGACCTCGACGTACCTGAGCGGCTCGAAGGGCGGGCGCTTCGAGACCTGGTTGATGATGCCGCCGGGCGTGCCGGCGCCGAACAGCACGGCGGCCGGCCCGCGCAGCACCTCGATGCGCTCCATCCCGAAGGTTTCGACCTTGAAGGCGCCGAAGCCGTAGTTGAGGAGCTGCAGCCCGTCCCGGTAGAGGCCGTAATCGCTCGCCACGAAGCCGCGCAGCGTGAAGTAGTCGATCCGGGTGTCGGCCCCGAAGGTGCCCGAGTAGACGCCCGCCACGTACTGCGTGGCCTGGGTCAGGGTCTGGGCCTTCTGAGCGTCGATCTGCTCGCGGCCGACCACGCTGATCGATTGCGGCGTCTCGACGAGGGGGGTGTTGGTCTTGGTCGCGGTGGCCGAGCGGGTCGCCACGAAGCCCCGCACGGGGCCCGTGGGGCTCTCGACGAAGCGGGCCGGCGCCCCCGCCCCGGCGCTGCCGCCGGCCACGCCCGTGCCCCCGGAGGGCCCGGAGCCGGGGCTGCCCTGCCCCTCGACGCTGATCTCGTTGAGCTGCACCCGCGCCTGCTGCGCCTGCGCGCCGCCGGCGAGCGCCAGCGACAGGGCGGCCAGGGAGAAGCCCGCCGCGGCCCCCCGACCCGTGCTCTTCGCCGTCCCCTTCACCCCGAACCCCGACATGACCCTCGACCCCCGGATTCCCGCCCGTTCGCGGGTGCGGCCATCCGCACCGGACGCCACTTTGGAATTATGCTAAACTGATGTAATATTTGCGCTTTTCACGCTTTCTCTCGTCGGTAGGGCCGCCCGCGGCCCCGCGCAAGGCTCCGCTTGGGTCCGGAGGCGTGCGGACCGGCGGGTGTGGCGGCGCGGTCACGGGGCGGGCCCCCCTCCCCCGGCACCGTCGCCCGCCCGGGTGATTCCCGCGGCGGCCGGGGGGCACGCGCCCGCCGAGCCACGCGACGGTTCGCGTCGCCCGCCGGCCGTGGGGGCTAAGCTTGGCTGAAAGCTTCTTTTGATCAGAAATCGCCCAACGACGTGCAATATTGGCGTGTTATTTATTTCAAACGAGCATTCCTTGCTCTTGATTCGACTACTCAACCAGCGGTAACTTTCCGGTCGAAAGGAACGACCCGTGATTAGCACGCCGATCTTGCCGGACTCGAACGATCCGACCCGCCGACATGCGATGCGCCCGAACCCGTCCCACCGAAGCCCCGCGGGGGCCGGCGGGCCGGCCGCCCGACCGGGGCCGGCGCCGGACCAAGGCGCCGGTGAGGCCGCCGGTGAGGCCGCCGCGAGGGGCGGCGCG
Source organism: Methylobacterium sp. A54F (assembly GCF_053346035.1). NCBI lineage: Bacteria > Pseudomonadati > Pseudomonadota > Alphaproteobacteria > Hyphomicrobiales > Methylobacteriaceae > Methylobacterium > Methylobacterium sp. A54F. The sequence continues at coordinate 198,586 of NZ_JBKFBF010000003.1, read as the reverse complement.
GATCCGGCCGAGAACCCCGCGCTGGTGTGGAACCTGCTGGCCGGCGCCCTGGCGGACGACCCGGACCTGCGCGACGCGGTGCTCGCCCGCTACGCCGCGGCCGAGCCCGCCTCGGACGACCCGTTCTTCGGCCTCCTGGGTCTCGCCCTGATCGCGGGCTCGGACGACCTGGTGGCCCGGATCTCCGCCGCCGCCGACCGCCTGGCGGCGCAGATCGCGGACGGGACAGGGATGGCGACCCGGAGCTCCTCCCGGGCCGCCTGAGGCCGGCCTCGCGGGACCCGGCCGGGGGGCGGGATCCTGCGAGGCCGGGGCGGGGGCCGGATCGCCCGGGCGTTTCGCCCGGGCGAGACCCGGCCGCCCCGCGCGGGGGGCGGCGCCCGGCCCGTCAGGGCCCGGCTCCGCGGACCTCCGTAGGAATTTCGGCCGGGATTTCGGCGCGCGCGCGGCGAGGTCGCGCTGGAACCGGTCGTCCGCGCAGCAGGGCCTCGGCGATGACCGCGGCGGCGATCCGCCCCGCCTCCCGGTCGGGCGGGAAGCGGGTACCGGCCTCGGGGCGGCGCCGGCCGTACCGGGCGGCGCGCGCGGTCCCCGGCGGTTGCCTTCGGGACCAAGACGCGATCGGCCCAACGGTGCGGCCGGCCGGCGTGAGCGGGCGGCGGCCGTCTCAGCTCGGCAAGAGCTCGGGTCGGCGAACAGGGTTCCGCCTGATAGGCTCGCGGCATGAAGCCCTCGCAGTCCCACCTGTGGCCGGGCGTGCCGCTGGCCCTCCTCTCCGCCCTGCTGTTCGGAGCCTCGGCCCCGTTCGCCAAGCTCCTCCTCGGCAGCGCTCCTCCGCAGCTCCTCGCCGGGCTCCTCTATCTCGGCGCGGGCCTCGGGCTGGCCGTGGTGCAGGGCGGCCGGGCGGCGCTCGGCATCCCGGCCCCGGAGGCCCCGCTGCGCCGCCACGACCTGCCCTGGCTGGCGGCCGTGGTGCTGTTCGGGGGTCTGGCCGGGCCTCTCCTGCTGATGCTCGGGCTGGCGCGCACCTCGGCCGCCTCCGGCTCCCTGCTGCTCAACCTCGAAGGCCTCGCGACCCTGCTCATCGCCTGGGTGGCGTTCCGGGAGAACGTCGATCGGCGGCTGATGCTGGGCGCGTTCGCCATCCTCGCGGGGGCGGTCGTGCTGTCGTGGCACGGCGAAGGTGTGCGCCTCGATCTCGGTACGGTCCTGATCGCCGCCGCCTGTCTCGCGTGGGGCATCGACAACAACCTGACGCGCAAGCTCTCCTCCGCCGACCCGGTGGCCACGGCCACCATCAAGGGGCTGGCGGCGGGCAGCGTGAACGTGGTGCTGGCGCTGCTGCTGGGCGCGGCCGTGCCGCCCCCGGTGACGATCGGAGCGGCGGCCGCGGTGGGCTTCCTCGGCGTCGGGGTGAGCCTCGTCCTCTTCATGCTGGCGCTGCGGCACCTCGGGGCCGCCCGCACCGGGGCCTACTTCTCCCTCGCGCCGTTCATCGGCGCGGTGATCGCCGTCGCGGTGCTGCGCGAGCCGGCGACCCTCGCGCTCGTCGTGGCCGGCCTGCTGATGGGCGCGGGCCTGTGGCTGCACCTCACGGAGCGACACGCGCACGAGCACGTCCACGAGGCGATGGAGCACGAGCACGTCCACGTCCACGACGAGCACCACCAGCATCACCACGACGGGCCGGTGACGGAGCCCCACGCGCACCCGCACCGGCACGCGCCGCTGCGGCACACCCATCCGCACTACCCCGACCTGCACCACCGGCACGGCCACGGCTAGACGACCGGCCGCCGCTTCCGGACGGCCGCGTCAGGTGGGTTTCGGCGCGCCGGCTTTCGGGCGTCGGATTCGGGAACGGCGGTTCGACGTTCGGCAGGATCCGGCCGGGGCTGCGTGGGGGCCGACCCTGAGTGGGGCCGAGGTCAGGGCCAGGGGATCTTCCATTGGGTCCGGGTCGCGGCCGCGCCGGCCGCGAACCCATGCTTGTAGCCGGCCTTGTAGATGCCGGCCAGGATCGCGGCGATGCAGGCCCCGACCACGAGCTGGTCGAGAAGCGACAGGGAGTCGAACCAGGCCCACAACAGCATGCCGCTACACCCCGAACCCTGTCTCGCCGCGACGCGTGAACCGGAGCGTCATCCGGTGGACGTCCTCTGCCCATGCCCGGGTCCGGCGCCGGCGGGCGACGATCGCCCGACCCGGCAACGCGCGGGGCTCCCGGTGGCCAGGGCGGTGACCGTCTCTCGACGCCGCGACCATACCGCGCCCGGCGCAGGACGGCCATCGTCTCCACCCTCGCGCCCCGGGCGGATCCCCGCTCAGGGGGCCCTGCGCGACGCGCCGCGGGATCGCGTCGCGGACGGGCCGGAATGGGTGCCCGGCCACACCCCTAAACCCGCCCTTAACCTTATTCGGTAACTTGTCGGAGCGTTCGTGGCATCGGGCGATCCGTCCCTGCCGCCGCGCAAGGATGGCAAACCATGCGGCTGATCGTCGGCGCACTGATCGTCTTCGCCTGCGTCTTTGGCAGCTACGCGGCGATGGGTGGCCACCTGGAAGTCCTCTGGCAGCCCTACGAGTTCGTCATCATCCTCGGTGCGGCGATCGGTGCCTTCGTCATCGGCAACACCGGGCCGGTGCTCAAGGCCGTGCCCGCCATGCTGGGCACCCTCGTGAAGGGCCCGAAATACAATCAGCAATCCTATGTCGAGCTGCTCGGCATGCAGTACTCCCTGTACAAGCTCGCGAAGCAGAAGGGTCTGATGGCCCTCGAACCGCACATCGAGGATCCGGGCGAGTCGACGCTGTTCAACGCCTTCCCGACCTTCGCGGCGAACCATCACGCGGTCGAGTTCGTCTGCGACTACATGCGCATGGTGACGCTGGGCGCCACCAACGTCCACGAGATCGACGCGCTCATGGACGAGGAGCTCGAGACGCACCACCAGGAGCAGGAGCGCATCGTCTCGGCCATGCAGTCGCTCGCCGACGGAACGCCGGCGCTCGGCATCGTCGCCGCCGTGCTCGGCGTGATCAAGACGATGGGGGCGATCAAGGAGCCGCCGGAGGTGCTCGGACACCTGATCGGCGGCGCGCTCGTGGGCACCTTCTTCGGCGTCTTCGTCGCCTACGGCTTCTTCGGGCCCATGGCGCAGTCGCTGAAGAGCCTCTTCGAGGCCGAATCCAAGTACTACCTGTCCCTGAAGGCGGGTCTCCTCGCCCACATCGCCGGCCAGCCGCCGGTGATGGCGGTGGAATTCGCCCGCAAGGCCCTGATGAGCGACGTCCGCCCGACCTTCAACGAAGTGGAAGCGGCGACCGCCGCCCTGCCCGCCTAGACCCGACCCAATCCCCAGCAGGGCTTCGCCGACGATGGCCATCCAGCCGATCATCATCAAGAAGGTCAAGAAGGCCGCGCACGCGCACCACGGCGGGGCCTGGAAGATCGCCTATGCGGACTTCGTGACCGCCATGATGGCGTTCTTCCTGCTGATGTGGCTGATCAGCATGACGACGCAGGAGCAGAAGATCGGCCTGGCGGAATACTTCGCGCCGGCTTCCCTGAGCCCGGCGACCAGCGGCTCCGGCGGGCTGCTGTACGGCACCGCCCTCGACACGGCAGGAAACAAGCCGACGACCCCCCGCGAGGCGGAGATGGGCGCGGCCGGGCAGGAGGGCGGAGCGCGCCCGGCCAACCCGGTCCGCGCCAGCGATCGCGAGGCCAGCCGCCCGCCCGCCGACTACAGCGCCGTGGCGAGCCTCCGGCAGGCGCTCCAGAAGATACCCGAGATTGCCGAGATGTCGCGCAACATCGTCATCGAGGTGACCAAGGAGGGCGTGAACGTCTCCCTCGTGGACGAGGACGGCCGCTCCATGTTCCGCGAGGGCTCCGTCGACCCCTACGAGCGCACCCGTCGCGTGCTGGAGGCGCTCGCGCCCACCCTGAGCCGGCTGCCCAATCGCCTCTCCATCACCGGCCACACGGCCGCCGCGCGCCCGGGCACGGCGCGGACCGCCGAACCCTGGAACCTCACCGCCGGGCGCGCCCTCGCCGTGCGCGAGATCCTGTCGGGCGCCGGGGTGCCCAACGACAACTTCGCGTCCGTGGTGGGACGCGCCGACACCGAGCCGGTCTTCCCCGACAATCCCTACATCGCGCCGAACCGCCGGGTGACGATCACGCTGCTCAACGCGAGCCCGCCGGTGCCCCCGAACCTCCTTCGCTGACGCCGCGACGCCCCACCACCGATCGAACGTGACATCCGCAGGAAGGCCCGTGACCGAATGGACCTGTCGCTCGCGTCCGCGTTCGGGCTCGGTGCCGTGATCTGCACGACGCTCGCCTACGTGCCTCAGGTGCTCAAGGCCTGGAGGACCCGTTCGACGGGCGATGTTTCGCTGGGCATGTTCCTGTTCATGGTCGTCGGCATGGCCTGCTGGCTCGTCTACGGCCTGCTGATCGGCGACCTTCCCCTGACGGTCGCCAACGCGATCACGCTCTCGCTCGCGAGCGTCATCCTCGTGCTGAAGCTCCGCCACGGCTAGGATCGGCGCTTCGTCCCTCGCAGGCATCGACCGATCGCCGGGGGATGTCGGTTTGGGGTGGGTTTCGGCTGGTCCGTTTCCGGACGGCAGTTGCACCCAAGCGGACGCAGCCACGGAGCCGCACACGACCCATCGAAAGCATCAGGACTTGAGTTCGATGGCCAGCATCTCACCACGAGCGCAGTCGACGCCCCCGGCCGAAAGCGAGAGCGACACCCGCGCCTTCCGACCGTCCAGAGACATGAGCGTGCCTGTGACGAGAAGTTCCTCACCGAGCGGCGTCGGCTTGAGAAAGTCCACCTGAAGGGACGCGGTTACGAACCGGATGGGTGGACCATCATCACCCATCACCCGCCCGCGATCACGGTGGGCGAATGCTGCCGCTGAAGCGGTCCCGTGGCAGTCGAGCAGCGAGGCGATCATCCCACCGTAGACGTTGGCCGGGACGCCCCCGGTGTAGACGTTGTCGGGGGTGAAACGGGCCTCAGTCCTGTCGTCCAGCAGGTAGCTTTTCAGATGATGGCCATGAGGATTTGCCGGACCGCAGCCGTAGCAGTGCGCGAAGGTCGGCGGGTAGTGGTCTTGGATCGCCTTCGTCATCGTCCTTCCTCCCCCGATGCCGCCGATGATGGCGCAGGCGGGAAGGTCTGCAAACTATCCCTGGCCGAAGTCGCTGGACATGTGCAGCACGACCGCTTTGGGGCAGCGTCCGCAGCGGTCCCGGCGGCCGTGTTGGGTCGAAGCCAGCCCCGCGCCGAGCCGACCGGGCCCTAGCCGGCCGGCGGGGCCGCCGAGCCGAAGCCCGGGTCCGCGAGCGCGGCGTCGAGCTGCGCGAACTGCTCGCTCCACCCGCTGGTGCTGCCCGAGGCCAGGGCGGCGTCGAGGGCCTCCTTGGAGGGATAGAGCTCGTGCACGACGACCTGCGTCGCGCCGTCCCGCTCCGCGAAGGTCACGGTGGTGACGGCTCCGTCCGCGCCGGCCTCGTCGTTGGTCCAGACGAGGCGGGTCGGCGGCGTCACCGCGAGGTAGCGCCCGAAGAACGCCAGGGGCTCGGCCGAGGACGGGTGGCCCATCACCAGGCGGTAGGTGCCGCCCGTGCGCATGTCGGCCTCGAAGGAGATCAGGGTGAGGCCGGAGGATTTCGGCACCCACCATTGCCGGAACAGCGCCGGGTCGGCCCAGGCCTGGAACACGAGGCGCGCGGGCCCCGCGACGGTCCGGGTCACGACGAGCTCCCGGTCCGAGACCCGCTCGACCGTCGTGCCGGCCATCGCGCCGGCCATCGTGCCGGTCTTGCCGGCCTTGCCGGCGGGGGGATCACTCGGTCTGCCTGCATCCATCGGACGTCTCCCTGGCCCTCAGTTCCGCGACAACCGCGTCCAGCCCCTCGAACCGCGCCTCCCAGAGCCGGCGGTAGGCCGCGATCCAGGCCGCCTCCTCGGCGAGCCGGTCGAGGCCGAGCGTGCAGGTCCGCACCCGCCCGAGCTTGCGCGTCGTCACGAGCCCCGCCTGCTCCAGGATGCCGACGTGCTTGCCCATGCCCGTGAGGGTCATGTGGAACGCCGCCGCGAGCTCCGTGATCGAGGCGTCCGCGTGCCCGAGGCGCTCCAGCACGCCCCGCCGTGTGGCGTCCGAGAGCGCCGCGAAGGCGGTGTCGAGGCGGGCCGTCGAAGACTGAACCATGCGGTTCAGTATCTACCCCGCCGACCGCCGCCGCGCAAGGGCGGAACCGGGCGACCGGCGCGGGCCCTGGGACGGTCCCGTCGCGCGGCGACCTACCTGATCGTGTCGGCTCCGACCTTGCAGACGACGGCGTCCTGATCGCCCGTGTCGCCGCTGCAGCCGATCGCGCCGATGAGCTTGCCGTCCTCGATCAGCGGGAAGCCGCCGGGCGAGGCGGCGAGAAGCGGGTCCAGCGTCGCGATGTAGGGATGGCCGGTCTCGAAGGCGTTGTAGAAGACGCGGCTCTCGCGGCGCCAGCGCGCCGAGGTGCGGGCCTTGTTCTGCGAGATCGTGACCGAGGCGAGCTGCGCGCCGTCCATGCGCACGAAGTGCAGGAGATCGCCGTTCGGGTCGACCACCGCGATGTTCATTTTCCAGTTGCGCTTCTTCGCCTCGGCTTCGGCCGCGGCCAGGACCGCCTTCGCGCGCTCGAGGGGAATGGGCGCGCCGTACGGGATGTCGAAGGGCATCTTCTCGGGGGTGCCCCCGGAGGAGGGCTGGGCCGCGGGGGCCGGGCCGCCGGCCGGAGCAGGCGGGGATGGCTGCGCGCCGACCGGGTGGATGGACGCGACAAGCAGGGCGGACGCGGCCGCACAGGTCAGGATGCGCATGGGATCCTCCCTCAGGCCGCGGCTTCATGAGCGAACCGGCTGACCTTCGCCTCGTGAAGCTATGGCAGCCTGTGGGCCGACGCCAGCGCCGCGGCGAACTTGCCGGCGCCGCGGCGAACTTGCCAGCGCCGCGGCGAACCTGCCGGCGCCGCGGCGAACTTGCCGGCGCCGCGCCGAGCACGACGGCATCGGGATGCCGGCAAGAATCCGCGATGCAGGCAAGAATCCGCGATGCCGGCAAGAATTCTGGCCGTCCCCGCGGACCGCGCGTGCGGTCCCTGCCCGGGTAGTTACAACCCTTGAATTCAATCAAAAGTTGAGTCACCTGCGTCCCTCAGATCCGTTCACGCAGCAAGGTAGCTTCATGGGTACCCCTCCGTGGTCCGTCATCCTGGACCCGCGTCGGCTCAGCGACCTGCGAGACCTGAAGATTCTCGATACTCAGCCGGAGCAGTCGTACGACGATCTCGCCGAACTCGCCCGCATGATCTGCGACACGCCGGTCGCCAACGTGACGCTGGTCGACACCGATCGGCAGTGGTTCAAATCCCGCATCGGAAGCGATGTCGAGCAAACGCCGGTCGAGCAATCCGTCTGCGCTCATGCGATCGCCGAGCCGCATCCCCTGATCATCAACGACCTGACCCGGGATCCCCGGACGAGCGACAATCCGCTGGTCACCGGTGAGGCATCGTTGCGGTTCTATGCCGGGGTTCCGCTTCACCTGGAGGCGAGCTTCGGGGTGGGAACCCTCTGCGTCCTCGATACGAAGCCTCACCACAAGGGGCTCACCGCCGCACAGGTCAAGGCTCTCGACGCCCTCGGGCGGCAAGCCACGATCCTCCTGCACATGCGACGGTTCCTGGCATCCCACGCGAACGCCGCCGACGGCCACTCGAACATGGACGAGGCGCTCCTCGCGATAGCCGAGAAACTCATGGATGCGTACAACATGAACAGGACATACGACGACCGGACCATCGAGAGACTGCTTTCGAGCAGTCTCCTGCACGTCGCCAAGCGCATAGCCGACGGCGAAAAGCGACCGAAGACCCACATCCACTGACGATCGCAGAATGCAGGACGCCGCGACAGTCCAACGAGCCTCCCGGCCACGCCGAGGCTGTGCCATCCTTTCAGCTGGAGCCCGCAGTGAACCCCCACGACGACAAACCAGCTCAGATCCTTCGGCAAATCGCCAGAGTCCTGGATACTGACGTCGCTGCTTTCTACGACCACCCCGGCAGGTCGAACCACGTCGCGGACAGGCTCGAGCTCCTGGAGGCTTTTCAATGCCTGGACCAGGCCGACGACCGCCGCACCTGTATCGCGTTCGTCAAATCCGTCGTGACCCGACGGCAGGCGCCGTAAGCCGGTGGGTCCGTGCGCGGGCCTGGCTCCTGCGCCCCGCACCGCGGGCCGACGCCCCGGAGCCGTGCCCGTCGCAGACGAGATCGAAGCTGCGCCCGCCGTCCCGGATGTCCCGCCGGCGCGGCGTGAACCGGTCGCCCCTCCTCGGCCGACGTCGGCTCTGTCCCTCGGCCAGATCTATCCCTCAGCCAGATCTATCCCTCGGCCAAGGCGTAGACCGCCTCGCCGAGACGGCGGAGGGGGCCGCCGGGGCCGGAGCGCTTCCAGAGGCGGGTGTTGAGGCCCGCCACCGGGTCCTGGCCCGGCAGGGTGAAGCCCCGGGCCGCCAGCGCCGCCAGGATCTCGCTCGCGTGCATCGGGGCGCCGGTCTCGGCCAGCACCTCCAGCGCCGCCGCGATCACCGCGCGGCCGTAGCGGCGGGCCGCCACCGGGTCCTCCTCGAAGGCCGCCGGCGGCACCGGCGGCCCGGCCGGGTTCGCGGGCGCGACGTCGGTGGGCACGAAATCCGTGGGCGGGGAGGCTGCGGCGGACGGCCCGGGCCAGGCGGCAGGCTGGGCCCCGGGCCGAGCCCCGGGCCAAGTCTCGGGCCGAGCCTCGGGTCCCTGGGCGCCGTCGCGCCGGGGCTCCGGCCGGTCGGCGGGCTCCGCGGCCGGCGGGGCTCCGGCGAGGCGGCGGCCGAGCTCGAGGTAGAGCAGGTGGTCGGCGATGGCGCGGTCGATGGCCTCGCGCTCGCGCCGGAGCGCGGCTAGCCGGCGCTCGATCTCGGCCTCGCTCGGTCCCATGCCGGCCCCGCTTCCGTCCATTCCCTATGCTGGGAATGGGTGTGTTCTATCGCGTCCGGAACATTCTGTCCATGGAACAGATGTCGTTCCGTCAACGGACAGTAGGGAATATTCCGTTGCGCCGCGCCGGACACGGGCCGGACACCGGGTGGATGCCCGCAGGACGGTGCGCCCTGTCCGACGGGCTCCGCGCAGACGGAATATCAGGGATCGCGCGCTGTTCCGTTTGCCGTTCCGTGGGCAGCCGTCAGGCCGCGGCGGGTGCCTTCCCGTCGCCTCGGCCTGCGGGTCCTTCATTGCCTCGGCCGGCGGGCTTGTCATCGCCTCGGCCGGCGGACCTTTCATCGCCTCGGCCGGCGGGCTTGCCGCCCCGGCGCGGCGGCACCAGCAGCGCGCCGGGATCGGCCGGGTGCAGGGTGAGGCCGTTGTCGTCGAGGGCGACCGGCAGGCGCGGAAACACCTCGGCGAGGTGGGCGAGGTCGGCCCGGAAGGCCTGGCGGAAGCTGCGGATGTTGGCGTTCTCGGCCCCGAACTGCGCGTGCAGGTTGTCCCAGGTGAGCCGCAGGGGCCGGGTGAGGGCGCGCAGCCGGTAGCCCACCCAGAACAGCAGGTCGAGCTTGCGCGCCGAGCCCGAGAAGGCCCGGGCCGCCCGGATGTCCACCGGCAGGGCGTGCCGGATCAGGTTGTCGTAGAAGTCCTGGTGGAACCGCACGGTGCGGGACCAGGCGGCGCCCTCCCCGCGCTCGCGCCACAGCTCCAGGCTGCGGAAGGGCGGCATGGTGAGCGTGGTGGCGCGGTCGCCCCCGTCCCAGAGGCCGATCTGCATCGTGCAGGCGGCGAGCCGGTTCAGCTGCTCCTTGAACTGGCGGATGGTGCCGCGCTCGCCCCCCGTCACCGCGAAGCCCATCTCGCGCATGAAGCCCGAGAGCGACTCCGCCACCGCGATCTCGGGGCTGCGCTGGCGCACCGCCTCGGTGCAGAGGTGCAGCAGCACGAGGCGCGCCTTGGGGCCGTAGGGCAGCCCCTGGGGCTCCATCTCGCCCGTCACCGGGCTCTTCAGGCGGCCGGCCACCAGGCTCAGGCTGTTGCGGCCGTACGCGCGGGAGAACTCCCGCAGGGCGCCGGGGTCGCGGTAGGGCAGGCCGCACAGCGCCAGCACCGAGTGGATGTGCTGCAGGTTCTCGGGGCCGGCGGGCTTCGTCTCGATCACCTCGCGCACCGCGTCGCGGCGGCGGGCGTCGCGCCCGAGGCCCGCCCGCTTCTCGGCGAGCGCCCCCCGGGCCGCGGCCTCCGCGTCCCGCGCCCGCTGCCGGTGCAGGATGTGCTCGACGATCTGCGCGAACAGGAAGCCGCCGCGCGCCGCCTCGACCTCCGCCAGGAGGTCGGCGTCCCGGATGGCGCTGAGCTTCTCCTCGATCCCCATGCGGTCCTCTTCGTGGCCCCCTTCGTGGTCCCCTTGGCGGTCCCCTTCGCCGACCCTCGCGCCGGTCCGCCCGGCCCGTCCTGCCCGGCCGGATGCAACGCCCCGTTGCGAGCCGAGGCCGGACCAGGCGCGGGCCAGCCTGAGCCTTGGCACGATTCGGGGGCGAGGAGTCCCGCCGCCCCGGCCGGGCCCGCGGTTTTCCCGGCAATCCCCGCAGTGCGGCGGGGCCCGGGACGGCCCCGGGAGGCCCCCAGGACGGGCAGAGGCGCCCCTGGGGGGCTTCGGGGGCCGGGAAGCTCCCTCGGGCCTCGGCAGCGCCCGGCGGGGCTCCAGAGCCGTCCTGGCGGCCTTCGGGGAGCCGGGCCGCCCGGGGAGGGCGGGGCCGGCGGATCGGCGCGGTCCCGCCCCCCGCAGAGTTCGATGCGGGGGCGCGGGCACCGGCCGGCGCCGCGCAGAGTTCGATACGCCCCCCGGCCCCGCACTTGTCCCCGTTCTCAACCGCCCTCCCCCGGAATCCGCGCAGACTCCCATGCGGTCCCGCGCAGAATCCGATGCCGCACCCGGGCGATTCCGCGCAGACTCCCATGCGGGCCCGCGCAGAGTTCGATGCGCCCCCGCGCAGAGTCCGATGCGCGAAGGCGCCCCAACCCCCTGCGGGACTTGAGCTTTCCGCCCTCCCCTATAACCTTCAGAACTGACTCTCTGAGAATCCTTCCTGATAGTTTTCCCAAGGCCGGGTTGGCTCGTTCGGTCTCGCGAACGACCGGCCACCCTCAGGTTTTCCAATGGGAATGAAGGGAATTCGGCGGGTTGTCCCCAAAACCCGCCCCCGATTCCAGGGTGCGCCGCGCCGCTCGCCGCTCTATGCCGGGACCCGCCGGCCCCGCCTCCCGGGGGCCCGATCCGGAGCCCCAGCGGATGACCGAGACCCCGATCGCGACGCTCCTGCGCCTGATGGCCAGCCTGCGCGACCCCGTCCGCGGCTGCCCCTGGGACCTGGAGCAGACCTTCGCGAGCATCGCGCCCTACACGCTGGAGGAGGCCTACGAGGTGGCCGATGCGATCGCCCGCGGCGACCTCGACGACCTGCGCGACGAGCTCGGCGACCTGCTGCTCCAGGTTGTGTTCCACGCCCGCATGGCGGAGGAGGCCGGCGCCTTCGCGTTCGACGACGTGGCCCGGGGTATCGTCGCCAAGCTGGTGCGGCGCCACCCCCACGTGTTCGACGCCGCGGGCGCGCTGCTGCCCGAGGGCGCCCGCCGCGACCCCGCCGAGGTCGAGCGGACCTGGGCGGCGATCAAGGCCGCGGAGCGCCGCGCCAAGGCGGAGGAAGCCATGGGCGCGGGCGCCGAAACGCAGGGGGCAGGGTCACAGGGGGCAGGGGCGGTCGTCGACCCCCTGGGCGGCGTCGCCCTGGCGCTGCCCGCCCTCACCCGGGCGGAGAAGATCTCGCGCCGCGCCGCCGCCTGCGGCTTCGACTGGCCGAACGCCGCCGAGGTCGTCGCCAAGGTGCGGGAGGAGACCGACGAGGTGGCGGAGGCCCTCGCCGCCGGGGTGCCGGCGGCCCTCGCGGAGGAGATCGGCGACCTGCTGTTCTCGGTGGCGAACCTCGCCCGCCACGCCGGCGTGGACCCGGAGGCGGCGCTGCGGGCCGGCACCGCCAAGTTCGAGCGCCGGTTCGGCGCCATGGCGGCCCGCCTCGCCGCGCAGGGGCCCGGCCTCGCGGGCAGCGACCTTTTCGCGATGGAGGCGGCCTGGGCCGCCGTGAAGCAGGGCGAGGCGGCCGGCCCGGACCCGGACGAGGCCTGAGCGCCGGCCCTACTCGTCCGGCGTCCCGGCGCCCGCGACCTTGCGGGCCTGGCCCCGGCCGGCCTGTCGCCCGGCGGCCTTCGCGGGCGCCGGCTTGTCGGCACCCGGCTTGGCCGGCGCAACCCTGGGGCGCAGGCGCTCCAGCACGTCCGCGATGGCGCGCTCGACATCGGCCTGCGCGGGCGGGGGCCCGGCATCCGGTGCGAGGTGCGGCTGAGATCGGCGCGGTGCGCGGCTCTTCGGCATGACCGGGAGCCTAGCAACATTTTCGCGAAACTGCGAAGTGGCCCCGCGAAAAAAGGTTAAACCGGCCCGGCGCAGGCTGCTGGCCTGATTTATCGCTGCCCGATCCGAGGAACAGCCGTACGCGGCGGCGTCGGTTCCTGTGACGTTCCGGCGGCGCCGGCGGCCTGATCGCATCGGCTGCACGGCATTATTGATTCAACGCTCGCGTGCGCTCTGTCCGCGCAGATTCCGAGCCTGTTCCGTAGGGGGCACCCTGCTCCCGACCCCCTCTGGCGGCCTCAGCCCCCTGCGCCCCAGCGGCCAGTCGACCAGGCCTCCGGCGTAGAGCGCCGCCCAGACCAGCACCGGCTGAAACGCCAGGCGCGGGCCGTGGTACCACCACGTGTCGGGCAGCCCCGGCACCGCGATCCCCGCGAAGGCATGCTTGAGGTTCGCCGGGTAGACGCAGACGGCGTAGAGGGCGAGGCCGACCCCCGCGGCGGCGCGGAGCCGCCGGGTGAGGAGGCCCAGCGCCCCGGCGATCTCGCACAGGCCCGTGAGCGCGATGACGAGGCGGGGCTCCGGCACGAAGTCCGGCATGATCGGCATCAGCTTGTCCGGCGCCGCGAGGTGGACGAGCCCGATGCCGCCGTAGAGGAGGGCGAGGCCCCGGCGGAGCCAGATCCGGTCGTCCCGCGCCCCGTCCCCGTCCCCCGCGCCCCTCACGCCACGGCCTCGGGCGCGATCCCGCAGGCGGCGGCGAGGTCGGCCCGCAGCGCCGAAGCGAGGCGCAGCACGGCCGGGTGGCGCTCGCTCGGGAAGGCCGCCTCCGCGATCGCCGTCACGGGGGCGAGGAGGCGCAGGGAATTGGTCACGAAGACCGCGTCCGCCCCGCCCAGGGCCTCGGGCGACAGGCTGGTCTCCTCCGGCGCGAGCCCGCAGCCCGGGGCGAGCGCGAGGATGCGGTCGCGGATGATGCCGGCCAGGACCCCGTCGGCCACGGGCGGCGTGACGAGGCGCTCCCCGAACACCCCGAACAGGTTCCCGGTGCCGGCGCAGGCCACCGCCCCGCGGGCGTTGCGGAACAGGGCCTCGTCCAGGCCGGCCTCGGCGGCCTCCCGCGCGGCCAGCACCGCGTCGAGGTAGCCGAGCGTCTTGAGGCGGGCGGCGGGCGACGTCTCGTTGCGGCGGATCGCGGTCGGCCACAGGCGCAGGGGCGCGAAGGCGAGGGCGGCCGCGGCCGGGGCGGCGCTCGCGAACAGGGCGGGCCGGGGCTCGGCCGGCGGCCGCAGCCCGCGGGGGCCGGCTCCCCGGGTGGCGGTCGTGCGGATCGCCAGGCGGGCGCCGGCGCCCCCCTCCCCCGCCAGGGCCCGCATCGCCGCCGTCACCGCCGCCGGGTCGAGGCCGAAGCCCAGCGCGGCGGCGCCCGCCACGAGCCGGTCGCGGTGCTGGGCCTCGTAGGCGACCCGGCCGTTCAGGGCGAGGCAGGTGTCGAACACCCCGTCGCCCAGCGTGAGGCCGCGGTCGGCGAGATCGAAGGGGGCGACCGTGCCGGCCTGGATCCGGCCGTCACGCCACAGCATCGGCCGGCGTCCGGTGATCGGCGCGCCAGGCGCGGGCCAGTCCCAGGAAGTTGTCGAACACCGCGTGGCCGTTCTCGGTCAGCACGGATTCCGGATGGAACTGCACGCCCCAGGTCGGATGGCGGCGATGGGAGAGGGCCATGATCTCGCCCTCGGGCGAGCGCGCGTCGACGGCGAGCTCGGCCTCCATCCCGGGCTGCGGCGCCACGATGAGGGAATGGTAGCGCCCGACCTGCATCGGGGCCGGAAGCCCCGCGAACAGGCCGCGACGCTCGTGGGAGACCGGCGTCGCCTGCCCGTGCAGCGGCCGGCGCGCCCGCTCGACCCGTCCGCCGAAGGCCTGCCCGATCGCCTGATGGCCGAGGCAGACGCCGAGGATCGGCACGCTGCCGGACAGTTCCCGGATCGCCGGCAGCGAGACCCCGGCCTCGGCGGGCGTGCAGGGCCCCGGCGAGATCACGACGGCGTCGGGGGCGAGCGCCCGGATGGCCGCCACGTCGGTCGCGTCGTTGCGGACAACGCGGACGCTCTCGCCCAATTCCTCCAGGTAGCGGACGACGTTGAAGACGAAGGAATCGTAGTTGTCGACGACGAGGATCATGGCGCGGGCTCGAAGGCCCGAGACCCGGGCGTCTGCCCGAACGCCTCGAAGACGCGGGCGGCCTTGGTGAGCGTCTCCTCGTATTCGGGGCCGGGCTCGGAGAGCAGCGTCACGCCGCCGCCCGCCTGCAGCACGGCGGTCCGGGCATCCATGAACACGGTGCGGATGGCGATCGAGGTGTCCAGCGAGCCGTCGAAGCCGATCCGGCCGATCGCCCCGCAATACAGCTCCCGCGCGTCGCCCTCGATCTCGGTGATGATGTCCATGGCCCTCAGCTTCGGCGCGCCCGTGATGGAGCCGCCCGGAAAGGTGCCGGCGATGAGGTCGAGGGCGTCCATGCCCGCCCGCAGGGTTCCGGTGACCACCGAGACGAGATGGTGGACCGAGGCGTAGGATTCCAGCCCGCAGAGGGTCGGCACCCGCACGCTGTGGGGCTCGCAGATCCGCGAGAGGTCGTTGCGCAGGAGATCCACGATCATGATGTTCTCGGCCCGCTCCTTCGGGTTCGCCTGGAGCGCCGCGCCGAGGGCCCGGTCGGCTTCCGGGTCGGCGACGCGGCGCACCGTGCCCTTGATCGGCCGGGTCTCGACGCTGCGGCCCTCGAGCTTCAGGAACCGCTCCGGGCTGCTGGAGGCGATCGTGAGGCCCTCGTGGGCCAGGTAGGCTCCGAAGGTCGCGGGGTTGGTTTCCCGCAGGGCGCGGTAGAGGGCGAAGGGATCGAAGCCCGGCGGCAGCGCCGCGGTGAAGCGCTGGGCGATGTTCGCCTGGTAGATGTCGCCGGCCCGGATGTAGGCGCGCACCCGCTCCACCGCCGCCTCGTAGGCGCTCCGGGAGAAGTTCGAGCGCCAGGCGAGCGCCGTCGGCACGGGGGGCTGCGGCCGGGTGACGATCGGGGCCGCGAGGCGCTCGGCGAAGGCCGAGAGCCGCGCCTCCGCGCGGGCCGCGCGGGCGCCGGGGTCCTGCTCGGGAAAGCCCGTGGCGACGAGCCGGCAGGTGCCCGCCTCGTGGTCGACGACGAGCGCCGTGTCGTGCAGGTCGAAGGCGATGTCCTCGGTCAGGCCGGCCCGGCGGGCGGGCGGGGTCACCCGCTCCAGGGACGCGCCGAGGTCGTAGGCGAAGTATCCGATGGCCCCGCCGGAAAAGCCCGTGGCGTCGGGCTCCGTCCGGTAGGGGGCGAGGCAGGCGCGAAGCGCCGCCAGGGGGGGCCCGGGGAGCGGCCGGCCGTCGAGGGTGGCCGGCTCGCCCCGCCGGTAGCGGAAGCGTCCGAACGGGTCGGCCGCCACGATCGAGCGGCGACCGAGGGTGTGGTGGTGCATCGCGCTGTCGAGGAAGGCGAGCCCGGGCAGGGCCGCAAGCCGGGCCGCCGCCTCGACGGGATCGATGTACGGGATCTCGCGGGTCCACATGGGCGGGTCGGGCTTCACGGTCTCGCGGCGCGGCGTCTCGGCCAACGAGTCGCACAGCCGCCGCCGCGGGAAAAGCCGCCTCGCCGCCGCGCGGCGCGGGCAGGGCCCGCGGGGCGCACATGTCTGCCGCGACCCTGCTCCCGCGACCCTGGCCCCCGCCACCCTGCCCCCGGGCGCGCCCGTGCCCCGCGCGCCGCGAGGCTCGCGCGCCGCGCCGGATGCGGCTATAAGGCCCGCCAACCCTCGATCCTCTCCCGGACCAGCTGCCCGGCGCCTTCCCAAGGCCCGGCCCGCCGCGCCGCACGAGCCGCCCCGCGCCCCGACATGACCGCAACCCCCTCCCCCCTGCCCGGCCCCCCGCCCGGCCCGAAGGCCGCCAAGGATGCCGCGCCCCGCATCTCCTTCGTGTCGCTCGGCTGCCCGAAGGCGCTCGTCGATTCCGAGCGCATCCTCACGCACCTGCGGGCGGAGGGCTACGAACTGGCGCGCCGGCACGACGGGGCGGACGTCGTCATCGTCAACACCTGCGGCTTCCTCGACTCGGCCAAGGCCGAGTCGCTCCAGGCGATCGGCGACGCCATGGCCGAGAACGGCCGCGTCATCGTCACCGGCTGCATGGGCGCGCAGCCGGAGGAGATCCGGGAGAAGTATCCGAACCTCCTCGCCGTGACGGGACCGCAGGCCTACGAGTCGGTCCTCGCCGCCGTGCACGAGGCAGTGCCGCCGGCCCACGACCCGTTCCTCGACCTCATTCCCCCGCAGGGGGTGAAGCTCACGCCGCGGCACTACGCCTACCTGAAGATTTCCGAGGGCTGCAACAACCGCTGCACCTTCTGCATCATCCCGTCCCTGCGCGGCGACCTTGTCAGCCGCCCCGCCGGCGACGTGCTGCGCGAGGCCGAGAAGCTGGTGCGGGCCGGCGTGAAGGAGCTCCTCGTCGTCTCGCAGGATACCAGCGCCTACGGGGTCGACACCCGCTACGCGGAGAGCCCCTGGCGCGACCGCCAGGTGCGGGCCCGCTTCTACGATCTCGCCCGGGAGCTGGGTGACCTCGGCGCCTGGGTGCGCCTGCACTACGTCTATCCCTACCCGCACGTGGACGAGGTCATCCCGCTGATGGCCGAGGGGAAGGTCCTGCCCTACCTCGACATGCCGCTCCAGCACGCGAGCCCGAGCGTGCTCAAGCGCATGCGCCGCCCCGGCAACCAGGAGCGGCAGCTCGAGCGCATCCGCCGCTGGCGCGAGACCTGCCCGGACCTCGCCATCCGCTCCACCTTCATCGTCGGATTCCCGGGGGAGACCGAGGCCGAGTTCGAGGAGCTGCTGGCCTGGATCCGCGAGGCGCGGCTCGATCGGGTCGGCTGCTTCGAGTACGAGCCGGTGCGGGGCGCGCCCGCCAACGACCTCGGCGCGGCGGTGCCGCCCGAGGTCAAGGCCGAGCGCAAGCGCCGGTTCATGGAGACCCAGGCCGTGGTCTCGGCGCGCCTCCAGAAGGCGAAGGTCGGCCGGCGGCTGCCCGTGATCATCGACGCGGCCGGGCCGGCCGGCGCCCGCGGCCGGACGAAGGCGGACGCCCCCGAGATCGACGGGGCCGTCCACGTCACGTCCCGCCGGCCCGTTCGGGTCGGCGACATCGTCACGGTGAAGATCGAGGCGGCCGACGCCTACGACCTGCGCGGCACGGTGGTCTGAGGCGCCCGTCCCGGCATCCCGGCGCCGGGACCGTCCACGGTGCTCGGCCCCGGGCGGGCCTCCTCAGGCGTTCTTGCGCGGACGGTGGTTCGGGTCGATCCCGCCCTCCCGGGTCGTCTCGTTCTCGACGTCGCCCTCGAAGGTCGAGTCCGCCTCGAGGTCTTCCGGATCGCCGCCTGACCGGGTCATCCCCTTCGAGGTGCCGATGCCCGGATTGCCCTTGAGGTCGGCATCGGACGGGACGTCCGTCTTGGCGTGCTTCGTCGACATGCAGGCTCCTCGTTGCGCGTGGCGTGTGGGGCCAACGCGGGGGAGCCCGATCGGTCCCGGGCGCCGCTGCGGCGGTTCGCCTCCCGGTCGGGTCAGGCCAGGGCCGCGCTCGTGGTGCGCGCGACGCCCGCCCGGTCCATCGACGTCCAGGCGCGGGCGAGCGACCCATCGAGGTCGATGCCCCTGACCGCGTCCTCCACGACGACGGCCCGGAAGCCCGCGGCGCGGGCGTCCAGCGCGCTCCAGGCCACGCAGAAGTCGGTGGCGAGCCCGCACAGGAAGACCCGCGACAGGTCCCGCTCGCGCAGGTAGCCGGCGAGGCCCGTGCGGGTGGTGCGGTCGGCCTCCAGGAAGGCGGAGTAGCTGTCGACGCCGGGGGCGTGCCCCTTGCGGATCACGAGCTCGGCCCGCTCGGCATCGAGGCCCGGGGCGAGCGCCGCCCCCGGGGTGCCGCGCACGCAGTGCTCCGGCCACAGCACCTGCGGCCCGTAGGGCAGCGCCACCGTCTCGAAGGGGGAGCGGCCCGGGTGGCTGGTGGCGAAGGAGGCGTGGCCGGGCGCGTGCCAGTCCTGCGTCACCACGACGTGCGGGAAGCGGGCGATCAGCCGGTTGATCGGCCCGACCACCGCGTCGCCCTCCGGCACCGCGAGCGCGCCGCCGGGCAGGAAGTCGACCTGCACGTCGATGACGAGGAGGACGTCGCCGGGTTCGAGGATCATGTGCCCTCCGAGAAGTCGACCGCCCGGCAGATCCGGTGTCGGGCGGCGCTAGACCCCGCCGCCCTCAGGATCCTGTTCTTCCGGGATCCTGTCATGCCGGGAGGGTGGGATGCCGGGATCCGCGGATCACGGCATCCCGTTGCGCTCGGGTTCAGGGCACCATCACCGTCGAGCCGGTGGTCTCGCGGCCGGCGAGGTCGCGATGCACCTGCTGCGCCTCGGCCAGCGGGTAGCGGGCGTTGACCGGGATCTTCACGGCGCCCTGCGTCACCACCCCGAACAGGTTCTCGGCCATGGCGTCCAGGACCGGGCGCTGGCTCGCGTAGGTGAACAGGGTCGGGCGGGTCGCGAAGAGCGAGCCCTTCTGGGCGAGGATCCCGATGTCGAAGGCGTCGATCGGGCCCGAGGCCGCACCGAAGCTCACGAAGGTCCCGGTCGGCGCGAGGCAGTCGAGGGAGGCCGGGAAGGTCGCCTTGCCGACGCCGTCGTAGACCACCGGCACGCCCTTGCCGCCCGTGATCTCCCGCACGCGGGCGGCGAAATCCTCGTCGCGGTAGAGGATGACGTGGTCGCAGCCGTGGGCCCTGGCGAGCTCGGCCTTCTCCTGCGTGCCCACCGTGCCGATGACCGTGGCGCCGAGGTGCTTCGCCCACTGGCAGGCGATGAGGCCGACGCCGCCGGCCGCGGCGTGGAACAGGATCGTGTCGCCGGCCTTCACCTTGAAGGTCCGGTGCAGGAGGTATTCGGCGGTGAGGCCCTTGAGCATCATGCCGGCCGCGGTGGCGTCGTCCACCCCGTCCGGCACGTGCACGGCGGCGGCGGCCTGGATCACCGGCTCCTCCGCGTAGGTCCCCTCTCCCGAGCCGTAGGCGACCCGGTCGCCGACCTTGAAGTCGGTGACGCCCGAGCCCACCGCCGTGACGGTGCCGGCGCCCTCCTTGCCGGGGGTGAACGGCAGCTGCGCCGCCTTGTAGGCGCCGGTGCGGAAGTAGATGTCGATGAAGTTGACGCCGATCGCGCCCTGGCGCACCCGGATCTGGCCTGGGCCCGGCTCGGCCAGGGGCACGTCCTCGTAGGCCATCACCTCGGGGCCGCCGTACTCGTGAACCCGGATCGCCTTCGGCATCGTGGACTCCTTGCGTGTCGATAGGGTCCCCGGACATAGGCGTCCGCGCCTGCGGCGCAAAGACGCCTTCGGGACGGCCGGGCCGGGGCGCACTACATCTCCGAGGCGCCGACAACCCCCGAGCCGTCAGCAAGGACCCCTGCCCGTGCCCGATGCCCCCCTGCCCCGCTTCGAGGTCGCCGTGGTCGGCGCGGGCGCGGCCGGGCTCGCGGCCGCCCTCGCGGCGGCGCGGGCGGGCGTGCCCACCGCCCTCGTCGGGCGCCATGCGCCGGTCGCGGACGGGCGCACCGTGGCGCTCCTCGACGGCTCCGTGCGCTTCCTGGCGGCGCTCGGGGCCTGGGACCGGATCCTGCCGCACGCGGCGCCGCTTGCCGAGCTGCACATCGTCGACGACACCGGCAGCCTGTTCCGCCCGCCGCCTGCCCGGTTCCGCGCCGGCGAGATCGGGCTCGACTCCTTCGGCTGGAACGTCGAGAGCGCCCGCCTCGTCGGATCCCTGCGGGCCGTGAGCCGGGAGGAGCCGAACCTCACCCTGATCGAGCGGGACGCCACCGGCTTCTTGGCCGGCGAGACCGAGGCGGCCGTGACGCTCGACGGCGGATCGATCACCGCCCGCCTCGTGGTCGGGGCCGATGGCGGCCGCTCTCCCACGCGCGCGGCCGCGGGCATCGCGACCCGGGACTGGTCCTATCCGCAGGCCGCCCTCACCACGATCCTCGCCCACGCGCGGCCGCACCGGGACGTCTCGACGGAGTTCCACACCCGGGAGGGCCCCTTCACCCTGGTTCCCCTGCCGGGCGGCCACCGCTCGAGCCTCGTCTGGGTGATGGCGCGGGCGCGGGCGGCCGGCCTCGCGGAGGCCTCCGAGGCCGAACTTGCGGCGGCGGTCGAGGCGCGGGCGCAGCATCTTCTCGGAGCCATGCGGATCGACGGTCCCCGGGGCCTCGTGCCGATGCGCGGGCTCTCGGTCGCGAGCCCGGTCGGCCACCGCCTCGCCCTCATCGGCGAGGCCGCCCACGTCTTCCCGCCGATCGGCGCACAGGGGCTGAACCTCGGCCTGCGGGATGCCGCGGCCCTCCGCGACGTGGTGGCGGAGGCCGCCCGCCACGGCCGCGATCCGGGCGGCCGCGGGACGCTGTCCGGCTTCGCCCGTTCGCGGCGCACGGACGCGATGCTGCGCACCGCCGCGGTCGATCTCCTCAACCGCAGCCTGCTCACCGGCCTCCTGCCGGTCGATGCGCTCCGCGGGGCCGGCCTCCTCGCCATGCAGGCGCTCGGGCCCCTGCGACGCGCCGTGATGCGCGAGGGCGTGCTGCCGCGCCTCGGCACCCCGGAGCTGATGCGGGCCCGCTGAGCGGGCCGCCACGCCGTCAGCGGCCCGCCACCGCGCGCGGCGCGGGGCCGGCCGAGGCCGTGGCGAGGTCGAGCCCGTCCTGCGGGCGCCGGCTCTGCCAGGCGGTGCCGCTCCGGCCGAGACCTTCGGCGTGGGCGTAGAGGGCCTGCATATAGCGCTGGTCGAAGGGGGCGTCCGAGGTCTGGGGGAAGCGCCCGTCGATCTCGGCGACCTTCAGGTCGAGGCCGGTGCGGGCCGCGAAGCCCTGGGCGAGGGCCAAAGTGTCCTGCGTCTGGGCCTTGATCGCCGCCGACAGGGCCCGCCCGAGGACGCTCAGCGTGGTGCGGGTCGCCATCTGGAAGTACGGGGTCAGCTTGTTGTTGACCACGAGGTAGACGGTCCGGGCCGGGATCCGGAGCGCGCTGGCACCGGTCAGGGCGGCCTTGGGAGCGAGGTAGAACGGCGCCGTGGTGCCGCCGTCGGCGTGCATCTCCTGGAACTGCTTGTCCCCCGCCACCGCGCCGATCATCACCGGCGGGAAGATGCCCGGCACCGCCGAGGAGGCGAGCACGATCTCCCGGAACAGGGCGAGCGCCTTGGGGCCGCCCTTCTGCGCGATGGCGCCCATGTCCCACAGGACCGGCCGCTCGGTGTCCAGCTCGGTCGTCGCCACGAGAAGGCGGCGGCCCTTCGCGTTCTCGGCCGCCACGGCGCGCAGGAGGGCCGGCGTCACCGCCTTCTCGATGCGCTTCTTGAGCGGCCAGGTGTCGGTGAGGGCCTCGTCGGTGGCGCCGAACTCGAACACATCGGCCGCCGAGATGGTCGTGTAGGCCTCGCGCAGGGGCCCGTCCCCGGCCCGGCCGACGAAGGCGAAGGGGGCGATGAGCGCCCCCGTCGAGACGCCGGTGACGACGCCGAAGCTCGGCCGGTCCCCGGCCGCGCTCCAGCCCGCGAGCAGGCCGGCCGCGTAGGCTCCGTTCTCGCCGCCGCCCGAGATCACGAGCCAGGGGTCGCCGGCGGCCGGCGCACGGTCGATCAGCGACTGGAAGGCGGCGACGTCGTCGCCCGCGATGCGAAGCGGTCCCGCGAGGCCCTCGGGTCGAGCATCCGCCGCCTCGCCGGGCGTGAAGGCGACGCGTTGCGCCGGCTCGCCGCGGGCCCGCTCCGGTGCGGCGGAAGCCGCCTGCGGCAGGCCGATCAACAGGGCTGCGACGCCTGCGAGGAGGTGCCGGTGAATCGATCCGGACATGGCTCTCGTCCTTGGCTGATTCTGGTCGTGTCCCGCCCGCCTTGCGTGGAGAACGTGGGCTCGATTCGCCAGTTCCCCCTTCGGCGGGCTTGACAGTGGACCCAGGGTCACGCCTGTGCGGCAGCGCACAACGCTGCGTGTCGCCTTTACGCTGGCCTGCGCCGCGCTTAAGCGGGGCCGCGAGGGGCCGTCCGCGATGCGGCCCGCGCCGACCTGACCCGAGGGGACGCCACGCCATGAAACTGCCGCGCCGATTCTTCCAGCCGCTCGCCACCGGCGCGCCCGCCCCGTTCCGCGAGCTGCCGGTGCGCCTCGAGCGGATGATCCACTTCGTGCCGCCCCACAACGAGAAGGTCCGCGCCCGCGTCGGCGAGCTCGCCCGGACTGTCGACGTGGTGCTCGGCAACCTCGAGGACGCGGTGCCGATGGACCAGAAGGAGGCGGCCCGGAAGGGCTTCGTCCGGATGGCGCAGGAGACCGACTTCGCCGCCTCCGGCACGGGCCTCTGGACCCGCATCAACGCCCTCAACTCGCCCTGGATTCTGGACGACCTGTTCGAGATCGTGGGCGCCGTGGGCAGCAAGCTCGACGTCGTGATGGTCCCGAAGGTCGAGGGGCCGTGGGACATCCACTACATCGACCAGCTGCTCGCCCAGCTCGAGGCCCGCCACGGCGTCGAGAAGCCGATCCTCGTCCACGCGATCCTCGAGACCGCCGAGGGCGTCGCCAACGTCGATGCCATCGCGGCCGCCTCCCCGCGGATGCACGGCATGAGCCTCGGGCCCGCGGACCTCGCGGCCTCGCGCGGCATGAAGACCACCCGGGTCGGCGGCGGCCATCCGGACTACCGCGTCATCGCCGACCCGGCCGGGGACGCCCCCCGCGCCTCGGCCCAGCAGGACCTCTGGCACTACACCATCGCCCGGATGGTCGACGCCTGCATGGCGAACGGCATCAAGGCGTTCTACGGGCCCTTCGGGGACTTCTCGGACGGGGCCGCCTGCGAGGCCCAGTTCCGCAACGCCTTCCTGATGGGCTGCGCCGGCGCCTGGACGCTGCACCCGAACCAGGTCGCCATCGCCAAGACCGTCTTCGCGCCGGACCCCGCCGAGGTCGCCTTCGCGGTGCGCATCGTCGAGGCGATGCCGGACGGAACCGGCGCCGTGATGCTCGACGGCAAGATGCAGGACGACGCCACCTGGAAGCAGGCCAAGGTCATCGTCGACCTCGCGCGCCTCGTCGCCGCCAAGGATCCGGATCTCGCCAAGGTGTACAACCTCGGCTGACCGCCCTGCTCCGCCCGGCGATGACAAGTCGCCGGGCGGCGCCTAAGTGTGGCGCATCATGAGCGAAGACCGCGTGAGAACAGCGAAGTTTGGCCTCGGCGCCGTGGTGCGCCACCGGATCTACCCGTTCCGGGGGATCGTCTTCGACGTGGATCCCGTCTTCGACAACACCGAGGAGTGGTGGCTCGCCATCCCCGAGGAGATGCGGCCCTCCAAGGACCAGCCCTTCTACCACCTGCTCGCCGAGAACGCCGAGACCGAGTACGTCGCCTACGTCTCCGAGCAGAACCTGCTGCCCGACACCTCCGGCGAGGCCTTGCGCCACGCCGGCATCCCGGACGTGTTCGAGCGCGACGCCAGCGGCACCTACCGGATGCGCGACCGCACCGCGAACTGAGGGCCGAGGGAGCCGAGGGCCCGCCCGTTCCCCCGAAACGACGAGAGGCCGGACCTTTCGGTCCGGCCTCGTTTCCTAGACAGTCAGCGCCCGAGGGGCGCCTTACGGCTTCGGCGCCGCCGTCGCGCCGGCCGCCGGAGCCGCGGCGCCCTGGCCCTGCTCCAGCTTCTTGCGCATGTCCTCGCTGCGCTTCTCGAGCTCGGACTGGAGCTTCTTCTGCTGTTCCTCGAGCACCTTCGGGTCGACGGCCGGCCCGTCGAAGGCCTTGCCGAAGCCCGCGAGCGGCACCGCGAAGGTGACCTCGCGCTGGGTCTGGTTCTGCACCGAGACGTTAAGGGTGCTGCCCTTCTTCATGGCCGCGACCACGCCCGCGTCCACGCCGCCCGCCTCTGCGAAGCAGCCGTTGGGGAAGCAGACCGCGAACTTGCCGGCGGTGGGCTGCTGGCCGTCCACGGTGAAGCGGATGCCCGGCTGCAGGAGCAGGCCGAGCGGCAGCAGGTAGCGCACCACGCGCACCTCCTGCTTCGTCTGGGCGTTCTTCATCTCGTAGACGGCGACCGCGAGGACCGGCTGGCCCTGGTCGGAGACGAAGTCGCGGGTGGTGTAGCAGACGTCGGTGTTGGTGTTCTGGTCCTTGCCGCAGACCTTGGTCCAGTCGGCCTGGCTCGGCTCGGACTTGACGGTGACGATCTGCGGACCGTTGCCGGCCTGGGCCGCCGGGGCGGCGGGCGCCGCCTGCTGCTGGGCGGGGGCGGCCGGAGCCGGAGCCGGGGCCGCGGGAGCGGGCTTCTTCGGCTGCGCGAGGGCGGGGCCGGCCGCCAGGACGGCGAGAAGGGCGGCCGACGCGAGGCGCGCCCCGGTGGCGCGCGCAGCCTGCGGTCGCGCTGAGTGGTTGGCGAGGAACATCGGCTCAGACCCCTTGGGAAGTGCGTTGGAATCACGAAGGACGAGACGCGGATTCGAGGCGCGCCCTGCCGGGACGGACCGTCCGCGGGAGTCTCGGCCGACGCGCTGCGGAGCGGCCGCCGACCCTCTGAGGACCCGGCCACCCACCCGCGGCGCGCATGGATGGCGCGGCGCCCCTCGATTCCGCTCGAACGATCGGGCGTGCTGCTTTCCCCGGGAATGAGGCGAAGACATGACACCGGCACCGTGCGGAGCGCTTCCCGGACGATCGGCCGATTAGGACTCGGTTAACCTTGAGCGGCCATCCCTGAGGAATCCCTGCCTCGGCGGGCCCTTCGGAGTCGCGCAAGGTGTCGGCGCTCGCTTCCCTGACCCCCCTCGCCGCCGATCCCGCGCGCCGCGGCCGGCCCGTTCTCGAACGGACCGTTGCGGACGCAACCTTGGCCGGAACGGAGCCGGAACCGGCGCCCGAGCCCGAGCTGCCGCTGCGCCGCACCGGCCTCTGCGCGCTGCTGGCGGCCACCGCGCGGCGCCACCCCGAGCGGATCGCCCTCCTGGACGCCGCCGACAAGCCGGCCTGGAGCGGCCGGCCCGCCATGACCTGGACCTACGCGGCGGCCGCCGAGGTCGTCTCCCGCCTCGCCTGCGGCCTGCGCGACTGGCGCCTGGCGCCCGGCAGCCGCATCGGCCTGCACCTGCCCGGCAGCACCGAGGGCCTCGTGGCGCACCTCGCCGTCGAGGCCGCCGGGCACGTGCCCTGCCCCCTGCCGCTGACCTGGGACGAGGCGCAGCTCGCCGCGGGCATCGAGGCGGCCGGGATCGCCGCCGTCCTCACCCAGGCCCGCCTCGGCGAGGTCCGCCCGGCGGAGCGGCTCTGCCGCGTGGCCGTCAGCACCTTCCGCCTCCGCTTCATCGCCGCCTTCGGGCCCGACGTGCCGGACGGCGTGATCAACCTCGACGCCATGGCGCTCGACCGGCGCGGCGGCGCGCCGGCCTCCGACACCGGCGGCGGCCTCGTCAGCTTCGCCGGGGGCGACCCGGGCCGGCCGATGCACCGGCCCGGCGACGCGCTCCTCGCGGCGGTGGCGGTCCACCTCATCGCGGCGCGGATCGGGCCCGGCGAGCGCCTGCTGAGCCTGGTGCCGCCCGCGAGCTTGCCCGGCCTCGTCACCGGTCTCGGTGCAGCCCTCGTCGCGGGGGCGAGCCTCGAGACCCTGCCGGTCTTCGAGGCGTCCGCCTTCGCCGCCGCCCTCGCCCGCCCGGGGACGGCCCACCTCGTCGCACCGGCCTTCCTGGAGGGGAGCCTCGCGGCGGCGTCGCATCCCGGCGCCCCGGGCCTGCCGGAGGGCCTGCGCACGGTCAGCCTCGTCCATCGGGCGCCGGCCCGGCTGACCGAGCGGACCCTGCGGGCGCCCCTGCCCGGCGGGCCGCCGCGCCCCCTGCCCGTCGACGTGCTGGCCCTCGGCGAGGCCGCGGTGCTCAGCGCGGCCCGGGGCGCCACCGATCTCGCCCTCGTGCTGGCGTCTCCGGAGACCGCGCCCCTGCCGCCGGGCCTGATGCAGCTGCGCCGCGAGGCGGACGGATGCCTCGCGTTGCGCGGCCAGGCCTGCAAGGCGGCGCCGTTGCAGCGCAACGAGAGCGCCCCC
The DNA here is from genome assembly GCF_053346035.1 of Methylobacterium sp. A54F. Classification (NCBI taxonomy): domain Bacteria; kingdom Pseudomonadati; phylum Pseudomonadota; class Alphaproteobacteria; order Hyphomicrobiales; family Methylobacteriaceae; genus Methylobacterium; species Methylobacterium sp. A54F. The sequence continues at coordinate 171,878 of NZ_JBKFBF010000003.1, read as the reverse complement.
GATCCGGCGGCCTGGCAGCCGACGCGCTTCCGCCCCACCCTCTTCGCCGGCACCGCCTCCGGCATCGCCGAAGCCTGACGCCGCGAGGGCATAGTCCAGGGGCTCGGCGGACGCCGCGCCGCCCCGCGGTTCATCCCCCGCTCAGCCGCCGTCCCGCATCTGTGCACTGCAATCTCGCCGGCGAACCAAACGCCGCGTCGCAGGTTATTGCATCGGTCCCTTCCCAGGGGACGCTCGATGGGGTACCGCTCAAGCTTATGAGTGCGCTGCAACAGGTTCTCGTTGTCGACGACGGCTTCCGGGCCGTCGACAACTCCCTCGCCGCCGAGCTCGCGGAGCTCGGTTACGCGAGCGTCACCGCCTCGGTCGAGGCTGCCGACGACGTGCTGGCGGTCATCGCCCGGCCCGCGGCGATCCTGCTCCAGACGCCGGCCCGCGGCAGCGACGCGTTCGAGCGCCTCGCCGGCCGCATGCGCGAGGCCGGCATCCCGGTCATCATCGTCGACGAGGCCCTGCGCGGCCGCCACGGCGCCCGCATCGACCTCGAGAGCCGCATCGGACCCTACGTCCTGAACGAGCCGGATCGCTGAGGGCGGGCGGCCTGCCCGCACGGCGCCGTCGCGGGCCGACGCTCGCAACGGGCTGACCCTTCGGATCTTCGAGACACCGCATTCTCGCCCCCGAGCCCGCCCCGCGGGCGTCGTCGCGTACCTCAGGCCGCCCGGGTCTTTCCCTCTCCTTTGGTCTTGCCCTCCCCTTTCCCGCCGGCCTTCGCGGCAATCCGCGCGAGGGCGCGCAGCACCTCGGTCGTGACCTTCAGGCGCTCGGGGATGGTGTCGAGCTCGCGGATGAAGACGATGCTCATGTCGGGCCGCACCTTGGCGAAGGAGCCCTGCTCGGCCACGAGGCTCACGAGGCCGGTGGGGTTGGCGAAGGACCGGTCGCGGAAGTGGACGACGACGCCCTTCGGGCCGGCCTCCACCTTCTCGACGTTCGTCGAGAGGCACAGGATCTTGATCGTGACGATCTTGAGGAGCTGCTCCACCTCCGGCGGCAGCGGCCCGAAGCGGTCGATCAGCTCGGCGCCGAAGCTCTCGAGGTCGCCGTCGCTCTCCAGCGTCGAGAGGCGCCGGTAGAGGCCGAGGCGCACGGTGAGGTCCTCGACGTAGTCCTCCGGGATCGTGACGGGGGCGCCGAGGGCGATGGTCGGCGACCAGGCTTCCTCGGTGGGCTCGGCGATGCCGGCCTTGAGGGCGGTCACGGCGTCCTCCAGCATCTGCTGGTAGAGCTCGTAGCCTACCTCCTTGATGTGGCCGGACTGGGCGTCGCCGAGGAGGTTGCCGGCGCCGCGGATGTCGAGGTCGTGGGAGGCGAGCTGGAAGCCGGCGCCCAGGGTGTCGAGGGATTGCAGCACCTTGAGGCGCTGCTCGGCCTGCACCGTGAGCTGGCGGTTGGCGGGCGTCGTGAACAGGGCGTAGGCCCGGGCCTTCGAGCGGCCGACGCGGCCGCGGAGCTGGTAGAGCGCGGCGAGCCCGAACATGTCGGCCCGGTGCACGATCAGCGTGTTGGCGGTCGGGATGTCGAGGCCCGATTCCACGATCGTGGTGGAGAGCAGCACGTCGTACTTGCCCTCGTAGAAGGCCGTCATCACGTCCTCGAGCTGGCCCGCCGCCATCTGCCCGTGGGCCACCGCCACCTTGGTCTCGGGCATCTCCGTGTCGAGGAAGCGCTTCACCTCGGCGAGGTCCTCGATGCGCGGCACCACGTAGAAGGACTGGCCGCCGCGGTAGCGCTCGCGCAGCAGCGCCTCGCGCACCAGGAGCGGGTCGAACGGCATCACGAAGGTGCGCACCGCCAGCCGGTCCACGGGCGGCGTCGCGATGATCGAGAGCTCGCGCACCCCCGTCATGGCGAGCTGCAGCGTGCGCGGAATCGGCGTCGCCGAGAGGGTGAGCACGTGCACGTCCGCCTGCAGCGCCTTCAGCCGCTCCTTGTGGCTCACCCCGAAATGCTGCTCCTCGTCGACGATGATCAGGCCGAGGTCCTTGAAGGCGATGTTCTTGGCCAGCAGCGCGTGGGTGCCGATCACGATGTCGACCGTGCCGTCGGCGAGCCCCGCCCGCACCCGCTTCACCTCGCCCGCGGAGACGAAGCGCGAGAGCTGCGCCACCTCGACGGGCAGCCCTTTGAAGCGCTCCGCGAAGGTGCGGTAGTGCTGGCGGGCGAGCAGCGTCGTCGGCACCACCACGGCCACCTGGCGGCCCGAGATCGCGGCCGCGAAGGCGGCGCGCAGGGCCACCTCGGTCTTGCCGAAGCCGACGTCGCCGCAGACGAGCCGGTCCATCGGGCGGCCCGCGTTGAGGTCGGAGAGCACCGCGTCGATGGCGTTGGCCTGATCCTCGGTCTCCTCGAAGGGGAAGCGGGCGGCGAACTCGCCGTAGAGGCCCTCGGGGGGCGCGAGCCGGGGCGCGGGCTTCACGAAGCGCTCGGCCGCGACCCGGATCAGGGCGCCGGCCATCTCGAGGATGCGGCGCTTCATCTTGGCCTTGCGGGCCTGCCAGGCGCCGCCGCCGAGGCGGTCGAGGGCGACCTCCGAATCCTCCGAGCCGTAGCGGGTCAGGAGCTCGATGTTCTCCACTGGCAGCAGCAGCAGGCCGCCGGCGTATTGCAGCTCCAGGCAGTCGTGCGGGGCGCCCGCCGCGTGGATCGTCTTGAGCCCGACGAAGCGGCCGATGCCGTGGTCGGCATGCACCACGAGGTCGCCGGGCTGGAGGGCCTGCACCTCCAGGATCAGGTCCTGCGGGCGCTTGGCCTTTCGCTTCTGGCGCACCAGCCGGTCGCCGAGGATGTCGCCCTCGGAGACCACCGCGAGCTGGCCCGCCGTGAAGCCGGCCTCGAGCCCCCAGACCGCCACGGCCGCGTCGGTGCCGCGCTTCAGCGCGTAGACGTCCGAGAGCCGGGTGATCGCCACGGGCTTCCTGAGGCCGTGGTCGGTGAGCACGCCGCAGAGCCGGTCGCGGGACCCGTCGGACCAGGATCCCAGGATCACGTGATGACCGGATCCCTGCAGCTCGCGGATATGGGCCACCGCCGCGTCGAAGACGCTCGCGGCCTCGTCCGCCCGCTCGGGGGCGAAGCTGCGGCCCTGCCGGCCCTCGCAGTCGATCACGAGGCGGCCCGCACCCTCCGGCTCCGCGAAGGGGCTGAGGCGGACGACCGTCGCGGCCGCCACCCGCTCGCGCCACTCGTTCGGGGTGAGGTAGAGGGCGCGCGGCGGCAGCGGCTTGTAGGGCGCGATGCCGCTCTGCGGCGTCTTGAGGGCGTCCGCGCGGGCCTGGAAATAGTCCTGGATCAGGGCGATGCGCTCGTCGGCGGCGTCGCCGACCTGCGCGTCGAACACCATCGGCACGCCGGCGACGTAGTCGAACAGGGTGTCGAGGCGCTCGTAGAACAGCGGCATCCAGTGCTCGAGGCCGCCGTAGCGCCGGCCCTCGCTCACCGTCTCGTAGAGGCGGTCGTCGCGGGTCGCGGCGCCGAAGTTCTGGATGTAGCCCTGGCGGAAGCGCCGGATCGTCTCCGTGGTGAGCTGCACCTCGCTCATCGGCACGAGGTCGAGGGAGCGCAGGCTGCCCACCGTGCGCTGCGTCTCCGGGTCGAAGGCGCGGATCGATTCGAGGGTGTCGCCGAAGAAGTCGAGGCGGATCGGGTTCGGGAGGCCCGGGGGCGACAGGTCCAGGATGCCGCCCCGCACGGCGTACTCGCCGGTGTCGCGCACGGTGCCCGTGCGCAGGAAGCCGTTGGCCTCGACCCAGGCCGTCACCGTGTCCATCGAGACGACGTTGCCGATGGCCGCCGAGAAGGTCTCGACCGCGATGCGGTCCCGCGGCGGCACCCGCTGCACCAGGGCGTTGACGGTGGTGCAGAGGATGCGCGGCGCCTCCTCCGAGGAGCGCGAGCGGGCGAGCCGGGAGAGCGCCGTCATCCGCTGCGCGGCGATGGCGGCGTTCGGCGAGACCCGGTCGTAGGGCTGGCAGTCCCAGGCCGGCACGCTCAGCACCTCGATCTCGGGCGCGACGAAGCGGAGCGCGGTCTGGAAGGCGTTGGAGCGCCCGGAATCGCGCGCGACGTGGACGAGCACCGCCGGCCCCTCGAACGCCTTCTCGCCGACCCCCTGTGCGAGCACGCGGGCGAGGTCGGCCACCACCAGGGCGTCGAACCCGTCCGGCACGCTGGCCAGCGTCGCGTCCTCGCCCCGGCGCAGGGCTTCGACGGCCCGGGCGAGGGGGCCGGATCGCGGCAGGGCGAAGCGGGCGGTCTGCGGCTTCGGGGCGGTCGGGGGCTTGGGTGCGGGCTTGGCCATCGGGTCGAGTTCGTTCGTGATCCGTCGCGACGTCGGCTTGGCTGAGGGCGGGTCTGCCCGCGCCGCGTCCCGTGGGGAGCGGAACGGGAGCCCGCGCGGGCGGGCGCCCCGGTCTCAGGCGCGGGGCGGCAGGCGTGCGCGCCTCACCCGTGGATCGGCGCGTCGTGGTGGTGGAACGCCTTGAGGCGGCGGAAGAGGGGCGTGTCGTAGTTCTCCGGGGTCGGGTCCTCGCCGGTGAGCCAGCGGAACAGGTCGCGGTCCGGCACCTCGATCAGGCCCTCGAAGGTGGTCAGCTCCGCCTCCGAGAGGCCGCCGATCTCCGCATCGGCGAAGCGGCCCATGATCAGGTCCATCTCGCGGATGCCCCGGTGCCAGGCCCGGTAGAGGGTGCGGCGGCGGCGCGGATCGAGATCCGCGCTGGTGCGGGTGGTGCCGGACATGGGGCCAAACCTGTGATGCGATGATCCGGGCATCCCCTGATCCTCGGAGCGGGGGATTGCAAGGGGCCGTGCGCGGCGCGGGCGCCGGTCCCATATAGGCGGCCGCCCCGCGCGGCCGCCCAGCGGCAGATCGTCCCCGGTTCTTCGCGGAGTCCTTCGTGGGCGGGCGCGCGTGCGATATGCCGGTGCGCAAGGCCCCTCCCGGCCGGCCGCGTCCCGCGGGCCCGGCACCCTTCCGCTCGCATGACCGATTCGTCGACGCCCTCCCCCGCCGATGCCCCCCCGCTCCGCCCGAGCATCCTCGACGCCCTGTTCGCGCCCGCCCGCGCGCTGCCGGGCGTCGGGCCGAAGATGGCGCCGCTGATCGAGCGGCTGCTCGGCACGCCCGAGCAGCCGGCCCGCATCGTCGACCTGCTGTTCCACCTGCCGCAAGGCGGCGTGGCCCGCCAGCTCAAGGGCTCGATCGCCGAGGCGCCGCCGGGCGAGCCCGTCACGGTCGGCGTCACGGTGGTGGCGCACCGGCCGCCCCAGCCCGGGGCCGGGCGGCGCCCGCACCGGGTGCTCGTGGAGGATGCCACCGGCGACATCAGCCTGGTGTTCTTCGGGATGCCCCGCGCGCGCATCGAGAAGATGCTGCCGCTGGGCAGCCACCGCTACGTCTCCGGCCGCATCGACCTCTGGGACGGGCACCGGCAGATGGTGCACCCGGCCCGGGTGGTCGATGCCGAGGGCCTCGCGGCGCTGCCCGCCGTCGAGCCGATCTACGGCGCCACCGAGGGCCTGACCTCGCGGGCGATCGGCAAGCTCGCGCTCGCCGCCCTCGACCGGCTGCCGGTGCTGCCCGAATGGGGCGACTCGGCCTTCCTCGAGCGCAGCGGCTGGCCGCCCTTCGCGGACGCGCTCCGGGCCGAGCACCGCCCCTCGGAGGCGCCGCCCCCGCCGCCGGAGCCGGGCGCCGCGCCCCCGCCCCCCGCCCCGTCCCGGCGCCGGCTCGCCTACGACGAGCTCCTCGCCTCGCAGCTCGCCCTGGCCCTGCTGCGCGCCCGGCAGCGCCGCAAGGCCGGCCGGGTCAATGCGGGGGACGGGAGCCTCGTCGCCCGCATCGAGGCCGCCCTGCCCTTCGGGCTGACGGGCGCGCAGGCCCGCGCCGTCGCCGACATCCGGGCCGACCTCGCGGCGGAGAAGCGGATGCTGCGCCTCCTGCAGGGCGATGTCGGCTCCGGCAAGACCGCGGTGGCCCTGCTCGCCATGGCCTCGAGCGTCGAGGCCGGGCGGCAGGCGGCGCTGATGGCCCCCACCGAGATCCTGGCCCGCCAGCACTTCGAGCGCCTCGGCCCCCTCGCCGGGGGCCTGCGGCTGCGCCTGATCACCGGCCGCGACCGCGCCTCCGAGCGCCGCGCGACGCTCGCGGCGCTAGCCGCCGGCGAGATCGACATCCTGGTCGGCACCCACGCGCTGTTCCAGGAGAGCGTGGTGTTCCGCGACCTCGGCCTCGCGGTGGTGGACGAGCAGCACCGCTTCGGCGTGCACCAGCGCCTGGCGCTCGGCGCCAAGGGCGAGGCGGTGGACTTCCTCGTCATGACCGCGACGCCGATCCCCCGCACCCTCGCGCTCACCTTCTTCGGCGACATGGACGTCTCGGTGCTCGACGAGAAGCCGGCCGGCCGCCAGCCGATCCGCACCGTGCAGATCTCCGCCGAGCGGATCGACGAGGTGGTGGCGGGGCTCGCCCGGGCCCTCGAGCGGGGCGAGCAGGTGTACTGGATCTGCCCCCTCGTGGCCGAGTCGGAGTTCATCGACCTCGCCGCGGCCGAGGAGCGCTTCGCCGATCTCAAGGCGCATTTCGGCGAGGCCGTGGGGCTGATCCACGGCAAGATGCCGGGCCCCGACAAGGACGCCGCGATGGAGCGCTTCGCGGGCGGCGCCACCCGCATCCTGGTCTCGACCACCGTGGTCGAGGTCGGCGTCGACGTGCCGAACGCCACCATCATGGTGATCGAGCACGCCGAGCGCTTCGGCCTCGCCCAGCTCCACCAGCTGCGCGGCCGGGTCGGCCGGGGCACGAAGGGCTCCAGCTGCCTCCTGCTCTACCGCGGGCCGCTGGGCCAGGTCGCCCGGGCGCGGCTCGAGATGATGCGCGACAGCGAGGACGGCTTCCGGATCGCGGAGGCCGATCTCCGCCTGCGCGGCGAGGGCGAGGTGCTGGGCACCCGCCAGTCGGGGCTCGCCGCCTTCCGCCTCGCGCGGCTCGAGAGCGACGGCGACCTCCTGGAGATCGCCCGGGACGACGCCCGCCTGGTCGTGGAGCGCGACCCCGGCCTCAGGAGCGCCCGCGGCCGGGCGCTGCGGGTGCTGCTCTACCTGTTCGAGCGCGAGGCCGCGATCCGCCTGATCGAGGCGGGCTAGGCGCGCGGGCCGCTAACCAAGCCTTAACCCAACCGGCAGCCTCATCGGGATCGGCGGCGCCGGCCGGCGCGGCCCTGTCCGTACCACGTGTGGACCACAGTGCCGCCACACCCCTCGTTCATCTGGCGTACAGATTCGGGCTTGTGCCCGGGGCGGTTGAGCGGCATGATCCCTTGCAGCCGTCGTGCTCCGACCTTAACTGAACATGAACGGAAGCCTGAACGAAACGGGCATCCGAGCCGAAATGTGGAGGGCAAGCCGATGCTGACCGGACCGTTCCAACGTCTCCCCGGCGCTTCCGAAGGCTGGGCCTCGCACGAAGCCCTCGCCCACGAGCCCTGGCTCCTGCCGATCACCGATGGCGCGGCGCACGTCGATTCCGCCTCCGACGCGGTGGCCGAGGCCGTGGCGCGCGCGAGCCGCAAGCTCTGGCTCGTGGCGAACGCCTTCTGCCTGGCGCTGGCGCTGCTGATCGCCGCCGAGTCCAGCACCGGCTACATGCTCGGCACCCATACGGCTGGCCCGGTCGCCAACGCCCCGGCCCAGGCGCCCGTCCTGACGGCCCCCGTCGTCACCGCCAGCGCGTCCTGATCCCCCGGCCTCAGGCCTCCTGACGGGCCGGGGCGCGGGCCTCGGCCTCGTCCGTCGGAACGGCCGCGTTCTGGCCGCCGGGCCCTTGAGCCGCCCGCAGCGACGCCGCCATCGCCTGAAGCCTGGCCTGCGGATCCTCCGGCTGGATCACGCCCGCCGACATCACGAGCTTGGCCGCGTCGTCGACGCTGATCGACAATTCCACGATGTCGGCCCGCGGCAGGTAGAAGAAGAACCCCGTGGTGGGGTTCGGCGCGCAGGGCAGGAACACCCCCACGTAGTCGTGCGGCCGCTCCGGATCGCCCGCGGGCAGGGCGGCCTGCACCTCCGTGCCGGCCGGCGCCGACAGGAACACCACCGACCACGTCCCCTTCACGGGGAACTCGACGAGGCCCACGGTGCGGAACGAGGTGCCGTTGGCCGAGAACAGCGTCTCGAAGATCTGCCTGAGGCCCCGGTAGAGCCCGGAGATCACCGGCGTGCGGGCGAGCAGCACCTCGCCGAACTCGATGACGCTCCGGCCCACGAGGTTCGCGGTGAGGAAGCCGAGCATCGTCACGGCCACGAAGGCGATGACGAGCCCGAGCCCCGGGATCGAGAAGGGCAGGTAGTGGTCCGGCAGGTAGCTCGCCGGCACCAGCGGCTTCACCCAGCCGTCGATCAGGGCGATGAACCACCAGGTGATGTAGATCGTGATGGCGAGCGGGCCCGCCACGATGATGCCGGTGAGGAAGTAGGTCCGCAGCCGGCCCCGGGTGCTCACCCGCGGGCGGGGCTCGGCGACGTTCGGCTCGGGCAGCGGCGGCTTCTCGCGCAACGGTGACGATCTCATCTGTGCCGGGGCGGCGCCGGAGGACCCGCCGCACAGGTACTCCCTCCCCGGCGGCGCCTCAAGGGCGCTTGCGCTCGGCCGCTTGCCTCCCCGCCCCCGTCGTCAGTCCGCCCGTTCGAGGCAGCGCGGCGGTAGACCTGATCGGTGGTCCGAGGGCGCCGCCTACTCCACCGTCACCGACTTCGCGAGGTTGCGCGGCTGGTCGACGTCTTTCCCCATGAACACCGCGGTGTGGTAGGCGATGAGCTGGATCGGCACCGCGTAGACGATGGGGGCGACCGTCGGGTCAAGGTCCGGCATCGTCAGGGTCGCGAGGGTGTCGAGGCCGTGCTCGGCCGCGCCCTTGGCGTCGCCGACGAGGATGATGCGTCCGCCGCGGGCCGCCACCTCCTGCATGTTCGAGACGGTCTTCTCGAAGACCGCGTCGTGGGGGGCGATGACGATCACCGGGACGCTCTCGTCGATGAGCGCGATGGGGCCGTGCTTCAGTTCACCCGCCGCATAACCTTCCGCGTGGATGTAGCTGATTTCCTTGAGCTTCAGCGCGCCTTCGAGGGCCATCGGATAGGCGGTTCCGCGGCCCAGGTAGAGCACGTCCCGGGCCTTGGCGATCTCGCGGGCGAGGCCCTCGATGGCGGCTTCCTGGCTCGCGGCCTCGGCCATCAGGCCCGGCACCGTGATCAGGGCGTCGACGAGCCGGCGCTCCGCGTCGGCGCTCAGGGTGCCCCGCGCGCGGCCCGCGTGGATCGCGAGGCAGAGCAGCACCGTGAGCTGGCATGAGAACGCCTTGGTGGAGGCGACGCCGATCTCGGGGCCGGCGAGCGTCGGCACGACGGCGCTCGCCTCCCGGGCGATCGTCGAGGTCGGCACGTTGACGATCGCGAGCGTGTGCTGCCCCTGTGCCTTGGCGTAGCGGAGCGAGGCGAGGGTGTCGGCGGTCTCGCCCGATTGCGAGATGACGAGCGTCAGGCCGCCCTTGTCGAGGGGCGCCTCGCGGTAGCGCGCCTCGGAGGCGACGTCGATCTCGACGGGCAGCCGCGCCAGTCTCTCGAACCAGTAGCGGGCCACGAGGCCGGCGTAGTAGGCGGTGCCGCAGGCCGTGATGGTGAGCCGGGTGAGGTCCCGGAAGTCGAAGGGCAGCGCCTCCGGCAGCGCCACCCGGCCGGCCGCGAGGTCGACGTAGTGGGCGAGGGTGCGGCCCACCACCTCGGGCTGCTCGTGGATCTCCTTGGCCATGAAGTGGCGGTGGTTGCCCTTGTCGACCAGCATCGCCTGCGTGGCGATGCGCTGGCGCGGGCGGCGCACCACCTGGCCGCCGATGTCGCGGATCTCCGCCCCCTCCCGGCTCAGGATCGCCCAGTCGCCCTCGTCCAGGTAGGTGATCTCGTCCGTGAAGGGCGCGAGCGCCAGCGCGTCGGAGCCCAGGTAGGTCTCCCCCTGCCCGAACCCGATGGCGAGCGGCGCCCCGTGGCGGGCGCCGATCAGCAGGTCCGCCTCGCCCGCGAACAGGAAGGCTAGCGCGAAGGCACCGCGCAGGCGCGGCAGGGTGGCCTCGACGGCGGCGACGGGCCCGAGGCCCTCGCCCATCGCGGCGTTCACGAGCTGGGCCACCACCTCGGTGTCGGTCTCGGTCTCGAAGCGAACGCCCGCGTTCTGCAGCTCCTGCTTCAGCTCCCGGAAGTTCTCGATGATCCCGTTATGCACGACCGCCAGCCGCTCGGTGGCGTGCGGGTGCGCGTTGGTCTCGTTCGGCCGCCCGTGCGTCGCCCAGCGGGTATGCCCGATGCCGATGGCGCCCTTGAGGGGCGCCTGCACGAGCTTGAGCTGCAGGTTCGAGAGCTTGCCCTCGGCCCGCCGCCGCTCCAGGCGGCCGTCCTCGAGCGTCGCGATGCCGGCGGAATCGTAGCCCCGGTACTCGAGCCGGCGGAGCGCCTCGATGACCTGCCCCGCCACCGCGTCCCGTCCGACGATCCCGACGATGCCGCACATGAAACCCTGTCCTCGATCAGTTGCGCCGGGAGCCGGTGCGGGCGATGTCGCAAGCCCCGGGCCGCCACGCTTGTACCGGAACGGTACGGAAGAAGGCCAGCCGGGCCTTGGCCGCAGGTCCGGGGAGTCTCAGGGAAAGCCTGAGCTTTCGGCCGCAAGACACGGCAGACTATTATGTTTCCGCCTTCTCGGCCTTCAGGGCCGCGCGCTTCGCCGCGGCCCAGCCGGGCTTGATCGCCAGCCGTCCGCGGGCGATGGCGAGCGCGCCCTCGGGCACGTCGTCGGTGACGACCGAGCCGGTGGCCACGTAGGCGTTCGCCCCCACCGTCACGGGCGCGACGAGGGCCGAATCGGAGCCGATGAAGGCGCCCGGCCCGATCACCGTGCGGTGCTTCGAGACGCCGTCGTAGTTGCAGGTGATGGTGCCGGCCCCGATGTTGGCGCCCTCGCCCACCTCGGCGTCGCCCAGGTAGGTGAGGTGGGCGGCCTTGGCGCCGGCATGCAGGTGGGCGTTCTTCAGCTCCACGAAGTTGCCGAGGCGCACGCCCGCCTCCAGCACCGCCCCGCCGCGCAGCCGCACGAAGGGGCCGACCTGCACGTCGGCGGCGAGCCGCACGTCCTTCAGGTGCGAGAAGGCGTGGACGAGGCCGCCGTCGCCGACGCTGACGCCGGTGTCGAACACCACGTGCGGCTCCACCACCACGTCGCGGCCGAGGCGCGTGTCGTGGCTGAGGAAGACCGTCTCGGGGGCGATCAGGGTGGCGCCGCCGAGCTGCGCCGCCCGGCGCAGGCGACGCTGGATCTCGGCCTCGGCGACGGCGAGCTGGATCCGGTCGTTGACCCCCTGCGCCTCCGCCTCGTCCACCGGCACCACGGCGACCGGGAGGCCGTCCGCGACGGCGAGCGCCACGGCGTCGGGCAGGTAGTACTCGCCGGCCGCGTTGTCGTTGCCGATCCGCTCCAGGAGCGCGAGGGCGTGCGGGCCCGAGAGGGCCATCAGCCCGGCATTGCACAGGCGCACCTGCCGCTCGGCCTCGGTGGCGTCCTTCTCCTCGCGGATCGCGACGACGCGGGCGCCCTCGGTGAGCACGCGGCCGTAGCCGGCCGGCGTCGCGCTCTCGAAGGCGAGCACCGCCACCCCGGCGCCCGCGGCGAGGGGCGCGCGCAGGCGCGCGAAGGTCTCGGCGGTGATGAGCGGCGTGTCCCCGAAGGCGATCACCACGTCGGCCTCGCCCTCGGCCAGCGCCGCGCGGGCCATCAGCACGGCATGGGCCGTGCCGAGGCGATCCGCCTGCGCGTAGAGGGACGCCCCCGGCGCCTCGGCCGCGACCGCGCGGGCGACGTCGTCGCGTCCCGGCTCCGCCACCACGGCGATGCGGGTCGCGCCCGCCGCCCGCACGGCGGCGAGGACGTGGCCGAGCATGCTCCGCCCGGCAATGCGGTGCAGCACCTTCGGCAGGTCGGAGCGCATCCGCGTGCCCTTGCCGGCCGCGAGCACGACCGCCGTGAAGCTGGGCAGCGGCGCCCCGCGCGGGGGCTCGTGTCCGGAGGTCGTCATCGCGCAGGGTCCGTCGCTGAGGTGTCCGAGCGGCGAGGCTCTTAGCCGATCGTGCGTCCGGCACAAACCGGCCGGGCAGCTTCGGGACTTCGCCTTAACCCCCGGTTCACGCCCGGGCATGGTAAACGCGGACCTTCATGTCGGAACGTTTCCGCCGCGCCGCGCGTAGAGCGCGCCACCAGAAGGGGTCTTTCCGCTGCCGACGCTCGCCGATCCGCCGATTGCCGTTCCGCAGGCCCGGATCCCGGGATCCGATGATCCCGGGATCACGGCCTCCTGTGACTTGCCGTGTGACTTGCAGCGCCGCGCCTTCATCGCCCGCGCCGCGGCGGGCGCGCTCGCGGGTGCCGCCGGCCTCGGGATCGGGCCGGGAGCGCCGTCGGGCAGGGCGCTCGCCGACGAGCGCCCTGCCCTGCCCGCGGCCGGCGCAGCCTTCGACGCCGACACCGTGCCGGCCCTCGCGCGGGCGCTCGCCCGCCTGCCCTACGCGGCCCCGGCCGACGACCTGCCCGGCTCCCTGAAGGGCCTCAGCCGCGAGCAGTACGGCGCCATCCGGATCCCGGCCGAGCGCGCGCTGTGGGCGGACGAGGCGCTCGGCTTCACGGTGGAGCCCCTCCACCGGGGCTCGATCTTCACGACGCCCGTGGCGCTGGCCCTCGTGGAGGCGGGCACGGTGCGCCCGGTCGCCTACGACCGCGCCCAGTTCGAGACGGGCGGCTTCGTGCTGCCGGACCTCGGCGCGGGGCCGGGAGCTTCCCAGGGGTCCTTCCAGGGTCCCCCCGGCCCTTCGGGCTTCTCGGGCTTCCGCCTGCGGGCCCGCTTCGGGACCGGGGACCTGTCGGATTTCGGGATCTTCCAGGGGGCCTCGTTCTTCCGCCTGCTCGCCCGCGGCCAGGGCTTCGGGGTCACGGCCCGCGCCCTCACGCTCCGCCCGGCGGATGCCCGCGGCGAGGAGTTCCCGCTGTTCCGCGCCTTCTGGATCGAGCGCCCCGCCCCCGGCGAGCCCCTCGTGATCCACGCCCTCGTCGATTCCGAATCGGCGGCCGGCGCGCTCCGGATGGTGCTGCGGCCCGGCGACGCCTCCGTCGCCGAGATCGAGACCACGATCGTCTCGCGGCGGGCCATCGACCATCTCGGCCTCGGCGGCATGCAGGCCGCCTACCTGTTCGGGCCCCACGACCGGCGCGGCTCGGACGACGCCCGGGCCGGCGCCTACGCGGCCGGCGGCCTGCAGATCCGCAACGGCGCCGACGAGGCGATCTGGCGGCCCGTCCACAACCCGGAATCCCTGCAGATCTCCTCCTTCGTGGATCGCGGCCCGAAGGGGTTCGGGCTGATGCAGCGGGCGCGCGCCTACGCGGCCTTCGAGGACGACGTGCAGCACTGGGAGTGGCGCCCCTCCCTCTGGCTGGAGCCCCTGGACGACTGGAACGCCGGCGCCGTGACGCTCCTCGAGATCCCGAGCGATTCCGAGTTCAACGAGAACGTCCTCGCCTACTGGCGCCCCGAGACGCCGATCGCGGCGGCCACCGAGACCCGCTTCCGCTACCGCCAGACCTGGTGCTGGGAGCCCCCTGCCCCGCCGCCCGTCGCGGGCGTCGCCGGCACCCGCAGCGGGCGCGGCGGCACGGCCGCCCGGCGCCTGTTCCTCGTCGACTTCGCCGGCGAGGCGCTGTTCGAGGCCGGCGCCGACGCGCTCGAGGCGGCGCTCACGGCGGGCCCCGGCAGCATCGTCCGCCGCCAGCTCTACGCCTATCCGGAGCGCCGGACGGTGCGGGTCGCCTTCGAGCTCGATCCGGGCGGCGAGCGGGTCTGCGAGCTGCGCCTCGCCCTCACCCGCGCGGGCCGGCCGGTGACCGAGACCTGGCTGTACCGCTGGACACCCTGAGGACATCGCCGCCCGCCGGCCGGACGGCAGCCGGACAGCGCGACACGACGTGGGACGACGTGGCACGACAACAGGATGGCGCGCTCGCCCCGGTCCCCGGATCGCGGCGGTGGCGCCGGAGGCAGGCTTGGCGCCGGTGACGATGCTCGAAGACCTTCGCGACCCCCACGCGCCCGCATCCGCGGCGCCCCCCTCGCCGGACGGGCTCGGCCCGGCGATGCCGGCCCCCTCGCCGCTGCCCATGCCGGTGCAGGATCTCGGGCGCTGGGACCCGGCGCTGGGCCATCGGCCGGCGCGCGCCCCGCGGCCGCCCCGGCTCGCGCGGCTGTTCGTGTTCGGGGGCGCCGTCGCGCTCACGAGCTACGGGGGCTTCGAGATGTACGAGACCATCGCGGTCTCGGGCTCGCCCACGGCGCTGCAGATCCTCCTGCTGGCGCTGTTCGTCCTGACCTTCTCGTGGATCGCGCTAGCCTTCACGGGGGCGCTCCTCGGCTTCGCGCTGCTGCTGCGGCGGACGCGTCCGGACCCGGATCCGGACCGCCTCGCAGGCCGCACGGCCGTGGTCATGCCGGTCTACAACGAGGGCACGGCGCGCACCTTCGCGAGCCTCGAGGCGATGCGCGAATCCGTCGAGGCGACCGGCCTCGGGGCGCATTTCGACTGGTTCGTGCTCTCGGACTCGACCCAGCCCGACGCCTGGATCGCCGAGGAGCGCGCCTTCCTGGCGCTGCGCGCCCGCCTCGGCCCGGATGCCCGCCTCCACTACCGGCACCGGCCGAAGAACCACCACCGCAAGGCCGGCAACATCGGCGACTTCGTGAGCCGCTGGGGGGGCGCCTACGATCACATGCTGGTGCTGGACGCCGACAGCCTGATGAGCGGCGCCTGCATCACCCGGCTCGCGGCCGCCATGGAGGCGGATCCCGACGCCGGCATCATCCAGACGCTGCCGCTGATCATCAACCGCAACACCCTGTTCGCCCGGGTCCAGCAATTCGCCGCCCGCATCTACGGGCCGGTCATCGCCACCGGCCTCGCCCACTGGTCGGGCCGCGACGGCAACTACTGGGGCCACAACGCCATCATCCGCACGCGGGCCTTCGCGGCCGCCTGCGGCCTGCCCGACCTCGCGGGCCGCCCGCCCTTCGGCGGCCACGTGCTCAGCCACGACTTCGTGGAGGCGGCGCTGATCCGCCGGGCCGGCTGGGCCGTCTACATGCTCCCGACCCTGCCCGGCTCCTACGAGGAGAGCCCGCCCTCCCTCATCGACGTGGCGGTGCGCGACCGGCGCTGGGCGCAGGGCAACCTGCAGCACGCCCGCGTCATCGGCGCGGCGGGCCTCGCGCCCGCCTCCCGCCAGCACTTCGCCACGGGCATCGCGGGCTACGTCGCCTCCCCGCTCTGGCTGTTCCAGCTCGTGGTCGGCATCGCCCTCGTGCTCCAGACCGCGTACGTGCGGCCGGAATACTTCACGAGCGAGTTCGGCCTCTACGCGGTATTCCCGCGCTTCGACCCGGTGCGCGCGCTCAAGCTCTTCGGCCTGACCATGGGCATCCTGCTCGCCCCGAAGCTCCTCGGCCTGGTGCTCGCCCTCCTCGACCGGGCGGTGCGGCGGGCCTGCGGGGGGCCCGCGCGCCTCGTCCTCTCCTGCCTCATCGAGATCCTGCTCTCGGCGCTGATCGCGCCGATCGCCATGCTGATCCAGTCGGGCTCGGTGCTCGGGATCCTCGCCGGCCGCGACACCGGCTGGAACCCGCAGCGGCGCGACGACGGCTCGATTCCCTGGGGCGACATCGTGCGCCGCCACCGCTGGCACACGGCCCTGGGCCTTGTGGCGGGGATCGCGGCCTTCGCGATCGCCACCTCCCTGTTCCTCTGGATGTCGCCGACGATCCTCGGCCTCGTGCTCGCCATCCCGATCTCCTGGGCGAGCGGCCAGCTGAGCCTCGGCCTGGCGCTGCGCCGCCGCGGCCTCCTCGGCACGCCGGAGGAGGCCGATGCCCCCCCGATCGCCCTGCGCGCGGCGGAGCTCGCCGCCCGCAACGCGGCCCGCGGCCTCGACGAGGCCGACGCTCTCGAGGCGATCCACGCGGACCCCGACCTCGCCGAAGCCCATGCCCGCATGCTGCCCGTCGCGGCCTCCCGCCCGCGCGGGCGCATCGACGTCGACCACACGCTCGCCCAGGCCAAGGCGGTGGAGGCCGAGACCCTGGCGGAGGCGCGGGCCTGGCTGACGCCCCGGGAGCGCATGGCCCTCCTGCACGACCGCGCCCTCCTCGACCGCCTCCAACGCCTCGCGCCGTGAGCGGCGGCCGGGCTCGGGCGGGGCGCAACAATCGACGCAATCGTCGTGAAACCAGGCTTAACCATAAGTCCTCGTCAAGACAGCCATCACGGCTGCTGAAGCGAGGGGAAGTCCGATGTTCAAGCCCGTATCGAAGTCGCTGACCACGATGGATCGCGTCGCCGCCGTCCTGCTGGTGGCAAGTCTCGCCCTCGCGGTGGTCGAGTACCTGCGCGCCCTGGCCCTGCCGGCGCATTTCGTCTGAGCCGTCCCGCCCGACACCTGCCATCGCGTCCGCCGGGATCTCGGCGCCCGGGCGGACGGGACCGTGACGGAGGCGCGCTCCGGCGGAAAGCGTTCCCGCAGGTGCAGCTCGACAGTCAAGCTTGATCCTTTGCGGATTTATGGTCTCCGCGCGCTGCGCAGCGCAGGCCAACCGTGAAGACTGATGATCAAATCACTAATCTGGAACAAAACGTCTCCCGACGATTTGTGACCCAAGCGATTTGATTGTGCATGGCTTCGGGATCATGAGTGCAGAGTGTCGAGGCAGGCCGTACCCCTGGGTTGGAGCGCTCATCTGTGCCTCGATCCTTGCCGTGGGCGGCATCGAGCAAGCAACGGCTCAGAGTTCGGGTGCGACGCAACCGGACTTCAACGCTCGGTTCAAGGGACTTGAGCGCACCGCGCCGGTCTTCACCTATCCGGAGGTGCAATCACACCTCTCGGCGGGCAAGACTGGCGAAGCGCCCGCCGGAGAGCCGCACACGACGGCGGCCGTGCCGTCCGGGGGGCCCGCTGCCCGCACGGTCGCCGACCGTTCGAAGCCGATCGAGCGCGGGCGTGCGACCTGGTACCAGCATCCCGGGCGCACGGCGGCCGGCGAGCGGTACAACCCCGACGGCCTGACGGCCGCCCACCGCAGCCTTCCGTTCGGCAAGCGCGTGCTGGTGGTCAACACCCAGAACGGACGCTCCGTCGTGGTCCGGATCACCGACCGGACCAACGAGCGGACGCGCGCGAAGCGCCCCTACGTGGTCGACCTGTCCCGCGGCAGCGCTCGGGCCCTCGGGATCGAGGGTGTCGCGCAGGTCGCGCTCTACGAGGCGCGCTAGCCCCGGGGAGCCGACGTCCCTCAGGCGAAGGAGCCGGCCCCTGAGCCGAAGGCTGCGGCGGTCACGCCGCCGAGGATCACCGAGCCGCCGCCCGACAGGTTGAGCTGCGCCGTCCCGTCCGCGCGCGCGACGAGGGTGTAGCTCTGCCCCTGCAGGTCGAGCCGGTCCCCGTCCGCCTGGTTGAAGCCGAGGATCAGGTCGGTGCCGGAATTGGCTCCGAACACGTAGCGGTCCGCCCCGCGATCGCCCGAGAGGACATCGTCGCCGAGGTCGCCGGACAGAACGTCGTTGTCCTGCCCGCCGTAGAGGGTGTCCGCGCCCTGTCCACCGTAGAGCGTGTCGGTGCCCAGGTTGCCGAACACGAGGTCGTCGCCGAGGTTGCCGAGGTCGAGGTCGTCCCCCTGCCCGCCGTAGAGGGCGTCCGCGCCCTGGCCGCCGTAGAGCACATCGGCGCCCAGGTTGCCGAACAGGACGTCGCTGCCCTGGTTGCCGAACGCGGTGTCGTTGCCGAGGCCGCCGATGGCGGTGTCGTTGCCCGATCCGCCGGTGAGCAGGTTGGCGGCATCGTTGCCCGTGAGGCTGTCGTCGCCCGAGCCGCCGACCGCGTTCTCGATGAGCGAGGCGGGATTGCCGCCCGCCAGCAGGGCGTTGAAGACGTTGCCGGCCGCCCGGGCGCCGGTTCCGGTGTCGGTGACGGCGAGCTGGTCGGCCGAGAGGGTCGAGGCGGCGCCGGGCCGCAGGTCGATGCGCAGGCCCGTCGCGTAGTTCGACAGGTCGTAGGTGTCGATCCCGCCGCCGTCCCAGATCGTCTCGTAGACCCGGTTGCCGCCCGGGGCGGGCTGGCCGGCCCCGTCGACGAAGGCCTGCCCGGTGGTCGGGCTCCAACTGTAGACCGTGTTGCCGGCCCGGGTGGCGTAGTTCGCGCCGTACATCGCCTGAACGGCGGCGATGTCGTAGATCATCGGCGATTGCGGGTTGCCGACGGCCTCGGCGGTGTTGGTCAGCGGGCCGCCGGGCGTGCGCCGGTAGGACATGATCGAGTAGTCGTTGTCGTCGTGCTCCGGCGTCACCGTGGTGTTGGCCGGGCCCCCCGCCTCGTGGGCGTGCTTCAGCCCGAGGGAATGGCCGAGCTCGTGCATCACGAGCCGCCAAGTGCCGCGGGCGTAGACCTCCGTGTCGCCGACCTGGGCGGTGGAGCTCGCGAACCACGCATCGCCCCCGCGGGCGCCGGCGCTCGGGTTGTAGCCGACGCCGTTGAAGGTGCCGAGGCTGCTGGTGCGCGCCACGCTGATGTCGGCGGCCTCGCCGGGTCCGACCTCGGCGAAGCTGACGTTGGCCACCTCGGCGTACTGCGCGAGGGCGTCGCGGACCATCGCCTGGAAGCTCGCCGAGGCGGCCACGAAGCCCGAGGGCTCGTTGGTGAGGCCGTTGTAGTCGGCCGGGTAGTAGGCCGCGCTCGTGGGGAAGTTGTAGGTGATCGTCGGGCTGCCCCAGCGCACGCCGGAGAGGACGCCGTCGATGTCCGGGTTGCCGGTGGCGGGCTGGGCGGTGGCGGTGTTGGCCATGTCGGTCCTCGGGATCGGGGCGTCTCAGGGGTCCGCGCGGACCGCGCGGGTCATGGGGATCGGGGCGGCGGGCCCGGCCGCCGCCCGTGCCGGGGTCAGGCCAGGGATCAGGCCAGGGGTCAGGCCAGGGATCAGGCGAGGTAGCCGGCCCCCGTGCCGAAGGTGCTGCCGTCGATGCCCGCGAGCCGCACCGTGCCGCCCCCGGAGAGGAGCAGCTCCGCGTCGCCGTTCGCGGCCGTTCCCACCGTGTAGGTCTGGCCCTGAAGGTCGAGGCGGTCGCCGTCGGCCTGGCTGAAGCCGAGGATCAGGTCGCGGCCGGAGTTCCGGCCGAACACGAAGCGGTCCGCCCCGAGATCGCCCGAGAGCACGTCGTCGCCGAGGTCGCCGTAGAGGGTGTCCGCGCCCTGGCCGCCGTAGAGGGTGTCGCTGCCCTGCCCGCCGTAGAGCGTGTCCGCGCCCTTGCCGCCGAACAGGGCGTCGCTGCCCAGGTTGCCGAACACGAGGTCGTCCCCGAGATCGCCGGACAGCCGGTCGTCGCCCTGGCCGCCGTAGAGGGTGTCGTTGCCCTGGCCGCCGAACGCGGTGTCCCGGCCCTGGTTGCCGAAGATCGTGTCGTTGCCGGTGTTGCCGAACACGAGGTCGTCGCCCTGGAGCGCGAGGTAGCGGTCGTCGCCGCCGAGCAGGCTGATCTCGTCGCTGCCGTCCGTGCCCACGAGGTCGTCGTCGAAGGGCGTCGGGCCGGGTGGGGTGGAGCCGCCGCTCGGACCGCCCCCTCCGTCGCCGCCGGTGGTCCCGCCTCCCGTGCTCCCGCCGGTGGTGCCCCCGCCGGTGGTACCCCCGCCCGGGGTGCCGGTGCCGGTTCCGGTGTCGGCGCCGGTGACGTCCGTGATCGTCACATCGTTGCCGTCGCCGCCCTTGTAGCTCAGCCGGTAGCTGCGCCCGCCGTAGCTCGCGATCATGCCCTCCGCGGCGGTCTGCCCGCCAATCTGGAAGCTGCCCTCGACCGAATCGGTCCCGAGGTTGTCGATGAGGGTGATCGACTGGCCGGCCGAGCCGCCCGCACCCGGCAGCAGGTTGAGGACGAGGCCCGCGCCGCCGAGGCTGACCCGCCCCGCCACGGTGACGACGTCGAAGCTCGCCGCGCCCGCAACGTCCTCGCGGAAGTCGCTCAGCCGGTCGAGGGTGAGGTCGCCGCCGACGTAGAGGGAGCCGACCGCGTCCCCGAGCCCGGCGCCGGCGGGGTTTGCCGAGAAGGCGATGTTGTCGGTGGCAACGCTGCCCAGGATGCTGCCGTCGCCGAGGAGGTTCGCGTCGCGGGCGTTCACCCCCGAGGCGATCGCCCCGTCGACGAACAGGGTGCTGTTCCGCAGGGTGGTCGGACCCGTGTAGGTGCTGATTCCGGTCAGGCGCAGCGGGCCGCTGCCGTCGATGACGATGGCGCCGGCGCCGTTCGGCCCGTCGTGGATCACGTTGTCGAGGGCGATCTCGCGGGCTTGGCCGGTAATAAGGCTAGGGAAGCGTCCGTTCACGAGGGTGAGCGTGCCGCTGACGCCGATCCCGCCCTCCAGCGTGCCGTCGACGGTGCCGTTGCTGAGTTCGAGCCGGTTGGTGCCGCCCGTGAAGGTGACCGCGTCGGCCTGCGCTGCGGTGGATACTGCGGCCGACAGCATGGCTTGGTTGCCGGCTTGGCTGCCGGCTTGGCTACCAACCTGGCCGCCGCCCGGCAGCGCACCGGCGAGGCCGCCGCGGATCGTGCCGGAATTGATGACGGTCAGGTCGTGGCCGGTGAGCCCGGATCCGCCGCGGCCGGCGCTGCCGAGCCCGGTGTCGTAGTTGCTGCCGCCGGCCGTGCCGCCCCGGCCGCCGCTGATCACCGCGCCGTTCCGGAGCGTGAACCGCGAGCCCAGCGCGGCGAGACCGATGCCGCCGTCGCCGCCGTCGCCGCCCTTGAGGCCGTCGCCGCCCGCACCGCCGTTGCCGCCGGTGCGGTCGACGGTGTTGGTGAAATCGTCGAGGGAGCCCTTGAGCAGCAGGCCGTAGCCGCCCTCGCCGCCGCCCCCGCCCCCGGCGTTGTCGCGCGGGAAAGCCCCGGGCTCGCCGGTCGGAGCGAAGCCGTCCTGGCCGGCCGTGCCGGTCGTTGCGGCCTCGTTCGTGCGGCTGGTCGAACCGTGGGCGCCGCCGCGCCCGCCCGCTCCGCTCGCGAAGGCGCCGGCCGCCGCGTTGGAGGCCGCGGCACCGGCGCCGCCCGCCCCCTCCCCGGCGCTGCCGCCGCCGCCGCCGCTCGGGTGGTCCGCCGCCGTCCCGTTCCCGCCCGCCTGCGGGCTGCCGGTCGTCGGGACGAGGCTCGCCCCGAGGCCGCCCGCGGCGTCCCCGGTCGCGCCGCCGTTGCCGCCGCGGTTGCCGCTGCCATTGCCCGTGGCGGGGGCGCCGTCGTCGTTGAGGATCGTGCCCGTGGCGGTGCCGGCGACGACGGTGGCCCCCGTCGCGTTGGCGAGCGTCACCGCGAAGGTCTCGTCGGGCTCCGCCACGCTGTCATTGAGGATCGGGAAGGTGAAGGATTTCTGCGTCTCGCCGGGGCCGAAGGTCAGCGACCGCGTCGGGAAGCTGCCCCCCACGAAATCGGCGCCCTGCGCGGGGTTCGCGCCGTTGCCCGCCGAGACCACGACGTCGACGGTCGCGGTGCCGCTCAGGTCGCCGCCGCGGGTCACCGTGTAGGTGAAGGCGGTGCCCCCCTGCGCGCCCTCGCTCCGGCTGTCGGTGGCGGGCGACAGGCTGAGGGTCGCGGGCGCGGCCACCGGGCCGATCGGCGTGAAGTCCGAGGTGTTCGAGGCGCCGCGCGGGTTGATGTCGGCGAGGCGCCGCGTGCCCGCCGGCGTCCCGTCCGTGACCCAGGGCTCGTTGCCGCTGCCGTCGCTGGCCTGGAAGAGGGCTCGCCCGCCGTCGATCGCCGTGATGTGGATCGGATAGGAGGAGCCGGACGCGCTCAGGTCGCCGAGGCGCGTCGTGCCCGCCGCCGTGCCGTCTGTGATGTAGGGCTCGACGTCGTAGCCAGTACCCGCGCCCGCGCCGGCGAAGACCGCGCGGCCGCCGCCGATCGCCGTCATGTATCTCTGATCGGGCGCGTTCGAGTAGAGGGCCACGCCGATCGAGACATCGGAGATGCGCGTCGTCCCGCCTTCGGTGCCGTCCGTCACCCAGAGGCCGCCGGCGTTGACCGCGTCGGTGGCGTTGAACACCAGGTGGCCGTCCCCGAGGGCGGTGAGAAAGCGGGGGTTCGAGCTCTCGGACCCGGGGTTGATATCCCGGACGCGCCTCGTGCCCGCCGCCGTGCCGTCGGTGATCCAGAGCTCGTACCCGGCGGCGTCGCCGTTCGCCGCGAAGATCACGCGGCCGTCGCCCAGGGCGGTGAACGAATCGGCGCTCGATATCCCGCCGGGCAGGAGGTCGATCAGGCGTTGCGTGCCCTCGGCCGTCCCGTCGGTGATCCAGGGATCGCTGCCGCCCGCATCGCTCTGCGCGCCGAAGATCAGCCGCCCGTCGGCGAGCCGAGCGAACCCCCCGCGGTCGGAACCGCCGCCGAGGCCCGGCCGCGAGTCGGAAGGGCCCGGATAGATGTCCTTGACGCGGGTCGTGCCGGCCTCCGTGCCGTCCGTCACCCAGAGTTCCTGGCCGCCCGCCTGGTCGGCCGCCCGGAACACCAGCCGGCCGTCGGGCAGCGCCGTGAACTCCTCCGGCTGCGAGCCGGGCGTGCCCGGATAGATGTCCTTGACGCGCCTGGTCCCGTCAGCGGTGCCGTCGCTGATCCAGAGCTCGCGCCCGCCCCCGGACTCCTCGGCCGAGAACACGACCTTGCCGGTGCCGAGGCGCGTGATCCCCAGGGGAAGGGCACCGTTGGTGCCCAGGTTGATGTCCGCGACGCGGCGGGTGCCGCCCTGCGTCCCGTCCGTGATCCAGAGTTCGGACCCGGTTTGCCCGTCGTTGAAGCTGAAGGCCACGCGGCCGTCGCCCAAGGCCGTCAGGTCGTTGGCGCCGTTGCCGCTGGGCAGGTCGACCGCGGCGCGCGTCCCCTCCGGCGTTCCGTCCGTGAGCCAGAGCTGCGTCTTCGTGCCGTCGAAGGCGGGAAACACGTAGGTCTGCGAAATTCCGATCACCATCGAGGCCCCCATACTCGTACGACATGGGACCGCGGCCGACGGCCGTCCGGATCCCGCGCGGGTGCACGCACGAAGACGCAAGACCTGCCGCCAGTTTCGCCGAGCCTGTACTGGCGAAATAGGCGGCGTTCTTCATCGACCGCGTGCGATCAGCGCAGGATGATCGCCCTTGTAGGCGGGATCATCCTGCCCTTGACTGCGAGCGGATTTGTTACGAATTGTAAAGCTTGTGTCACCACCCGTACGGGTAGTGTCGGGGCGCTTCGATTTCACGGATGATTGCTGAGGTGCGGAGATCGACCACATGAGCGGAGCCGACGACGCGCTGATCCTGGCGATCTATGCCTGCGCGACCAGCGACGCCGCCATTCACGACTGCCTGCGGCTCCTCTCGGACCAGTTCGGGGGCCGTTCCGCCGCCCTGATCTACCAGGATCCCGTCCGCGCGAGCGCCGATTTCGGGTTCGGATACGGCCTCCTCGACGCCGCGGCCCAGGCGCGCTACCGGGCGGAGTTCGCGCGCTACGATCCCGCGCCGGCCGCGATGGCGAAGCTCGCCCTCGGCGCGGTGACCACCACGGGGCGGCTGTTCGACAGCGAGGACCCGCGCCACGCCCACTTCCTGCGCAACTTCTATTATCCGCTCGGTCTCCGCGAGGCCATCGGCGGCCCGGTCGCCCGCGAGGCGGGCCAGTCCGGCATCATCGCCGTGCAGCGCGGGCCGGATCGCGGGCCCTTCGACGCCGGCGACATCGCGGCCTTCGAGCGCCTGATGCCGCACGTGATCCGGGCGATCGGCCTGCGGCGGGCCTTCTTCGAACTGCAGTCGGAGGCGGAGGACCTGCGGGCCGCCGTGGAGCCCGTCGGTCCCGGCATCCTCGTGCTCGAGCCCGACGGGCCGCTGCGCCACGCCAACGTCGCGGCCCGCACCATCCTGAACCGGAGGGACGGCTTCCTGCTCGACGCGAGCGGGTTCGTCCACGTCCTCACCGATCCCGAGGCGCGCCGCTTCGCGCGGCTCGACCAGAGGCGGCCGGGCTTCTCGATGGTGCCGCGGGTGCAGGACGCCCACGACATGCTCGACCTGCTCCCCTACGCCCTGCGCCTGTCGCGCCGGCACGAGCCGGGCGGCGGTGCCGCCCCCTCGCTGATCGTGCGCATCCACGACCCCGACCGGCGCTGGCACGCGGCCGAGTGCACGCTGCTCGAAGCCTTCCCGATGTCGCGCCACGCGGCCCGCCTGACGATCGCCCTGACCACGGGCGACGACCTCGCTGTCTACGCCCACCGGGAGGGCATCTCCCTGAACACCGCGAAATTCCACCTCAAGGCGGCGTTCGCGGCGACCCAGACCAAGCGCCAGCCCGACCTCGTCCGCCGCGCGCTCGGCGTCGTCGGGGATCTGAGCGACACCTAGCACCACCCGATGTGGTCGATCCGGACGGAGCCCCGGTCGCCGCGGCCCCTGGACCGCCTCCAGCGCCCTGCGACGGGCGCCGCCTCACTCCGACGCGGCCGCGCGACACGACGGCGCGCGCGTGGTATCCACCCCGGGACCGCCCGGGTGCGGTGGGCGTCATGGGAGCAAGGCGGGAGCGGGCGGCGATTCCGGAGCCTCGGGCCTCGTGAAACATCGCCGGTCTCCGCAACGGCTTGGAAGGGTGGCCGAGTGGTTTAAGGCAGCGGTCTTGAAAACCGCCGTGGGGGCAACTCCACCGTGGGTTCGAATCCCACCCCTTCCGCCAGTTGCCTGTTCGTGAACGTCCGCCGCAGGCTTCTAAATCACTGATAGAGCAAGCAAAGTTCACCTCACGCGTTCGCGGCGATCCGCTAGCGTTCGTCCAAATTCGCGATCACCATGTGGGTAGCCGTGAGGGCGAAGACGACATGCTAGGGAACCCGACGCGCTGGAAGGGGCATTTGCAAAACCTCCTGCCGAGGCGTTCGAAGGTCCGGAAAGTCGAGCATCATGCCGCCCTGCCCTACCCCGAGACTCCTGCCTTCCTGCTTGACCTACGGAGCCGAGAAGGCATCGCTGCCCGTGCGCTGGAGTTCGCTATCCTGACGGCAGCCAGGACCGGAGAGGTAATCGGGGCGCAGTGGTCCGAGATCGACCTCGAGGCTCGCACCTGGATCGTACCGGCCGATCGGATGAAGGGCGACCGCGAGCATCGCGTGCCTCTGTCAGAACCGGCGCTCGCCAGCCTATGCGGCGTTCCTTGAGTGTTCGAGCAGTCTGGTCGGGTCAGGCCCGCGCCGGTCGGTAGGCGGCCGCAAGCGCCCGGATAGATCCGACCACTTCCAGTCCGCCAAAAGGGCTAATGGCGTATTGCCGCAAAGTCCTCAGACTCACTTCACCGTCCAGCCCCGGTCTGCCCCTTCTGGACGGGGCCGCCAGTCGATCGAGACGAAGCTTCGCTCGTTCGGTTCGCAAGGCCACCCGTGGCGTATGGCAGGTCACCCGGCAGCTGGATCGATCATGGCGATGCCGCCTACGTCCCGGCAGGCCTTGGATTTGCCTAGCTTGACCATTCGAGTGCCGAACGTTCACGGGGCGGAGGGGAACGAGGCTGATGCGGATATCGAGCAGCTTGATTCGTCGACTTGCCGAAAAGCCATCCTTGCCGGTGCGCATCCGACTGCCGCGCCTCTTCCGCACCCTGTCACTGGGCAGTCTCGTGGTCCTCGGCTTTTGTCTATCGCTGAGCTGGGTGCTGTTCGTCGTCTGGGCCGTCTACGCTCTAGCGCAGTTGGTACTGTCGTGATGCTGCACGGCACTCGCAAAATCGCGCCGCACCATGCGCGATGCTCATTAT
Organism: Methylobacterium sp. A54F; assembly: GCF_053346035.1. NCBI lineage: Bacteria > Pseudomonadati > Pseudomonadota > Alphaproteobacteria > Hyphomicrobiales > Methylobacteriaceae > Methylobacterium > Methylobacterium sp. A54F. Next base: position 145,880 of record NZ_JBKFBF010000003.1, on the reverse strand, counting down.
TTCGACTTGCCCAAGGCCACTACCTACGTACTTTTGGGTCTTCGCAGGCTGCCATTCCATGATCTACGCGACGATAGCAGCGCTCGGCATAAGCGCTGGCATGACCGTGAGGTGGCCAATCCTGCTGGCAGTCTGCACTGTCCTGGCGTCGGCCGTTGGACTGACGGGTGCCCTGCATGCCGAACCGCTCGTTGATGTGCTGTGGCAGGGCGCGAGCGTCATGTGCGTGCTCGATATCAGCTACCTGGTCGGAGCTGTAATCGTGTCGGCCGACCTCTGGCAGGGTTTCACTCGCAAGACCTGACGCATCTCATGGGATCCCAACAGACGCGACGCCTGCGCGGCTTTCGACTGATCGGCGACACCTGGCCTAGTGAGCGAGCGCGCCGATGAGCGGCGCCGAGGCAAGGCTCAGCAGAAAAACGACGAAGCCGATGCGCTGGATGTGAAGCTCGGTGACCATGATGCGCCCCTTCTCGGCCCTGTGTGGCTCGTGTTGAGCGGGCTCATAGAGACGGTCCATTTCACCAATGTTTCGTCGATGGATAGGCCGGCCATAAGGCCTGCTATCAGTGCAGCCGCTCGGCAAAGATCGACAGCGCGTTCGGCCCGTAGGGGCCGTGAGCGGCCTCGTCCGACAAGCTCTCTCGCTCGGAGCGCTCACGTTCCACATCCTCAAGGGCGTGGATGACGAGAGCATGCGCATCTCCGCTTTGAGCGACGATGGCGCGGAGAGCCGCAACGAGCTGTTCCTGAGCGTCGAACATGGTGGTCACCTTCGTGAAGGCCGGCGCCTGCGCCGCTGGGGACTGCGAGTCTGGGCGCACAGCCGCTCCGGTGGTCGGCTAGGTCAGAGGAAGTGGCGGAACACCACGTCTGCGGCGGGTGCCTGGACACCATCCCGGGCCTGGTCGACGGCGGCACGGCAGGGAGCGAGTGCGGCGGGCAGGATCAGCGCGAACAGCGCCAGGACCCAGTTCTTTCTGCCATTGAGCGCCATCGGTGCCTCCCTCGTCGGAGTGTCGTCGAAGCTGGGCTCTAGATACGCATCACGAATTGCACTCGTGTTTTCTGAACCGTGACGTCCGACGTGGCGGTGCTAACGCGCACGCGTCGCTGCCCTGGTGCGTCCCGGTGGGAGGCAGAACAGAATTCGATCACACGAAATGAGCCGGCAGCGCGGACATCCGCAGAGAACGCCCTTGGTTTTAATAGATGCGAGAACGGGGCCTGATGGCGATTGAAGCGAGCCGGGATCTAACTGCAAATGTCCCACCAGACAGGCCAAGGACGGCGTGAGGAAGCGCACCACGCCCTTCTGACAGCGCAATGCGAAAGCGTTGAGTGCCAGTGATGATGTCGCTTGGTAAGATAAAAGGGAGAACGTCTATTTCGGCTGTCTCCAAGCTAATTCGTATCAAAGATGCCGTTCGATCCAATTAAAATCACGACGAAAACTTGGAGTGATCGCAATATCTGGATTCCTGTCTCTGCCGGATCTGGATACGTAATCACGTTGCTGCATATGGGATCACCCACCTCAGGACATTATACTTCCGTCCAAATAGGTACTTGAAAACCTGATACAGGTAATTAAAGTCTTGCGATTACGTAACTGAAAGTTCGGCCACTATGCTCACCGATTCAAGCCATGGGGTGCCGAGCTCCCACCAGAGTCAACGGTCGCCCTTCATTGATCTCGATGACTGCCTGAACCCGGAAGTCAGCCAAGATCACGTAATTGAAGCTCTTGCACGAACGTTTGTGACTGCTGAGCCGTTTGAGCACATTGTCATCGATGGCTTATTCGACAAAGGCCTCCTGCGAGAGATTGCGAGCGCGGCCCCACATGTAATGCATGAAATTGGCAAATCGGTTGCAGATGATAATGTCCAAGTTCATCGAACCAAATCATTTGGGAAACTGTCTCCGGCTGCTAAGAGTTATTTTTATTTAGTAAACTCTGCTACTTTTACGAATTTCCTCACTCGGCTGACTTCAGTAGAAGATCTCATCGTTGATGCAAATTTGAAGGGCGGAGGTTTGCACGAGACACGGACAGGCGGGCATTTCAAAGTTCACCGCGATTTCGAATTTCATGAGCGAACTATGCTCAAGAATAAACTTGTGGTGATAACCTATCTCAACGAAGATTGGCAGGAGACATACGGAGGTGCTCTCGAATTGTGGTCAGATAAAATTTGCTGCAAAAAGATTTACCCAGTTTTTGGGCGAACAGTTATATTTATGCATGGCCCTCGCAGTCTGCATGGGCATCCTGAACCGCTGAACGTGCCTCCCGGTATCACGCGCAAGTCGATCGCTTCCTACTACTATGTGAATCCCGAGGCCGCATTCACCCGTCATACCCGAACCTCTTCGCAGTTTCATGGTGCGCATGGTGCCAAATCAATGGGGCGGCTGAAGAGCGCGGTCCGGCAAAGCACTCCGCCAATCTTGTGGAACCTTGTGCGAAACTGGAAGAAGCCATCGTAGGCGAAATTCCTGCCAATCCGCCGGACGATCCCAATACTATTCAGTACGAAAAAGTCCCGCCAGCGCTTAGCTGACGAGGCCAGGGAGGGGTGCCTGGAAGGGGCACTCAGTAGACGAACGAGCGAGCGTCCGGTTCGATCGGATGACTGCCGATCCCGCCAGCTCCGGACCGCGGCCGTCACCACCCCACGATCATTCGGCTGGTGGGGCGAACTTCAGCCGGTCGGGCGGCTCAGGTCCCGTAGGATCATGCTGACGGCGAGCAGCGCGACGGTGGCGTAGCTCATCGTGGCGGCCGCTTCGATCATCGCAGCACCTGAGGCTTGGGAGCGGAGGTGCTCCACTCCCAAGCAGCGAGGCTGCTGGGGAGAGCCGGAGCGAGAACAGCCGAGTAGACCTTTGGTTGCAGCTTTGCTGGATAGCAACCAGAAGTTTTGTCGACGGCGTCAATCCGGACGCGATCCCAAGCACAATTCGTTCGCCGATATCCGCCGCTGTATCCCCGCATCCGAGCACGAAGCGTGGGGTGACACATGTCCGGCGGACTTGAGAGCGCGGTCGAGAATGAGCCGGGCTGCTCGTCTGCCCCGTCCTGGTCCTGCCGCCCGCGCGGCGGACGTGACCTACAGGGCCGCGAAGCTCGACGGAACCGAACGCGTCGGCATGAACGCCTCCGACGACTGCAGCGCAATCGATCGGCCCGCGATCCGCTCGGCCATCCGCGTGTCGTGCGTGACGAAGAGGATGGCGAGGCCGTCCCGCTCGCTTGCCTCGTGCAGCAATCCTGCAACCTCCATCTGGTTGACGGGATCGAGGCGCGACGTCGCCTCGTCCGCGAACAGGAAGACGGGATCGAGCAGGAGCACGCGTGCGAGGGCGAACCTCTGCAGCTCGCCGCCCGAGAGCTCACCAGGGCGCTGCGTCCGGAGGCCGGGCGCGAGCTTGAGGCGCGAGAGCAGCTCCTCGACCCGCTCCGGGTCCAAGCCATGCCTTCGCGCCAGGTGGTCGAGCGCCCGGCCCATGGTCTGGTGCGGCACGAAGGCCGCGGGAGGATCCTGGTAGAGCTTCTGGAATCGGACCGGCGCAGCACCCGCCGCGCGCCGGATCCGGCCCCGATCCGGCCGCTCGGTGCCGACGAGGATATTGCCGAGCGTGGTCTTGCCGCTGCCGCTCGGCCCGACGACGGCGACGATCTCGCCCGCCCGGACCTGGACGCTCAGGTCGGCGAACAGGCGCCGTCGCCCGAATGCCTTCGCGAGGCCCGATGCCTCGATGATCACGGGGCCCGGCTCGCGCGGCGGGCGGGGTGACCACGCGCTCGGATCGGCCTCGATCAGCGCCCGCGTGTAGGCATGGACGGGCGCATCGAGGAGACGCGCCGTCGGGCCCGTCTCGACCGCCTGCCCGTCGAGCATCACGCAGGCCGTGCCGCCGAGGGAACGGGCCAGCGCGATGTCGTGCGTGATGGTGAGGAGCAAGCGACCGGCCGCGATCTCCCGCCGCAGCCGCGCGACGACGTCGGCGCGCAAGACACCGTCGAGGCCCTTGCTGGGCTCGTCGGCGAGCAGCAGCGGGGTGTCTCCCGCGTGGGCCATGGCGAGCGCGAGGCGCTGGCACATGCCGCCCGACATCTGGAACGGGTAGTGCCCGCCCGCGTCGGCGAGGCCGACCTCGCCGAGCCCTGCGGCGGCGAGGCCGTCCGCATCCCGCCGCCGGTGCACGTACCGGTGGACCTCGGCGAGCTGCCCCTTCGCGCGCATGGTCGGATCGAGGGCCGTCCAGGGCTCCTGGGGCAGGAGGCCGATGCGGCGTCCCCACAGGGTCCGTCGTGCCGCGCCGTCGAGGCGCAGGAGATCCGCGCCGTCGAGAAGGATCCGGCCGCTCGCGACGAGGCCCGGCGGCAGGGTCCCCATGATGGCCTGGGCCACGAGCGACTTGCCCGAGCCGGACTCGCCGAGCAGCGTCAGCGGCTCGCCCCGCCCGACCGTGGCCGAGAAGCCGGAGACCAGGACCCGGTCCTGCGTGCGGATCGCGAGATCCTCGATGCGCAGGGACAGCGTCACCGGACCGTTGCCCCGCGGGCCGTGAGCTGGAGGCCGAGCACCAGCAGGAAGATCAGGATCCCGGGCATCAGCACCGCCAGCGGCGCCTCGGCGTAGTAGGGCAGGAGCTCGACGATCATGCTGCCGAGCTCCGGCGTCGGCGGCTGCAGGCCGACGCTGATCGCCGACAGGGTCGAGATCGCCAGGATGGCCGTGCCCATCGCGAAGGAGGCGAGCGTCAGGAGGAGCGGCGCGATCTCGGGCAGCACCTGATGGCGCAGGATGTAGAACGTCCCGAAGCCGAGCAGGCGCGCGGCCTCGATGCGCGGCTCGACGAGCAGCCGGGCCGTGGTGGTGCGGGCGACGCGGAAGAACTCGACCCAGAGCGAGAGCGACAGGCCGAGGTAGAGCGGCAGGAAGTGCCCCGGCGCGAAAGCCAGGAGAAGCAGCACGAGCAGCAGCCCGGGCAGAGCGAGGACGATGTCGGACAGGGCCACGAGGGCCCGTTCCGTCATGCCGCCGCGCCAGGCCGCCAGCACGCCGAGCAGGAGCCCCGGCATCGCGGCGCTCAGCATGGTCAGCAGCGCCATGCCGAAGGAGAGGCGGGCCCCGTGGGCGAGCCGCGCCAGCAGGCTGCGCCCGTAATGGTCGGCCCCGAGCAGGAAGTCGCCGCCCATCGGTGCCAGGCTCGCGGACAGATCCTGACGGGCGGGATCGGCGCTGACAAGGACCGGGCCGAGGAGCGCGAAGGCCGCGAGCAGGGCGAGGAGCCCGAGGCCGATACGGCGCGAGACAGGCCAGGCGTCCGGACGCGGCAGCGCCGTCCCGGAGAGGCCCTGCATCGGAAGCATCATCGGGTGGCCCCCAGGCGCGGGTCGAGGAGCCGGCAGAGCAGGTCGACCCCGAGGTTCAGGACCACGAACATCAGGCCCATGACGAGGGCGGCGCCCTGGACCATCGGCACGTCGCGGGCGATGACGGCGTGCACCAGCGCGTGGCCGATGCCCGGATAGGCGAACAGCGACTCGACCACGACGACGCCCTCGATGAGGTAGACCGCCTGGAGGCCCAGGTAGGTGACGACGGGGATGGCGGCATTGCGCAGCCCGTGCCGAAGCAAGACCACGCGCTCGGGCAGGCCCTTGAGCCGGGCGAAGCGGTAGTAGGTCGTGGCCCCGACCTCGGCGACGGCGTCGCGGGCCACCCGGCTCGACACGGCGGCGAGACCGAGCGCCAGGGTCAGGCTCGGCAGCGCCATCTCGCGCCAGGTGCCGTAGCCGGCGGGCGGCAGCCATTCGAGCCTGATGCTGAAGACCAGCATCAGCACGAGGCCGAGGACGAAGGGCGGCAGCGCCCGCAAAGCCACGGCGCCGATCAGCGCGAGCCGGTCGAGGCCCGATCCGGCCCGCAGGCCGCTCACGAGCCCGAGCGGCAGGCCGATCAGCAGGGACAGAGCGAGGGCGCAGGCGGCGAGCCACAGGCTGGGCCCGAGCTGGCTCGCGAGTTCCTCCGAGACCGGCTCGCCGCTGACCAGGGAGTTGCCGAGGTGCCCCTGGGCGAGCGCGCCGAACCAGCGCAGCAAGAGCTCCGGCCAGGGGCGGTCGAGGCCGAGTTCCTGCCGGACGGCCTCCGCGGCCTGGCCGGTGAGCGCGTCCGGGCCGTACCGGTCGGCGGCGATGCGGAAGGCCGCGTCGCCGGGCAGGACACGGACGAGGGCGAAGCACAGGCCGCCGACGACGAGCGCGACGAGCGCGGCCTGGACCAGCCGCCCGAGGAGGAGGCGCGTCATGGCGTGTCCCAGCGCATCTCGGCGAGCCCGTAGCTCCGTTCCAGGGGGTCGGCGCGCACGCCGGCCACGCGCCGGTTGGCGACCACGGCCAGCTCGGCCCAGGTCACCGGGATGACCGGCAGCTCGGCCTGCAGGATCTCCGCCAGCCTGCGCTGCAGCGGTTCGCGCTCGGCCGGACCGGCGAGGACGGCGAGCCGGTCGAGAAGGGAGGCCGTCTCCGGGCTCGCCCAGTTCATTGCGCCCCAGTCGCCACCGTCCGGCCCGAAATCCTGGAGCATCGTGCCCAGCGGATCCGGGATCATGGCGAAGCTGCGGGAGACCAGGCCGAGATCCAGGCTGCCGTCGCGGTGGCGGGCCGGGATGTCCGAGGTGTTGCCGATCGAGACGGCGAGGTCGATGCCGACCTCGCGGGCCTGGGCCTGGATGGCCGCCGCCAGGGGCGGCAGCTCGGGCCAGGCGGAGTAGGTCCGCAGGGTGGCCGCGAAGCGTCGGCCGTCCCGCTCCAGGACGCCGTCCGGTCCCGGCCGCCAGCCGGCCTGCGCCAGGAGGAGACGCGCCTGCGCGAGGTCGCGGGTCAGCGGCGGCAGCCCCTCGGCATGCCAGCCCGAGACGGCGGGCGGGAAGAGCTGGTCGGCCCCGAGGCCGGGATTGCGCAGCAAGACCCTGGCGAGGCCGGCACGGTCGAGGGCGAGGCTCAGCGCGCGTCGGGTGCGCGGGTCGGAGAAGAGCGGCGAGCCGGCGTTCAGCTTCAGGAGCCGGGTCCGGGGCGGGGTGACCGTCTGCACCGCGAGCTTCGTGGAGCGGCGAAGCCGCGCGAGCGAGATCGGAAGGATCGAGACCACGACATCGGCCTCGCCGCTCTCGGCCATCAGGGCGCGGGTCTCGCCCTGCCCGACGGCGAGGTAGCGCGCCCGCGCGATGGCGGGTCGTCCACCCCACCATCCGTCGAAGCGCTCCAGCTCAATCCGCAGCGGCGGGGCGACCGTGGCGGCACGGTAGGGGCCGGTGCCGACGACCCGGACGACCCGCCCGCCCGGGTCGTAGGAGGCCGGCGCCAGGATGATCGTGGTGTGGTTCGCCAGGAAGGCCGGCAGCAGCGCGAAGGGCCGCTGCAGCACGACGACGACGGCCTCCTCCTCGGCCGAGATCGCCGCAATGGGGACGCGCGAGAGCGGACCGACATTCGCCCGGGCGCGCCGCAGGCTCTCGGCGGCGACCTCCGCGGTCAGGGGCGAGCCGTCGTGGAATCTGACGCCCGAACGCACGGGAAAGCGCCAGGTGAGGCCGTCCGGCGCGACCGCCCATCCGGTGGCGAGGCCGGGCGCCGGGGCGCCCGCCGCATCGACGCCGACCAGGGTCTCGGCGACCTGCAGGCGGGTGAAGGCGTGCCCGTTGCTCGCGGGATCGAGGCCGCCGACCTCCCAGGGGCCGACGACGGTGAGCGCACGCTCGGGCCCGCTCCGATCCTCGGCGGCCGCGGGAGCGGTGGCGAGTGCGAGGAGGCCGGCGAGGCGAAGCAGGCCGCGGAGGACGGCGCGGCGTCGCCGGGGCACGAGCGTCATGCGGATCGGGGCTCCGGGGGCGGGCATCAGAAGCGGGCGGCGACGCCGCCGGTGATCAGGCGCGGCGCGCCGGGCGTCGCGTAGCGGTTGCTGAAGCCGCGGTCGTAGTAGACCTCGTCGAAGAGGTTATCGACGTTCAGGTAGACCCGCACGTCCGGCGTGATCCGGTAGTAGGAGATCAGGTTGACGGTCGCGTATTGCGGCAGGTCGAAGGTCGAGACCGCCGTGCCCGCCGCGCGGCGGCCGACGAAGGTTACGCCGCCGCCGAGGCCGAGGCCCCTCAGTTCACCGCACTGGAACTCGTAGACGCTCTGGAACGCGAGGGCGTTCTCGGGGATGTTCGCGACGCGCGAGCCGATCGGGATGGTGTTGTCGCGGGTCACGGCGGCATCGACGTGGGTGTAGGTCCCGATGACCCGCCAGCCCGGTGCGAGGAAGCCCGCGACGCTCAGGTCGAAGCCGCGGCTGCGGATCTCGCCCGCCGCGACGCTGAAGTTCTGATCCACCGGATCTGCCGTGAGGACGTTCGTGCGGGTGATCTCGAACAGGGCGGCGGTGGCGCTGAGACGACCGTCGAGCAGGTCGACCTTCGCACCGACCTCGTAGCCCTCGCCTTCCTGGAAGGCGAAGGGCCGGAAGTTGCGGTCGGTGCCGCTGTTCGGCCGGAACGAGCGCGAATAGTTCCCGTAGACGGAGACCCAGTCGAGCAGGTCGTAGACGAGCCCGAAGCGCGGCGTCGCGGCCGTGCCCTGGAGGCGCGTCGTGGTGTTGTTGATGTAGGAGGTCGAGATCAGGCCGATATCCTCGACGCGCACCCCGAGCAGGGCGTGCAGGCGCGGCGTGATGTCGATCTGGTCCTGCACGTAGCCCGCGTAGCTCTGCGTGTTCTCCAGGAGGTTGCTGCCCGGCACGGTGAGCGGCGGCAGGGCCTGGCCGTAGCGGGGGTTGAGCAGGTCGAGGAAGAACGGGTTGGTGGTCGAGTTCGAGCGCGTGATCACCTCCCGGTAGCGATAGCTGTCGTATTCGAGCCCCAGCAGCAGGGTGTGCCGGAACGGGCCGGTCTCGAACTTGCCCGCGAGGTTGACCTGCACGTCCACGTCCGACCACGTGAGTTCCCGGTGGTCGAGGGTGCGCCGGAGGGTGCGCCCGTCGCCGAGGACGCCGACCGTCTGCACGGCGTCGCCCGCGATGTTGCCGCCCAGCACCTGCGTGCCGGCGGTCAGCACCCAGTCGGGATCGAACCGGTGCTCGATGCGCAACTGGCCGAGCGCATTGTCGTTGCGGAACGGCGCGAGGCCGGGTTCGCCGATGTAGCGGGAGCGCGGCACGGCCAGGACGTTGCCGCGGAACGGCACGATGCCGCGGTCGAAGATCTGCCCGGCGCTGATCAGCTCGCCTTCGAGCGTGATCGTGGTGTCCACCGTGGGGCGCCAGGCGATGGCGGGGGCGAGGTAGTAGCGGTCGCTGCTCACGAAGTCGCGAAAGCTGCCGTTGTCCTCGACCGCGCCGGTGACGCGGGCCAGCACCGTTCCGTCCGCGCTGACGGCGCCCGTCGCGTCGAAGGTGCTGCGCTTCGTGTTGAAGCTGCCGTACTGCGTGCCGATGGCGAAGGAGCGCTCGGCCAGCGGCTGCTTCGAGACGATGTTAAAGGTGCCGCCCGGGTCGCCCCGGCCGTAGAGGAAGGCGGACGGGCCCTTCAGCACCTCGATGCGCTCGATCGAGGCGATGTCCGGCGAATTCGGGTAGCCGCGGTTGATCGGGAAGCCGTTGCGATAGTACTCGCCCGTGGCGAAGCCGCGGATGGTGAACTCCGAGAGCCCGAGGCCCGCGAAGTTGTTGGCCCGCCCGACGCCGGCGAGATCGAGGGCGGTGTCGATCCGGGTCGCGGCGGCGTCTTCGAGCACCTGGTTCGGGACGACGACGACGGTCTGAGGAACCTCGCGCAAGGGGGTATCCGTGCGGGTCGCGCTGACGCTCTGCTTCGCGAGATAGCCGTCCACGGCGAGGCGCGGCCCGCCGTTCCCCTGGACCGTGAGCTCGTCCAACCGCACCTCCTGGTTCGCGTCGGCGGCCAGTTGCGCGGAGGCGGCGACGGGATCGAGGCCGACGGCGAGGAGCGTTGCCAGGGCGACCGCGCACGACCGCGTCCGTTCTCGGCTGGGGCCGGATGCGGCGGCACGGCCTGTCCTGCCAGCGAATCGGCCACCGAATCGGGATGATCCCGCGTGCGTGAAACCTGACCTGTGCGGCATCGCGCGAGCCCCTGACCGGACAAGGGCAGTTCCAGGCACGCGTGCGCGGGAGCGGGCGGTCGGCGCCTGCCACGGCCATGCGTTCCCTTCGGACACCCCGCCCGAGAAACGAAAACCATCGCCAAGGCAGGTCTCCTGGCTCGCGGGTCGTCACCTCTGCCTGACCTTCCCGGTGCAGGGCACCAGTGGTCGTTCTCGGCAGCGGTTCGCCGCTCACAGTTGCGGGGGCAGCTCCGGTCTCGCCCTCGCGGGCTCACCGGATTCCCTCTTAGCTCACGATCACGGGACCGTGAGAACCTTGACGGTATCCCTCATCGGTCCTGCCGGTACGGGAGTCAACCTGCCGAGCGCGGCTACGCCACCTGACGCGCCCGACTTCGGGTCTGTCCGATCCTGTTCCGGCGACCAGGGAGATCCTTCGTCTGCCGGGCCCTGTTCATGCGTCGGACCATCGCCGCCCGGATGTCGAGCGCAGGTTGTCGTCGTGTGTTGCCCGGCCGCGACGGACTGCGGTCGGAAGCTTGCTAGGATGCCCGTGACGGTTCCCCTCGGGGATCAAAAGGGAACGCGGTGAGGGCGCAAGCCCGATGCCGCGGCTGCCCCCGCAACTGTGAGCGGCGAGCCTTCCGCCACCATGTCACTGGGCAGCCTCGCCCGGGAAGACGGTGAGAGGGCAGCGACCCGCGAGCCAGGAGACCTGCCGTCAGTCGTGGTCACACGCGAAACGCGTCGGGCGGGGTGTCCTGGCGGGTGTCGAAGCACCGCCATTCCTGCGAGGAGGCGGATCGCCGAGGCCTCGTTCGCGGTGACGTGCCACTGCCGTCGCCCGAGGCCCGCCTCCCGTGTCCCATCCCCTTCGTTCCGCTCTCCGGAGCGTGCTGGCGCTGTCCTGCGCCGGCCCGGCCCTGCTCGCCACGCCCCTGGCCCATGCCCAGCAGGTCGCCGCGCCCTTCGCGGACGTGCCGCGCGGCGCGCAGGCCGCCGTCTCGCTGTCCGAGATCTCGGTCTCGGCCACCGGCGTGCCGACGCCGGTCAGCCAGACGGGCTCCAGCGTCACCGTGCTGACCTCCGACCTCATCCAGGCCCAGCAGGTCCGCACGGTGCCGGACGCCCTGCAGCAGGTGCCCGGCCTCAACGTGGTCCGAACCGGCGGCGCGGGCGGCCAGACCTCGGTCTTCATCCGTGGCACCAACTCGAACCACGTGAAGGTCCAGATCGACGGCATCGACGTCAACGATCCCTCGACCCCGAACCGCGCCTTCGACTTCAGCCAGCTCCTGACCGAGGACCTCTCGCGCATCGAGGTGTTGCGCGGGCCCCAGAGCGGCCTCTACGGCGCGGACGCCATCGGCGGCGTGATCTCCTTCGTGACCAAGCGCGGCGAGGGCCCGGCCCGGGCCACCGCCTTCGCCGAGGGCGGCTCCTACGGCACCGCCAACCAGGGCGGCCGCATCTCCGGCTCGGACGGCATCTTCGACTACTCGGTCAGCGTCCAGCACCTGCGCCAGGCCGCGCTGCCGGTGACGCCCTTCGAACTCCTGCCGGCCGGCGTCCCGCTCCGGACCGCCTTCACGGACATCAAGACCGTCTCGACCAAGCTCGGCGCGCAACTCACCGACACGTTCCGCCTGAACTACGTGCTGCGCTTCTCCGACAGCGCCTATCTCGACCAGGCGGATGCCGGCTTCCCCTTCCTGCCGACTCCGTACCGCAATCTCGCGGACCAGCAGCAGCTCCTCATGCGCGGCGAGGCCGAATGGACGCCGGTGCCGGGTTTCCACAACGTGTTCGGGGCGAACTACGCCAGCTTCGACCGCCTGAGCGCCGGCCCCCTCGATCCCTTGTCGCCGCCCACGCCGACGACCTCCTTCGGCGAGCGCACCCGCTTCGACTACCGCGGCGACGTGCAGCTCGCGCCGGGCAACCTGCTGCTGTTCGGGGCGCAACGCGAGGACGAGCGCATCGATACGACCGGGCTGAACCGCCGGAACGGCAACACCGGCGGCTTCGCCGAATTCCAGTCCGCCCTCACCGACCGCGCCTTCCTCGTGGCCAACATCCGGCACGACGCGAACGACCAGTTCGGGGGCGCCACCACCTTCCGGGTCGCGCCGAGCTACATCCTTCCGGGCACCGACACGCGCCTGAAGGGCAGCGTCGGCACCGGCTTCAAGCCGCCGACCCTGAGCCAGCTCTACCAGGACTTCCCGGACTTCCGCTTCTTCGGGAACCCGAACCTGCGCCCCGAGGAGAGCTTCGGCTTCGATGCCGGCCTCGAGCAGCCGCTCGGCGACCGGGTGCTCGTCGGCGCGACCTATTTCGAGACCGACTTCCGCAACCTGATCCAGACGGCCTTCTTCCCGACCTTCTCGACCAGCGTGAATGTCGGCCGGGCGGTCGCCTACGGCGCGGAGAGCTTCGTCTCGCTCAAGCTCACCGACACCCTCAGCGCCCGGGTCGACTACACCAACACGGTGACGAAGGACGAGGTCGCCAACCAGGAGCTGCTCCGGCGTCCCCGCCACAAGGTCAGCCTCACCGGCATCTGGACGCCCCTGCCGAACCTGACGCTCACCGGCACGCTGATCTCCATCGGCTCCTTCGTCGACGGGAATCGCGATTTTTCCGTTCCGCGCCTGAAGAACCCGGGCTTCACGCTGGTCAATCTCTCGGCCAGCTACGCCGTGTCGGAGACGACGACGCTGTTCGCGCGCATCGATAACCTGTTCGACCAGCGCTACCAGAACCCGACCGGGTTCCTGGGACCCGGCCTCGCCGTCTACGGCGGCGTGCGCCTGACCACGTTCTGAGGTGACGATGCCGTTCCGGGCCGCATGCGCGCTCTCGGCCGTCCTCGCAACCATGCCCGCGGCCCGCGCCGCCGGCACGGCTGAGACGCCCGTGCGCGTGGTCTCGATGAACCTGTGCGCGGACGAGCTCGTCCTGCGGCTGGCCGACCGCGACCAGGTTCTGGCGGTGACCTACCTCGCCCGGGACCCGCGCGGATCGACGGTCGCAGCCGAGGCCGCCGGCCTGCCGGTCACCCGCGGCCTCACCGAGGAGGTCGTCGCGCTCCGGCCGGACCTCGTCATCGCGGGCGCCTTCACGACGCGCGCCACCGTCGGCATGCTCAAGCGCGTCGGCTCGCCGGTGCTCGAACTCGGCGTGCCGGCCGATCTCGACGGCGTGCGCGGGCAGATCCGGCAGGTCGCGGAGGCGCTCGGCCATCCCGAGCGGGGCGAGGCGCTGGTCGCGGACCTCGACGCCAGGCTCGCATCCGTCACGCCGGCCATCCGCCCGTTGCGGGCCCTCGTCATGCGCCCGAACGCCTTCACGGTCGCGCCCGGCGGCCTCGGCGACGCCCTCATCCGTGCCGCCGGCCTCGTCAACGTCGCGGCCGAGATCGGACGCGACCGGTTCGGGCAGGTGCCGCTCGAAGCCGCGGCGATGGCGGACGCGGACCTGATCGTGGTCGACGAGGCTGCGCCGGGAGCCCCTTCCCTCGCCGACACGCTCCTGCACCATCCCGTCTTCCGGGCGCTCGCGCGGGAACACCGGACTGTCGCGATCCCGAACCGCTACTGGACATGCCCGGGCCCCCAGGTCGCCGAGGTCGTGGCGCGGCTGGCGGCGGCCGCGAACGCGCGGGCGCCCCGGCCATGAATGCGCCTCTCACGGGCCTCGCCCAGCCTGCCTCGCGGCGGCTCGGCACGCCGAGCGCCCGCCGGGTCGTCGTCAGCGTCCTCGGCCTCGCCGTCTTCGCCCTGACGCTCGCCTCGGTCGCCGTCGGCTACGCACCCTTCGACGTGCCGGCCGCGTTCGCGGACCTCGCCGGGGGCCGGGCCACGCTGCCGGCCCTGGTGCTGTGGGAGCTGCGCATGCCGCGGGCGCTCCTCGGCGGCCTCGTCGGGTTCAGCCTCGGGCTGACCGGCGCGGCGATGCAGGGCTACCTGCGCAACCCGCTCGCCGACCCCGGCATCCTCGGCATCTCCTCGGCCGCGGCGCTCGGCGCCGTGCTCGTCTTCTACGGCGGCCTCGCCGCCTCCTTGAGCCTCGCCCTGCCGCTCGGCGGCATCGCGGGCGCGGGCGTGGCGGCGCTGCTCCTCAACGCGCTCGCCGCCCGCGGCAGCAGCACGCTCGGGCTGATCCTGGCCGGCGTCGGCCTGTCGAGCCTCGCCGGCGCCCTCACCGCCCTGGCGCTCAACCTCTCTCCAAACCCCTACGCGGCGCTGGAGATCGTGTTCTGGCTGATGGGGTCGCTCGCGGACCGCAGCCTGGACCATGTCCTCCTGTGCCTTCCCCTGATGGCCGTCGGCTGGGGCCTGATGCTCTCGACCGGTTCCGCGCTCGACGCCCTCACGCTCGGGGAGGACACCGCCGCGAGCCTCGGGGTCGGCCTCGCCTCGGTGCGGCTGCGCCTCGTCACCGGGGCGGCGCTCGCGGTCGGCAGCGGGGTGGCGGTCTCCGGCGCCATCGGCTTCGTCGGCCTCGTGGTGCCGCACCTCGTGCGGCCGCTCGTCGGGGCTCGCCCCGGCGCCGCCCTGCTGCCGAGCGGGCTCGCCGGGGCGGTCCTGGTGCTCGCGGCGGATATCGGCGTGCGCCTGGTCGCCACCCGGCCGGAGCTCAAGCTCGGCGTGGTGACCGCGCTCGTCGGCGCACCGTTCCTGATCGTGCTGCTCCTGCGGAACCGCGGGAGGCGGGCATGAGCCTCGGCCTTCACGACGCCCGCGTGACGCTCGACGGCAGGACGATCCTCTCGGACATCGACCTCGCCCTGGAGCGCGGCCGCTTCGTCGGGCTGGTCGGTCCGAACGGGGCCGGCAAGACGACGCTCCTGCGCGTCCTGGCGGGGCTGGTCGCCCCGACACCGGGTCGCGTTACCCTCGAAGGTCACGCGCTGTCCGGCCTGAGCCGCGACAGGCGAGCCCGCCGGATCGCGGTTCTGTTCCAGGGCGCCGGCGTCGGTTGGCCCATGACGGTGCACGAGATCGTGGCGCTCGGCCGGCTGCCGCACCGCCGCGCCTTCGCGGGCCTCACGGATGCCGACGAGGCGGCGGTCGCGCGGGCGATGGCGCGCACCGATGTCGGGCACCTCGCCGGCAGGACCGAGCCGACCCTGTCCTCGGGTGAGCGCATGCGCGCGCTGCTCGCCCGGGCGCTCGCGGTCGAGGCCGACTGGCTCCTCGTCGACGAGCCTGTCACCGCACTGGACCCCGCCCACCAGCTCGACGCCATGGCGCTGCTGCACGCCGCGGCGCGCGAGGGCACCGGCGTGGTCGCCGTCCTGCACGACCTCGCCCTCGCGGCCCGGTTCTGCGACCGGATCGTCGTGCTGTCCGCCGGCCGGCTCGTCGCGGACGGCCGGCCGGAGGAGGCACTGACCGACGCCCTGCTCGCTCGCGTGTTCGGCGTGACGGCGGAGCGCGGCGAGGCCGCGGACGGAACGCGATACATCCTGCCCTGGGCACGGTCCCGGTCCGACAAGGAGGAGTGCGATGGCGACATCATCCCAGACTGAGGCGGTCACGACCCTGCTGCGCGAGGCATTGGCCGATCCCGGCGCGGCCTGGAGCCTCGGCAGCTTCGGCGCCATCGCCGAGTTCATGCGCGATCCCGACGAGGCGGTCCTGAGCCTGCCGGACGATCGCATGGGCATGGCGACCGAGCGCGGTGCCATCGCCCTGACGGCCTGCCCCGACCTGCGCCCCGTGGCCTACGAGACCGCGGTCGCGTCCGGCTGGAACCACGCCGTCGCCCTGTGCCTGCCGCAGGACGCCTGCGCGATGAGCCGGCGCGGCGTCGTGACGGAGCTCGGGCCCGACCGGGATGCCGCCCGCGAACGGGACCGCGCGGCCATCCTGTTCGATCTCGGCCTCGACCTGCTCGCGGTCGATGCCTGCGTGCGCACGAGCGACCCCGAGGCCATCGCATGCCTCCGGTCCGGCGTCGGGCGGCCCCTGTTCGACCACCAGAACCCCATCGGCCGGCATCTCGTCGCGATGAGCCCGCACCGGGTCTTCATCGCCCGGATCGGGCGCATCGAGGTCTATGCCCCGATCCCGGGCCCCGGCGGAACGAGTCCCGAGGGCCCGCACACCCACGTCCTGCCCAAGCTGCTCCGGAGCGGGCGCACGCACGCGGCGACGACCCCGATCCCCGCGGGCTGGGTGCCCTGCGCCGGTCTCCACCCGGCCCACCCCTACAAGGACATGATGGGCCGGCGGATCGACTTCGACGCCGGCCGGTACGCGGCCTTCCAGGTCCTCCTCGACCGTTGGGGGGATCCGGACCTGCTCGCGGTCAAACGGGGCGGCGAACACCGGCCGGACGGTCCGGTTTCGAGCCGTCATGCCCAGGGCGTCCGACGCGTGGCGGAGGTCCAGTCCAGGTACCTCCGGGGCGAGGTCGTCGAGGTCGATACCGAGGCCGACGAGGACGAGGCCACCGCCGATCATGCCTGAACCGAGCCGCCAGCGCGTGGTCGGGCTGATCGGCTGCCCCGGGGCGGGCAAGTCGACCTACGCACGGCGGTTCGACCCGCTGGATGGATGGGTCCACCTGACCCTCGACGACCTCCGGCAGGCGCTCTGGCCGCCGGACCGGCAGGTCTATTGGGATGTGCGCCGCAGGGGTTGGGACGGGCCGGCTCACCGGCTCCTTCATGCGGTGAAGGTGGCCGCCCTCGACAGCGCCCTGAGCCAGGGCTTCAGCGTGGTGATGGCTGACACGCACCTCACCCGCGCCGTGTTCGAGGACGAGCTCGGAGTCGTCGCTCGGCATGGCCTTGCCGTCGAGTGGAAGGTGTTCGACGTACCCTGGGAGGTGCTCCACGCTCGAAACGTGGGGCGCAGCACAGTCGAGCCGTCCCATTGCCAACCGGACGATGTGCTCAGGCTCACCTATGACGCCTTCCGGGCACCAGGGGCTTGGTGGCGGACCATTCCCTCCGATCAGGTCGAGATCATCAGCGGCTGATTGACCATCGAGAGCGGGGGTAACGTCCCAGGACTGCGACGATCCGTGGCTGGTGCATCTGAGACCCGGCGTCCGGCCTCAAGGCGACGTCCGCTTCGGAAATGGCGGCAAGGGCGCGCGGCTGTCCGACATGGGCGCAAATCCGAATGTCCGGTACAGCCCCCTCCGCCAGCGTTCCTGGGCTGACGGACTTCCGTGCCGGCCCGGAATTTGGCATCCTGCCCGCGTGAACCTCTGGCTCGCCCTCCGGCGACTGTTGCCGCTCCTGGCGGTCCTCAGCCTCGCCCTGACGCCGGTGACCGCTCCCGCGGCCACCGCGGGCATGCATGCGTCGATGGCGCGGGCCCACCACGCCATGGCCGGGATCGACCATGCCGCCATGAGTCATCACGACGCCATGTCCCATCACGCCGCCGGATCGACCGTGGCGGCCGGCCCGGACATGGACGACATGCCCTGCTGCCCGAAGACCGGCGCGGGCGCACGCGAGAACCCCGAGTCGGACTGCGCGAAGGGCTGCCCGCTGATGGCCCTGTGCCTGGCGAGCCTGACCTCCCTGCCGCCGGCCGCTCTGCGGGTCCCGACGCCCGTCGCGACGCGCGCGGGCCTGACCTGGCCGGAGCCGGCGTTCCGCGCCGGCGTGCACGGGTCGCCGTCACCCGAGCCTCCCCGAGCCTGAACCCGGTGCCGCCGGTGCTTGCGCCGGCACGGTGACGCGCGTCCGCGCGTCGCCGCCCATCGCGTTCAGGAGACCAGACCCATGACCGAGAACCCCTTCGCGCGCGCCGTGCCGGCCGCGCTGCTCGGCGCCGTCCTGTCGGCGTCGGCCCCGACCCTGCCCGCCCGCGCCGACATCCGGGACTACGCCTTCGAGCTCACGCAGCAGGCGATGAAGCAGGGCGAGGCGGTCGTCGCCGTCCGGCTCGTCGACAAGCGCAGCGGCAAGCCGGTGCCCGACGCCGTGATCTTCGCCCGGCGCCTCGACATGGCGCCCGACGACATGGAGACCATGACGACCCGGATCGAGCCGGTGCCGTCGACGGAGCCGGGCGTCTACCGCTTCAAGACCAAGCTGACGATGGCCGGCAACTGGCGGCTGTCGCTCGGCGCCAAGGTCCAGGGCGAGACCGGCACCGTCGAGGGCCGGCTCGTCTTCCGGGCCGACCCATGAGCCGCTCCGCCTGGCTCGCCGGGACCCTCGCCGCGCTCGCGGCGGGGGCCGCCGGCTACGCCGCCGGGACCGGGGGGAACCCCGTGCCGGCCCTCACGGACCGGGCCCGGTCCGCGTTCGCCCCCGCCCCCGAGCCCGCGACGGCGGCCGGGCCGGTAATCTACTATCGCGACCCCGACGGGCGGCCGGTCTACGCGGCCTCGCCGATGCGGACCGGGGACGGGCGCGCGTTCCGGGCGGTGCGGGCCGGCGAGGACGTGAGCTTCGCCGTCGCCGACGAGGGCGATGCCATGCCCGCGGACACGGCCCCGGGCGGGGCGGCCGGATCCGGCGGCACCCGGCGCGTCCTCTACTACCGCAACCCGATGGGGCTGCCCGACACCTCGCCGGTGCCGAAGAAGGACCCGATGGGCATGGACTACGTCCCCGTCCACGCGGGCGAGGACGAGGGCGGCGTCGTGCGGGTCTCGCCCGCCAGGGTCCAGCGCAGCGGCGTGCGCACCGCGGCGGCCGAGCGCCGGGTCGTCACCCGGCCGGTGCGCGTGCCCGGCACGGTCGCCCTCGACGAGCGGCGCGTCACGGTCGTCGCGACCCGGTCGGACGCCTATGTCGACCACGTCGAGAACGTCACCACCGGCGACCGGATCCGCAAGGGCCAGGCGCTGGTCCACGTCTACGCGCCGGAGATCAACGCGGCCGCGGCCCAGCTCATCGCCAACCCCGGCTTCGACGGGGCCCGGCGGCGCCTGCAGAACCTGAACGTCTCCGAGGCCGTCATCGACGAGATGGAGCGCACCCGGAAGGTGCCGATGGCCGTCACGTGGTCCTCGGCGCGGGACGGCATCGTGCTGGCCCGGAACGCCGTCGAGGGCATGAAGGCGGCGGCCGGCGACACCCTGTTCCGGATCGGCGACATCTCCCTGGTGTGGGTGCTGGCCGACGTGCCGGAGCGCGACCTCGCCGGGGTCCGCGTCGGCCAGCCGGTCGCGGTGCGCCCGCGCTCGGCCCCGGGCCGGACCTTCTCCGGCACGGTCGGCGTGATCTACCCGCAGGTGAACCCGGAGACCCGCGCGACGCGGGTGCGCATCGAGCTCCCGAACCCGGACGGCACGCTCCTGCCCGACATGTACGCCGACGTCGAGATCGCCACCGGCGACCCGAAGCCGGTGGTGGCGGTGCCAGACGACGCCGTCATCGACACCGGCGAGCGCCAGGTCGTGCTGCTCGACCGCGGCGAGGGCCGCTTCGAGCCGCGGCAGGTGCAGGTCGGCCTGCGCGGCGGCGGCCACGTCGAGATCCGCGACGGCGTCTCGGCCGGCGACCGCGTGGTCACGGCCGCGAACTTCCTGATCGACGCCGAGAGCAACCTCAGGGCCGCGCTCCAGGGCATGACGGCCCCCGCGGACGACCGCCAAGCCGCGAATGCGGGGATGGCGCCGTGATCGCACGCCTCATCGGCTGGTCGGCCCGCAACCTCGTCCTGGTGCTGGTCGGGACCGTGTTCGCCGTGGCGGCCGGGGGGCTGGCGCTGCGCACCCTGCCGCTCGACGCCATCCCCGACCTCTCGGACGTGCAGGCCATCGTCTACACCGAGTATCCGGGGCAGGCCCCGCAGGTGGTCGAGGACCAGGTCACCTACCCGCTGACCACCGCCATGCTGACGGTGCCGCGGGCGAAGGTGGTGCGCGGCTTCTCGTTCTTCGGCGTGTCGTTCGTCTACGTGATCTTCGAGGACGGCACCGACCCGTACTGGGGACGCTCCCGGGTGCTGGAATACCTCAACGGGGCGGCGAGCCGGCTGCCCTCGGGCGTGACGCCGACGCTGGGGCCCGACGCGACGGGGGTGGGCTGGGTCTACCAGTACGTGGTGGTGGCGCGGGAGCGGACGCTCGCCGAGCTGCGCTCGCTGCAGGACTGGGTGATCCGCTTCGGCGCCTCGCGGGCCGAGGGGGTGGCCGAGGTCGCCGGCATCGGCGGCTTCGTGAAGCAGTACAACGTCGTCGTCGACCCGAACCGGCTGCGGGCGCAGGGCATCTCCCTCAACCGGCTCCGGGACGCCATCCGGGCGAGCAACGCCGACGTCGGCGGCCGCACGGTCGAGCTGTCCGAGTTCGAGTTCATGGTGCGCGGGCGCGGCTACCTGCGAAGCGTCGCCGACATCGAGGACATCGTGCTGAAGACCTCGGGCGGGACGCCCCTGCGGGTCCGGGACGTGGCCCGGGTCGAGCTCGGGCCGGACGAGCGCCGCGGCATCGCCGAGATGAACGGCGAGGGGGAGGCCGCCGGCGGCATCGTGCTCCAGCGCTTCGGCGCCGACGCGCTCACCGTGATCGCGGGGGTGAAGGCGCGGCTCGCCGAGGTGGCCAGGAGCCTGCCGGCCGGGACCGAGATCCTGCCGGTCTACGATCGCTCGCAGCTCATCGGGGCGGCCATCGAGACGCTGAAGGGGACGCTGGTCGAGGAGAGCCTCGTGGTCTCCCTGGTCTGCGTCGTCTTCCTGCTGCACCTGCGCAGCGCGCTCGTGGCTGTCCTGATGCTGCCGGTCGGCATCCTGATGGCGCTCGCCGCCATGCGCTGGCTCGGGATCGGCGCCAACATCATGTCGCTCGGCGGCATCGCCATCGCGGTCGGCGCCATGGTCGACGCCGCCATCGTGATGATCGAGAACGCCCACAAGCACCTGGAGCGGGCGCCGCCGGGCAGGCCGCGGGTCGAGATCCTGGTCGCGGCGGCCTCCGAGGTCGGCCCGTCGCTGTTCTTCTCGCTCCTCGTCATCACGGTGAGCTTCCTGCCGATCTTCACCCTGGAGAGCCAGGAGGGCCGGCTGTTCGGGCCGCTGGCCTACACCAAGACCTTCGCGATGGCGGCGGCGGCGCTGCTGTCGGTGACGCTGGTTCCGGCCCTGATGGTGCTGTTCGTGCGCGGGCGGTTCGTCCCCGAGCACCGCAACCCGCTGAACCGGATCCTCGTCCGGCTGTACCGGCCGCTGATCGCCGGCGTGCTGCGGGCTCCTGTCCTCACCGTCCTGCTCGCCCTTGGGGTGCTGGCGGCGACGGCGTGGCCGGCCCGTCAGCTCGGCTCCGAGTTCATGCCCGACCTGGACGAGGGAACGCTCCTCTACATGCCGACCACGCTGCCGGGCATCTCCGTGACCAGGGCCGGCGAGCTGCTGGCGACCCAGGACCGGATCATCCGAACCTTTCCGGAGGTCGCCTCGGTCTACGGCAAGGCGGGACGGGCCGGCACCGCGACCGACCCGGCGCCGATGGAGATGTTCGAGACGGTCATCACCCTCAGGCCGAAGCCGGAGTGGCGCCCGGGCGTGACGCTCGCGAGCCTCAGGGCCGAGATGGACCGGGCCCTCCAGTTCCCCGGCGTCTCGAACGCCTGGACCCAGCCGATCCGCGCCCGCATCGACATGCTCGCGACCGGCATCCGCACGCCGGTCGGCGTGAAGGTGCTCGGCACCGACCTGACGGCGATGGACGGGGTCGCCCGCCAGGTCGAGGCGGCGTTGCGCGACGTGCCGGGCACGTCGAGCGCCTACGCCGAGCGGGTGCTCGGCGGCTACTTCCTCGACATCGCGCCGGACCGGGAGGCGCTCGGGCGCTACGGCTTGACGGTGGGAGACGTGCAGGACGTCGTCGCGACGGCGCTCGGCGGCCAGTCGGTGACCAACACCGTGGAGGGCCGCGAGCGCTACAGCGTGAACGTGCGCTACCCGCGCGCCTACCGGTCGAATCCCGGGGCGATCGCCACCGACGTGCAGGTGCCGCTGCCGGCCGGCGGCACGGTGCCGCTCGGTGAGGTGGCGACGGTCGCGCTCACCCGGGGGCCGACCTCGATCCGCACCGAGAGCGGGCAGCTCGCGGTCTACGTCTTCGTCGACATCGCGGGCCGCGACCTCGGCGGCTACGTGGCCGAGGCGCGGGAGGCCGTGGCCGACGCGGTCAAGCTGCCCCGGGGCACGAGCCTGCAGTGGAGCGGGCAGTACGAGTCCCTGGAGCGGGCCGAGGCGCGCCTGAGGGTGGTCGTCCCCCTGACGCTGCTCGTCGTCTTCCTGCTCCTCTACCTGAACTTCCGGCGTCTGACCGAGACGCTCATCGTCATGCTGTCGCTGCCCTTTGCCCTCGTCGGCGGGGTGTGGCTGCTCTGGTGGATGGACTTCAACCTGTCGGTCGCGGTGGCGGTCGGCTTCATCGCGCTCGCCGGCGTCGCCGCCGAGACCGGGGTGATCATGCTGGTCTACCTCGACCACGCCCTCGACGAGATCCGGGCCGGGTGCGCCCGTGAGGGCCGGCCGCTCACGCGGGAGGACCTGCGGCGGTCCATCATGATCGGCGCGGTCGAGCGGGTGCGCCCGAAGATGATGACGGTCACCGCCATCATGGCCGGCCTCGTGCCCATCCTCTGGAGCACGGGCGCGGGTTCGGAGGTGATGCAGCGCATCGCCGTGCCGATGGTCGGCGGCATGGTCTCCTCGACCGTGCTGACCCTCGTCGTGATCCCCGCCGTCTACGGCCTGGCCAGGGGCTGGGGGCTGCCCGCGCGCCGGGAAGGCCCGCCCGCCATCGCCGAGCCGACGCAATACCGGTCCGCCGCCGAATAGCGGCCGCCCCATCTCAGTCCAGGAAGGAGCCGTCCATGTCGTCCGTCGCCCGTGAGGCCGTCCTCTACCGGATGGTCATGCCGCAGCACACCTGCCCCTACGGCCTGAAGGCCAAGGATCTCCTCGAACGCCGGGGCTTCCGGGTCGAGGATCATCCGCTGACCACGCGGGAGGAGACCGACCGCTTCAAGGCCGAGCACGGGGTCAAGTCGACGCCGCAGACCTTCATCGACGGCGAGCGCGTCGGCGGCTTCGACGATCTGCAGCGCCACTTCGGCCAGGCGGCGAACGACCCGAACGCGACGAGCTACACCCCCGTCGCCGCGGTCTTCGCCATGACCGCGCTGATGGCGCTCGCGGGGAGCCACGCCGCGTACGGTACGGCCCTCACGGTCAGGGCGGCGGAATGGTTCGTCGCCTTCAGCATGTGCGTGCTGGCGCTGCTGAAGCTGCAGGACGTCGAGAGCTTCTCCTCGATGTTCCTGGGCTACGACCTGCTCGGGCAGCGCTGGGTGCGCTACGCCTACGCCTACCCGTTCCTCGAAGGCATCGCGGGCGTCCTGATGGCGGCGGGCGCCCTCGACTGGCTGTCGATTCCGGTGGCCCTGTTCATCGGCACGGTCGGGGCGGCCTCGGTGTTCAAGGCGGTCTACGTCGACCGGCGCGAGATCAAGTGCGCCTGCGTCGGCGGATCGAGCCGGGTGCCCCTCGGCTTCGTCTCGCTGACCGAGAACCTTATGATGGTCGCCATGGCCGTCTGGATGCTTGCGGGCCGCCACTGAGTCGAACCGCGCCGCGCACGGGCCCCGCACCGGAGGATCCGGCATCCGCCGGGCCGATCCGCCGTCGACCGAGAGGACATCGCCATGGGCGTCGACATCGCGCGCGTGAAGGCGCTCATCGCGACGCTGGAGGCGGTGACCGCCGGACCGCACGTCCACCGGACGGCCTTCCGGACGCCGCGCAAGACCTTCGCGACGCTGGACGAGGCCGGCCAGGACCTCAACCTGATGTTCGATCCGGACCATCGCGACTTCTACTGCGAGCAGGTCCCCGAGGCGTTCAGCCCCGTGCCCGGGGGCTGGGGGCGGATGGGCGCGACGCGGTGCGACCTCACGGTCGTCGACGAGGCGACCCTGCTGTCGGCCCTGACGGCGGCCCACCGGCTCGCCGCTCCGAAGCCGCGCACGCGCCGCGGCCGGGGCGGCGGCGCGTGACAGGGTGCGGACGCCTCCGGCCCGCTGCCCGGTGAGGGCCGTGGCTCCGCCGCCGTGGCCGCAGCGACGCGGGACGTCGGGCCCTTGCGCGTTCCCGGCGGTCCCCGGAAGCCCTGCGGTCAGGCCGGCATCCGCCCGTCGGGCGTGTAGCGGTCGACCGCCTGGGGCAGCTCGCGCGACAGCCGGGAGAGGAGCTCCTCGCGGGACAGTCCCGTGCGCTGCGTCAGGGTCGCGAGGACGTCGGGCCCGATGGCCTGCTCCAGGTGCTGGGGCGGAAGCTCCTGGTTCGGTCCCTGGTTGACCCAGGACTGGGCGGCCGCCCCGTGGCCGGCCTGCTGGAAGCGCTGCAGCATCTCGCCGAGCCCGCTGTTCAGGAACCCGCTGGGGGCCTCGCCGCGCCGGTCGCCCAGCAATCCGCCGAGAAGCCCGCCGAGCCCGCCGCCGGACTCCCCGGGGCGCGCGGCCTGGCCCGCGGGCGCGGGGGCGCTCTGGCCGGCGCCGCCCAGCAGCTCCGCGAGCTTGTCCCGGTTCTGGTAGCCGGCCAGGGCGAGGAGGCCCAGGAGCGCTGTCATCGAGGGGTAGCCGTCACTCATGGTTCTTCTCCGTCTGGAGGCGGCGGCAAGGGGGCCGTCCGCCCAGGGTTCGACGCCAACAAACGCGCACAGCCCCCCGGGAGATGCAGGCGGCGCGGCCGATGCCGCTCCGGGGGATCGCTCGTCTCCTCCGGAGGTCGCGGTGCGCAGGGCGCCGAGGAGGGTGCCGCATCATGGGGCGCAGGCGTAGCGCCGGGCCGCCCGTTGCCTCGGCCTCGGGGCTCGGCGCATCATGCGACCCGGCCTTGGTGGAGGGGGAGCCGCGGCGGTGCATCGGGTGGGCGGCCTGCTGACGACACTGGGCCGCCACGGGCCGGCCCTGCTCGTCGCCTCGCTCGTCCTGGGCAGCCTCGTTCCCCTTCTCTCGAGCCAGGCCGTGGCGCTGCTCCCGGCGGCGGCCTTCCTGCTCGCCCTCGGCTCGTTCCTGACGGCCGGTTCCGCCCCCGTCGAGCAGGGGACGGGAGGCGCCGTGGTCGTCCTCGCGCTGGCCTGGAACGGCATCGGCGTGCCGGTGGCCACGGCCGCCCTGCTGCACCTGACGGGTATCGACGAGGATCTGCGCAGGGGCATCCTCGTGTCCGTCCTGGCGCCGCCGGTCAGCGGTGCGGCCGCCATCGCGGCGATGCTCGGCCTGCGACCGCGGCTCGCCCTTCTCAATTCGATCGGGCTGACGCTGCTCACCCCGCTCCTGGTTCCGCTGCTGGCGCTCGCGCTCGGCGCCGGTGTCCGGATGGACCCCCTCGCGCTCGCCTGGCACCTCGCCCTGATCGTCGGCCCGGCTGGTGCCGTCGCCCTGATCGTGCGGCGCGCCGGGCGCCGCCTGACGGGCCTGATCCCGGACATGCAGGCCGCGTCCGGCATCGCCGTCCTCGGCCTCGTCCTCGTCGGCTTCACGATGGCCGACAGCCTGAGAGGGGCCTGGAACACGCAGCGCGCGCCCGTCCTCATCGGCCTCGCGAGCGCGGTGTGCCTCAATGTCGGGATCGGGCTCGTCAGCGGCGTGCTCTTCGCGCCGCTCGGGCGGTCGCGCGCGCTCACCATCGCCCTTGTCGCCGGCAACCGGAACGTCAGCCTGACCTGGGCTGCCGCCGGCACCGCCCTCTCGCCCGCCACCGAGCTCTACCTGGCCACGACGGTGATCCCCGTCCTCGCCCTGCCCTTCGTCGTGCGCGCGGGCTCGGCCGCGCGGGAATGGATCCTGCGCGCGGGATCCATTGCTTTCGGGCGGCGTCGCACGGCAGATGCGGGGCTCGGCAGCGCCGGTGATAAGTCTTCGCCGGCGGACGCTGGCCAATCCTCGGCAAGTGCGGCACAGTCCGGCCGCGAAACGTGAGCGTTCGATCGGGTGAGCGGATCGGGGATGGGCAGGCGCCGAGGCGGGACCGGATCGTTGCAGCCGCGGCCCGCCTACTGGGGCCGCCGCCTCGCCAACATGCCGGACGACTTCATCTTCGGGTACGGCTCGCTGATCAACGCCCACCTGCGCGATCAGACCTCGGCGGCGCCGATCGCGGGCATGCCGGCGCGGCTCTCGGCGGAGTTCGGCTACCTGAGGGCCTGGGGGTTCCGCTGCGCCAGCGGCTTCACCGCGCTCGGCCTGCGGCGCCCCCGCCGGAACGAGACCGCCATGACGGTCAACGGCGTGATGTACCCGGTGGAGCGGGGGGACCTCGCCGCCTTCGACCTGCGGGAGGCGGGCTACCGGCGCGTTCCCGTGCCGGTCGAGCAGATCGAGGCCGTGTCCTGGCAGCCGCTGCCGGCCTGCGGGACCATCTGGACCTACGTGCCCGACGAAGGGGGCGCCGCCCACCTCGCCGGCGCGACCGACGATTTCCCGCTGCTCCAGTCCTACATCGACGCCACGGTCGAGGGCGCGCTGGATTACGGGACCGACTACGCCCGCGAGCTGATCGAGACGACGGCGGACTGGAGCCGCTACTGGCTCAACGACCGCGCTATGGCGCGACGGCCCTGGATCTACGATCGCCAATACGCGGAGACGGACGCCCTCCTCTCGACGGTCGAGCCGGCGGCCTCCTGCTTCCACGAGCGGATGTTCCCCGGCCCGTTCTCGGTACGGTGGCACTACAGGGCGTCCGCGGCGCGTCCGGCGCATCTCGGGCAGGAGCGTCTTGGGAAGGAGCGTCTCGGGAAGGAGCGTCTCGGGAAGGCGCGGCGGACACGACGCGGGACCCCCGTGCCGCCGCTGATGAGCGGTGCGGCGGACGGTGCGATGCCGGCCTGACCGGCTCAGGGCGGGCTTCGGGAGGGCGTCGGACCTGCGCGGCCCGGCTCAGGGCCGCGCGATGGCCCGCTCCACGAAGGCGACGACGCCGGCGATGTAGGTCTGGATCGGCGTCCCGCGCTTCCGGTACTTCGCCCGCTTCACGTACCAGTCCTGCAGGAGCGGCTTGATCAGGGCGGCCGTCAGGTCGATGTCGGGGACCGCGAAGAGGCCCTGCGCGGCGCCGCGGGCGAGCACGTCCGCGAAGATCCGCTCCGTGGCGAGCTCGCTCTCGGTGGCGAGGACCCGGGCGGGGGCCGGGAAGCTCTTCGCCTCCAGGTAGGCGAAGACGAACCACGGCTGCATCGCCTCGGTCAGCCGGATATGCGTCTCGATGAGCCAGCGCAGGTGGGCGGCGGGGTCCTCCGCCACCGCCGCGGGCGCGGCCCGGAGGACGCTCTCCACCGTCTCGGCGACCTCCGTGAGGATCATGACGAGGAGCGTGTTCTTGTTGTCGAAGTACGAGTAGAGGCCGCCCATGCTGAGGCCGGAGGCCGTCGCGAGGTCCCGCAGGCTCATGGCGTGGAAGCCCTGCCGGCTCGACAGGGTCAGCACCGCCTCGATGATGCGGGCGAGGTTGGCGGTGGCGAGCCCCGGCTTGCGCACGCTCACCCGGTCACGGTGGCGCTCCAGGATGCGCCCGCAGATCGCCTCGGTGGAATAGGCGCCTGAGGCCTTCGGGGCTTCGGGTCTCATCGAACCCTCGTCGGGCACGCCGCTCGGCCGGCGCCGGCCGAGGCATAATCCGTTGCCAAGCCCGAATCCAGGCGATAAAAAACGAGCGCTCGCTCGTTTTTTATCCGTCGCCCGAGGGCGGGAGGGCCGCGCCATGGACTTCACGATCAGTCCCCGCGTCGAGGCGATCCGCGCGCGGATCGCCGCCTTCGTGGACGAGGCGGTGCTGCCCCTGGAGCGGGACCCCGCGGCCTACGACGCGCACGGCAACATCGCGCTCGACCGTCTGGAGGCGCTTCGGGCGGCCGCGCGGGCGGAGGGCCTGTGGTGCCTGCAGCTGAAGGCGGAGACCGGCGGCGGCGGGCTCGACAAGGTCGGCATGGCGGTCTGCTACGAGGCGATGAACCGCTCGATCTTCGGGCCCGTGGTGTTCAACTCCGCCGCGCCCGACGACGGCAACATGATGGTGCTGGAGGCGACCGCCACGCCGGCCCAGCGGGCGCGCTGGCTCGATCCGATCGTGCGCGGCGAGGTCCGCTCGGCCTTCGCGATGACCGAGCCGCCGCCCGGCGGCGGCTCCGACCCCGGGATGATCCGCACGACCGCCGAGCGGCGCGGCGACCGCTACGTCGTCTCCGGCCGCAAGTGGTTCATCACGGGCGCGGAGGATGCGGCGCACTTCATCCTGATGGCGCGCACCTCCGAGGATGCCCGGAAGGGCCTCACGGCCTTCCTGTTCCACCGCGACCAGCCCGGCTGGCACATCGTGCGCCGCATCGGGATCATGGGTCCCGAGGAGCACGGAGGGCATTGCGAGCTCGCCTTCGAGGGGCTCGAGATTCCCGCCGAGAACGTCCTCCTCGGGGAGGGCGACGGTCTCAAGCTGACGCAGATCCGCCTCGGCCCGGCGCGGCTGACCCACTGCATGCGCTGGCTCGGCCTGTCGCGGCGCTGCGTCGAGATCGCCCGGGCCTACGCGGCCGAGCGGCAGGGCTTCGGCGTGCGCCTCGCCGACCGCGAGAGCATCCAGCTCATGCTCGGCGACCTCGCCATGCGCATCGAGGTCGGCCGGCTGCTCGTCATGAAGGCCGCCTGGGCGCTCGACCGGGGGAGCTTCGCCCGCAAGGAGGTCTCGATGGCGAAGGTGCACGTCGCCAACCTCCTGCACGCGGCGGCCGACACGGCGATCCAGATCAACGGCGCGCGGGGCTACTCCACCGACACGGTGCTGGAGTGGATCTACCGCTACGCCCGCCAGGCCCGCCTCGTCGACGGGGCGGACGAGGTGCACAAGATGGTGCTGAACCGCAGCCTCGAGGCCGAGGGCGACGCCTTCTGGCGCTGGGAGCCGGCCGGGCCGCAGCCCTGAGCCGGCGCCCTCCCCGGCTCCGCCCTCCAGCAAGGATCCGAAACGATGTCTGATGCGGTCGTGATCGTCGGCGGTGTGCGCACCGCGATCGGCACCTTCGGGGGCTCGCTCGCGGCCGTCCCGCCCGCGCGGCTCGCCGCGCTCTGCGTGGCGGAGGCCCTGACCCGGGCGGAGGTCGCGGGCGAGGCGGTCGGCCACGTCGTGTTCGGCAACGTCATCCCGACCGAGCCCCGCGACGCCTACCTGCCCCGCGTCGCGGCGATGGAGGCGGGCATTCCCCAGGAGGTGCCCGCCATGGCCGTGAACCGGCTGTGCGGCAGCGGCCTCCAGGCGATCGTCTCGGCGGCGCAGGCGGTCAGCCTCGGCGACGCGGAGGTCGCGGTCGCGGGCGGCGCCGAGAGCATGAGCCGCGCGCCCCACCACCTCGCCGCCGCGCGCTTCGGCCAGAAGATGGGCGACGTCGCGGCCGTCGACTACATGATCGGCGTCTTGAACGACCCGTTCGGCGCCGGCCACATGGGCATCACCGCCGAGAACGTCGCCGACCGCTACGGCATCTCCCGCGCGGCGCAGGACGCCTTCGCGGCCGAGAGCCAGGCGCGGGCGCGGGCCGCCATCGCGGCGGGCCGCTTCCGCGAGCAGATCCTCCCCGTCGCGGTGCCGGCCGGGCGCGGCACGGCGGTCTTCGACACCGACGAGCACCCGAAGCCGACGGGCGCCGACGACCTCGCCCGCCTGCGCCCGGCCTTCCGCAAGGACGGGTCGGTGACGGCCGGCAACGCCTCGGGCCTCAACGACGGCGCCGCCGCCCTCGTCCTGATGAGCGCGGCGCGGGCGGAGCGCGAGGGGCGGCGCCCGATGGCCCGGATCGTCGGCTACGCCCACGCGGGCGTCGACCCCTCCGAGATGGGGATGGGGCCGGTGCCGGCGGTGCGGCGCCTCCTGGAGCGCACGGGCCTGCGGGCGGCGGACTTCGACGTGATCGAATCGAACGAGGCCTTCGCGGCCCAGGCCTGCGCGGTGTCGGAGGCCCTCGACCTCGACCCTGCCCGGGTGAACCCGAACGGCGGCGCGATCGCGCTCGGCCACCCGATCGGCGCCACGGGGGCGATCATCACCGTCAAGGCGCTCTACGAACTCGCCCGCACGGGCGGCCGCTACGGCCTCGTGACGATGTGCATCGGCGGCGGCCAAGGCATCGCGCTCGCGATCGAGCGCGCCGCGTGAGGCGCGCCCGATGACGCGGCCCCGGTGATGTGATCTCGGTGAGGCGGCGGGAATCAGGGGACGAGAATCGAGGAACGCATGGGCGGGTTGTTCGATCTCACGGGCCGGCACGCCTTCGTGACCGGCGCCTCGAGCGGGCTCGGTCGGCACTTCGCCGGCACGCTCGCCCGGGCCGGGGCCGTCGTCACCCTCGGGGCGCGCCGCCCGGACGCGCTGGCCGAGACCGTCGCGCGGGTCGAGGCGGACGGGGGCCGGGCGCAGGCCGTGGTGATGGACGTGACCGAGGCCTCCGGCATCGAGGGGGCCCTCGACGCCGCGGAGGCGCGCTTCGGCCCGGTCTCGGTGCTGATCAACAACGCGGGCGTCACCGCGACGAAGCCGGCCCTCGACATCGAGGAGGCCGACTGGGACGCGGTCCTCGACACGAACCTCAAGGGGGTCTGGCTCGTGGCGCGGGCGGGGGCGCGGCGCATGGTCCGCCACGGGGCGGGCGGCAGCATCGTGAACGTCGCCTCGATCCTGGGCCTGCGGGTCGCGGGGGCGGTGGCGCCCTACGCGGCCTCGAAGGCCGCCGTGGTGCAGCTCACCCGTGCGCTCGCCCTCGAATGGGCCCGCCACCGGATCCGCGTCAACGCCCTCGCGCCCGGCTACATCGAGACCGAGCTGAACGCGGATTTCTTCGAGACCGAGGCCGGCCGGGCCCTGGTGAAGCGCGTGCCGCAGCGCCGCCTCGGCCAGGCCGGGGAGCTCGACGGCGCGCTCCTGCTGCTCGCCTCGGAGGCGGGCAGCTACATGACCGGCAGCGTGATCGCCGTCGACGGCGGCCACCTGGTGTCGAGCCTGTGACGGCCCTGGCGAGCGAGGCGGGCCTCGCGGCCCTGCGCGCCTGGATCGGCGGGGTGCTCGGCGCGCGGGCCGTCGCGATCGAGGAGGCCCGGCCCCTCGGCGGCGGCTCGATCCAGGAGAACTGGCTGCTGCGCTGCCGGATCGACGGGGCGGAGCGCAGCTTCGTGCTGCGCAAGGACGCGCCGGCCACCATCGCCTCGAGCCGCCCGCGGGCGGAGGAGTTCCGGATCCTGCAGGCGGCCCACGCGGCCGGCGTGCGGGTGCCGGAGCCCGTGGGCTTCTGCGCCGACCCCGGCGTGGTCGGGGCGCCCTTCGCGCTGATGGGGCTCGTGCCCGGCATCGGCCTCGGGCCCCGCGTCGTGAAGGATGCGGGCCTCGGCGGCGACCGCGCGCGGCTCGCCGAGCGGCTCGGGGCGGAGCTCGCCCGGATCCACGCCATCCTCCGGCCCGGGGCGCCCCCGGAGGCGCTGGCGTTCCTCGGCGCGCCCGACCCGGACCCGGCGCGCGCCGAGGTCCGGGCGCTGCGGGCCCAGCTCGACGGGATCGGCGCCGCGCGCCCGGCGCTCGAATGGGGCCTGCGCTGGGCCGAGCGCCACGCCCCGCCCTGCCCCGCCCCGGCCCTGGTCCACCGGGACTTCCGCACCGGCAACTACATGGTGGACGCGGCCGGGCTCACCGCCATCCTCGACTGGGAGTTCGCCGGCTGGGGCGACCCGATGCAGGATGTCGGCTGGTTCTGCGCCGCCTGCTGGCGCTTCGGCCGCCCGGACCTGGAGGCGGGGGGCATCGCGCCGCGCGCGGCCTTCTACCGGGGCTACGCGGCCGAGGGCGGCCGCAGCATCGACGGGGCGGCCGTGCACTACTGGGAGATCATGGCGCACCTGCGCTGGGCGGTGATCGCCCTGGAGCAGGGGCACCGCCACGTCTCGGGCCTCGAGCCGTCGCTGGAGCTGGCGCTCACCGGCCGGATGGCCCCCGAGCTGGAGCGCACCGTGCTGCGCGAGACCGCCCCCGAACGCTGGAGCGCCTGATGGACCCGACGCTGCCCGACCCGCCCGCCGGCGCGGCCCTCCTCGACGTCGCGCGCCGCGCCCTCCTCGACGAGGTCGCCCCGGCGCTCACCGGGCGCCAGCGCTACGTCGCGCTGATGGCCGCCAACGCCCTCGGCATCGCCATGCGCGAGATCGAGCAGGCGCAAGCCGCCGCCGCCGCCTGGGCGGGCGCGCTCGCGCTGTCCCCCGAGGCGACGCCCGCGGGGCTGGCCGCGGCGATCCGGGCGGGCCGGCACGACGGCGATCCCGCCCTCCACGCGGCTTTGTGCGGGACCGCGGAGGTGGCCGCCGGGATCTGGAAGCCCGCCCGGGACGGGGCGCCGGCCCCCTGAGGCGCCCTGCCACGAGGCTTGGGCCCTTGCGGGCCCGGCCGCACGATCCACACATGCCACTCCCGGCGTCGAGGTCCGGGCACCGGTCCGGTGCCGCCTCCCGCGCTCAACCCTGCGGACCGAACAGAGCCCCATGACCCGCCCGAACCGCGTCGGCCCCGGCCTCCCGATCACCCTCCTGACGGCCTTCCTGGCGGTCCTCCCGGCAGCAGCGCCGGCCGGCGCCCAGCCCCTGTATGGCCAGTCCCCGCCTGGCGGCCGCGGCGTCGTGATCCAGCGGCAGTCGAACACCACCGGCAACAGCAACGACCTGATCATCGCCCCGGGTGCCACCGGGGCGGACACCATCATGACGAACTCCGCCGCGGGCGGGAATGCGAGCTTCCCGGAGCGGGCGGTGCCCAACGGCAGCGCCAACGGCGGCGGCGGCGGCGGCACGCGCTAGGCGCCGATCGGCCCTGCCCGTCCGGGGCGACTGTCCGGGCGTGTCCGGCCGATGTCCGGCGCCCGTCCGCGGCGGCCGTCCTCAGTGCGCGGCCGCGTCGTCGAACCAGGCCCCGATCGTCTCCCCGCTGCGCCAGGCGATCCGGCAGATCTGGATCTCCCGGAGGCAGGGCGCCCAGAGCACGAAGGCCTCGGGCACCCGGCCCGCCTCAGCGAGCGTCAGGCGGACGCCCTGCTCGGAATGGTCGTGGACCCGGCACGGCAGCGCGGTGTGCGCGTCGATCAGGATCACGGCCTCCTCCGTCACGGTGCGGCGGGCTGCGGCGCGTCGGTCTGTCATCGTGGGGCCCGATGGCTGGGATGCTGGCCGGCAGCATCCACGACGCGGCCGAACCGACCGTCGCGAAAGTCCGTCAAATTGTTCGCATGTCCCATGGGCCGGCAGCCGCCGGTGCGCGGAAACGTCTTCGCGGCGCGGCCGTAGCGCGAGATCTGGCAGATCGCACAGTATTCGTATTGACGACTGATTTCGTTTCGTCATAACAAATACTAACGGCTGGATACCATGTTTCCGGCCGTCGAAAAACAACATCCAGGGAGACACGCTCATGCCGAGCCATACGGTGGCTTGCGCCGCGCTCTGTGCTGCGCTCGCCCTCGCGACCCCCGCCGGCGCCATGCCGATGGGCGGCGCCTTCTCGGGCCACGTCGACACCCAGGTGCCGCAGGTGCTCGGGCCCGGCGCCGTGCGGGTCCAGCAGGTGGCCAGGGGCCGGAACGCCGGCCCCGGAACCCCGTTCGACGGCGCCGACGTGCAGTGGAGCGAGGTCGTCCAGCTCAAGAACGGCCAGGGCACGCACGAGGGCACCCTCACCTTCGTGATGCCCACGGGGACGACGGTCGGCACCTATTCGGGGCTCGTCTCGACGGATGCGCAGGGGCGCGTCACCGCCAGGGGCAAGTTCAAGCACACCAGCGCGACGGGGCAGTTCATCGGCCTGAAGGGCGGCGGCACCTACACGGCCGCCTACAGCTCGCCGACCGACTTCACGGGCGACTGGAAGGGCAACTTCAAGCTGCCGCCGCAGCGGTCCTCGAACCGCTGAGCGCCCGAAGCCCCGCCCGGGCCATCAGGCGCCCGCGCGGGGGAAGTCAGGGCGTGCGAGCAACCGGTCGATCTCCGGCCCGCGATAGGACCGGCCGCCGCAATCGATGCGCGTCGTCACCCGCTGCGCGCCGTCGAGCCCGGCGACGAACGCGATCGCGCCGGCGAGATCCGGAAAGGCGCGCGTGCGGCCGCCGGAGCCCGTCAGGCCGTGGTACACCGCCGGCGCGCCGGCCCAGTGGGCCACCGCGTAGCGGCTCCAGTCCGGCATCGGCCCGGCGCCGTCCGTCGTGGCCTCGCCCGTCATGGTCGTCCTCCCCGCTCGGCCCTGCCCCCGCGGCGTCCGGGCCATCCGGCCGGAACCATCGCACGGGCGCGGGCCGGCGGCGGACCACCCCGGACCGGCTTTTGGGTGAGGGGGCCGTGATCTTTCGGCGGAGCGCGGCAGCCTAATCGTCGTCGGGGTCGTCGGACGGCCATTGCCGGAACCGGATCGCGTTGTTGGCCTCGCACCAGACCTCCGCGGGCCCGACCAGCTCCGGCAGCTCCGCGGCCGGGTTCGCGCTCTCGATCAGCGGCACCAGGCGGAGCCCGGCCCGGGTGCAGGCGTCCCGGATCCAGAGGCGCCTCTGCGTCGAGACCGGCACGCCGCCCCCTTGGGCGGGCCGGAAGGCCTGCGGGTCCAGCGTGAATTCCACCATTGCGGGTGCCGAACCTGGCATCGTCTCCCCCTCCCCTGACCGCGCCGTAAACCCGCCGACTCTAGCACGGACGGTCGCGCGGACGAGTCGAGGGAGGTCAGCCCCCGACGCGGGTCAGAACGGCCAGGCGGCCGCGTCCGCCTCCGGCGGGGGGCGCTCGCCCGGCGCGACCAGCGCGACGATCTCGTCGAGGGGCTGCGGCACGCGGATGGTCCGTCCGGCGGCCGTGATGAAGGTCTCGTTCCGGAGCGGGTCCGTGTCGCTGAGCGCCTGCACGCTCGTGACGCGCAGGAGGTGGCGGCAGCCGTCGCCGTCCTGCACCTGGAGGTAGCTGCCCACCCGCCGCACGGCGTCCATGATCCGCCTCCCCGCCGCCGTCAGGCCGCCTGCCGCTCGGGCCGGACCGCGGCGAAATCGAGCGTGAGGACGCGACGCCCCGCGGCATCGTGCACGTCGACGATCCAGCCCGCCCAGTCGAGCCGGCCGCCGCAGCTCGCCATCACCCCGCGGGCGGCGCGCTCGGCCTCGGCGTAGACCTGGGCGTCGCCGCGCAACCGCCGGCCGGTCCGGTCGAGGATGGCGTGCACGCCGTCGGTGCAGTGGAAGCGGTAGGGGCCCGGCATCGCTCGACCTGTCTGGCATCCGCCGCTGCGCACGGCCGCGGAGCCGGCGGTCATCCGATATGTTCCTTATTTGTTCTAGCATGGATGATCGCCGGAGCGAAGGGTGCCGCGTGCGATCGTGCCCATCCCCGGTCGCCGGGGCCTGCCCGTACCCGCCAGGCGATCGGTAGCTCGCCCCGGACGACGCCGTCGCGGTCCCGGATCACCATCGTCCAGGGATCGCCGCCGGGCGGCAGGTCGCCGGCCGCGCGCATCTCCCCCAGGACCGCGCGCGCCTGCGCCAGCGCATCCGCGGCGTCGGCCGCCTCGACGCCCGTCTCGTCCCGGATCGCGTCGTGCCCGTTAACGAGATCGAAGTAGAACCGTGTCGCCACGCCGCACCTCGCGCCCCCGCGGTCAGGGGGCAGATAGGACGTGGTGCGGCGTTGGCCATGGCGGGGCGCCCGGGCCTTCATCGGAGCGCGGGACGCGCCGCGCGGTTGGGGGCGCAACCATGCGACCGTTCGGGCGGTCTCGTCGTTACGGTGCACGGCCGCCCGGCGCGGGCGGATCGGATTTCTCGGGGTGGCCAGGGATGATCGTCGACGACGGGCGCGGGGACGCGGAGGGTCCGGTGGACCGGGAGCATAGGCTTCAGGCGCTCAGGGCCCATATCCGCCGCCTGCTCGCCGGGCTGGCGGCCCTGCGCCGGCCGAAGCGGGACCGTCGCGACGCGTGAGCCGGGCCCGCGAGGCGATCCAAGAGTAGCCGATCCGGGACGGGTAGCCACCGGTTCTCCGCCGGGGCCGGCGACGTCATAAGGGCCTTGGGGTCCGCCCGCTGGCGGCAGACCCCCAGGGAGACAGGCATGAACGCGAACGACCCCAACGCCCTCGACGACACCTCGCGGCTGCACGCCAAGATGATGGCGATGGAGCTCGTGATCGGCATCCTGATCGGCCGGCTGTCCGAGGAGAACCCCGAGATCCGCGAGGACGTCCGGCGCGACGCGTCGGTGATGCTGGCCGACATGGCCGGCGGGACGCCCAGCGAGGAGCTGGTCGTCGCCGAGGTGCGTCGCGGCGTCGAGGCGCTGACGAGCGTCTCCGTCGGGTGAGATCCGCGCGGCGGCGGGTTGGCGATCTCGCATTTCCCTCCCATATGGGGGCCATGACCATCGAGATTCCCGCCCCCTACGACATCGAAGTGCTCCCGCTCGAGCGGCCGGCCGGCCATTACTGCTGGGCCTTGCGGAAGAACGGAAAGCTGATCGAGCGCTCCGATCGCCCGCACCTGACCGAGCAGAAGGCCTGGACCAGCGCCCTCAAGGCGCTGGAGAGCAACCAGCAGCCGGGCGCCCGCTGGTAGCACCGGCCCGGGCCGGCGCGCCGCGGCCCATCGACCTCAGGACGCTCCGACGCGGTACTCGCGCGGCGGCCGCGCGCCGCTGACCGCGAACGCGCCGACGATGCGGTCGCGGTAGATGCGCGGGTTGTGCGAAGCGATCGTGCGGGCGTTGCGCCAGTAGCGGTCGAGGCCGAGGCCCGCCTTCACGGCGGAGGCCCCCAGCGCGTCGAACAGGCTCGTCGTCGCCTCGAGCACGAGGTTCGTCACCACGGTGACGGCCTGGTTGACCTCGACGTCGGCGAGGGCGGCCGCCCGCTCGGCCGCCTCCCCGCCGGCCTGGTGTGCCGCGTGGACCCTCTGCAGGGCCTCGGCCGCCTTCAGCACGGCGGCGCCCGCCACGTAGGCGTTGCCGCGCACGCGGCCGACCACCGCCTGCACCTGCGGGTCGTCGGCGGTGCGGCCGGTATTGCCGTGGCTGTAGACCCGGGTGCGCTCGGCGACGAGCCGGGCCACGTCCTCCGCGGCGGCCCGGCCGATGCCGGCGAGCGTCGCGAGGTGCACGAGCTGGAAGAAGGCCATCGCGTAGGGGAAGCGCGCCGGGTCCGGCTTGATCAGCTCGGGCGCCAGGACGACCCCGGTGAACCGCGCGGTCCCGCTCGCGGTGAGCGCCTGCCCGAACCCGTCCCAGTCGTCGACGATCTCGACGCCCGGCGCCCGCGTCGGCACCGCGGCGACGACGGGCTCGCCCGCCTCGTCCTGCGCCGAGAGGTGGATCCAGTCGGCGAAGAGCGAGCCCGTCGTGTAGAACTTGCGCCCGTCCACCACCGGCTCGGCCCCGCGCCGGCGCACCACCGTGCCGAACTGCCCGACCTTCGCCTCGCCGGTCTCCGAGACGCCGCTGCCCACGGTCTCGCCCGCCGCGATCCGGCCGATCCAGCGCTCCCGCCAGGCGGCCGAGGCCGAGCACAGCACGTCCTCGGTGAAGCCGAAATGGGCGCGCAGCGCGTTGGTGACGTTGGAATCGGCCTGCGACAGCTCGATCAGCAGGTTGAACAACTCGGGCAGGCTCGCCCCGTGGCCGCCCCGGTCGCGCGGCAGGCGCAGGGTGGTGAAGCCCGCCTCCCGCAGCCAGCCGATCTCGGCATGGGGCAGGCCGTGCCCGCGATCCCGCTCCACCGCCGTCGCGCGGATCTCCGCGAAGGCCGGCCGGAAGCGCGCGGCCAGCTCCTCGTAGCGCTCGCTCGGGCCGGAGCCCCAGCCCGCATCCGCCTGTGACATCCCTGCTCATCCCGTTCCAACGGCCGCCGGACCGATGGCCCGGGCGGCAACCGATCTGCCGGAGTGCATGAATCCCGTACTTCCCCACTCGACCTCAAGATGAAATTCGCCGAAAACAGCGCGTGATCGGCAATTTGGAAGAGATGTGCTGTCGGTATCGCAGGACCAGGGCTGAAGTTCTGCCGTTCTGCTTGATATCGGAAGAACGTTCTTGTTGATTCCGGTGCCGCGGCGGATACGCTTCAGGGCCTGCGCATCGCCCCGGCGGCGTGCCGCGGTCGCGGCCGTCCGGCTATCCGGGCCCCTCCCCCCGATCTCCCATGACGGATCCCCCATGACGGCACGCCGCGAACTCAGGCTGAACGCGTTCGAGATGGCGGCGCCCGGCCACACCTGGGCCGGCCTGTGGCGCCATCCCCGCGATGCCAGCGCCGACTACAACCGGCTCGACTACTGGACCGCCCTGGCGCGCACCGCCGAGCGCGGCCTGTTCGACGGCGTCTTCCTCGCCGACGTGATCGGGCTCTACGACGTCTACGGCGGCACCGGCGACGCGGCGCTGGCGCGGGCCGCGCAGGCCCCGAACCTCGATCCGTTCCTGGTGGTGCCGGCCATGGCGCAGGCGACGCGCCACCTCGGCTTCGGCGTCACCGCGAACCTCACCTACGAGCACCCCTTCACGTTCACGCGCCGGGTGACGAGCCTCGACCACCTGACGGAGGGGCGGGTCGGCTGGAACATCGTCACCGGCTACCTGGAGAGCGGCGCCCGCGGCATGGGGCTTCCCGGCGCCCGCGCCCACGACGCGCGCTACGAGGCGGGCGAGGACTTCCTGGCGGCCGCCTACAAGCTCTGGGAGGGCAGCTGGGAGGACGGCGCCGTGCGGCGCGACCGGCGGGCGGGCGTCTTCACCGACCCGGCGCGGGTGCACCGCGTGGAGCATGCCGGGCCCTATTACCGCGTGGCCGGCCGCCACCTCGGCGAGCCCTCGCCCCAGCGCACGCCCGTGCTCTATCAGGCCGGCACCTCCTCCCGCGGGCGCCTGTTCGCCGCGCGGCACGCGGAGGCGATCTTCCTCAACGGCCACACCCGGCCCATCGCGGCCCAGGCCGTACGCAGCATCCGCGAGGCCGCGCGGGAGGCCGGCCGCGACCCCTACGACATCCGGATGTTCCTCGGCGCCACCGTGATCGTCGCCCCGACCCGGGCCGAGGCGCTCGACCTGCGCGACTCGTACGCCCGCTACCTCGACGTCGAGGGCCAGCTCGCCCTGGTGTCCGGCTGGACCGGGATCGACCTCGCGGGCCTGAAGCCCGGCGAGGCGCTGGCCTACGCGAAGACCAATGCCATGCGCTCCCTCGTCGAGAACCTGACGGCGCCGGGCGAGCCGCCCTTCACCCTCGCCGACTTCGCCACCTTCGGGCCGCGCGGGGCCCGGGCGCCCTTCATCGTCGGATCGCCCTCGGAGGTCGCCGACGAGCTCCTCGACTGGGCGGAGGCCACGGACGTCGACGGCTTCAACCTGACCCGCGCGGTGGCGCCCGAGACCCTGGAGGCCTTCGTGGACCTCGTGGTGCCCGAGCTGCAGGCCCGCGGCGCGTTCAAGACGGCCTACCGGGAGGGGACCCTTCGCGAAAAGCTCTTCCCCGGGGCCGGCCCCCACCTGCGGGCCAGCCACCCGGGCGCCGGCTACCGACGGGCCCCGGCCCGGCCCGCGGGCGCCCTGTGCGCCGCCGCCCTGCGCGCCGCCTCCTGACCGCCCCTCCCCCGAACCCCCAGGCCCGACCGATGACCGGATTCCCCACGCGCCGCGCCCTCCTCGGGCTCGGCACCGCCCTCCTGGCCCTCGCCGCGGTGCCGGCCCGGGCGGACAAGCCCCTGCGGATCGGCGCGAGCGCCGGCCCGATCGGCCAGAC
Organism: Methylobacterium sp. A54F; assembly: GCF_053346035.1. Classification (NCBI taxonomy): domain Bacteria; kingdom Pseudomonadati; phylum Pseudomonadota; class Alphaproteobacteria; order Hyphomicrobiales; family Methylobacteriaceae; genus Methylobacterium; species Methylobacterium sp. A54F. The sequence continues at coordinate 105,996 of NZ_JBKFBF010000003.1, read as the reverse complement.
CCTGGCCTTCGCGGCCGACCTCGCCCGCCGCCAGGGACAGGCCGTCGAGATCGTCGAGTTCACCGACTGGGTGACGCCGAACGAGGCCGTGGCGGCCGGCGACCTCGACGCCAACCTGTTCCAGCACGTCCCCTTCCTGCAGGCCGCCGTGAAGGCGCGGGGCTACCGCCTGGAGCCCGTGGCGGGCGTGATCGTGCTGCCGGTCGGCCTGTTCTCGAAGCGCGTGACGAGCCTCGCGGCGGTGCCGGACGGCGCCACGGTCGCGATCGCCAACGATCCCGTCAACGCGGCGCGGGGCCTGCGCCTCCTGCAGACGGCGGGCCTCCTGACGCTCGCGGCGGGCGCCGGCGACGACGCCTCGGTGGCCGACATCGTCGCGAACCCGAAGCGCCTGCGCATCCTGGAGCTCGAGGCCGCCCAGCTGCCCCGGGCCCTCGAGGACGTGACCCTCGCGCAGGTGAGCTTCACCTACCTGTTCGCCTCCGGCGGCGACCCGCACAGCGCCCTGATCACGGACGGGCGGGGCGACCGGCGCTACACGCTGAGCTTCGTCGCCCGGCCCGAGAACCGCGACGACCCGCGCCTCGGCGCCTTCATCGCGACGTTCCGCTCGCCCGAGGTGCGGCGCTACATCGAGACGACCTTCCACGGCTTCCTGGAGCCGGCCTGGTAGGGCCCCCGCGGGGCCCTCTCACCAGCTCGTCAGCACGGCGCCCCCGAAGGTCTGCTCCACGAAGGCCTTCGTCTCGGGGGTGCGGTAGCTCTCGACGAGGGCCCGGACCCAGGGCTGGTCCCGGTCGGCCTCCCGCACGGCGATCAGGTTCACGTAGGGGCCCTTCGGGTCCTCCCGGAGGATCGCGTCGGCGGGCCGCAGGCCGGCGGGCGTCGCGTAGTTGGTGTTGACGGCCGCCGCGTCCACGTCGTCGAGGATGCGGGGCGTCTGCGCCGCCTCGACCTCGACGAAGCGGAGGCGGCGGGGGTTCGCGACGATGTCGGCCACCGTGGGCCGGAAGCCGACCCCGTCCCGCAGCCGGATCACGCCCTTGTCCTGCAGGAGCAGGAGCGAGCGCCCGCCGTTCGTGGGGTCGTTCTGGATCGCGATCGTGCCGCCCTCCGGCACCGCATCGAAGCTCCGGTGGCGCTTCGAGTAGAGGCCGAGGGGGAAGTTCACCGTCGTCGCGACGCCGACGATCCGGTAGCCGCGGTCGGCCCGCTGGTTGTCGAGGTAGGGCTGGTTCTGGAAGGAGTTCGCCTCGATCTCGCCGGCCGCCAGCGCCTCGTTCGGCACGACGTAGTCCGAGAACTCGACGACCTGCAGGTCGAGGCCGTTGCGGGCCGCGACCGGTCGCACGGCCTCCAAGATCTGGGCGTGCGGCCCCGGCGTCGCGCCGATGCGCACGCGCCGCAGGGGCTCGCCGTGCCCGGCCGCGGGCAGAACGAGGAGGGCGAGGAGAGCGAGGGCGCGCAGCATCGTGAAAGGGTCCCTGTGGGCGGGCGCTCAGGCCCGGCGGATGCGCCGGTTGAGGCGGCGGGCGAGGCCCTCGCCCAGCGTCTGCACGGCCTGCACGAGCACGATCAGCACCACCACGACGGCGAGCATCATCTCGGGGCGGAAGCGCTGGTAGCCGTAGCGGATGCCGAGATCGCCGAGGCCCCCGCCCCCGACCGCGCCGACCATGGCCGAGAAGCCGAGCAGCGACACCACCGCCAGGGTCAGCCCGAGCACGATGCCGGGCAGCGCCTCGGGGATCAGCACCTTGCGGACGATCTGGCCCGGGCTCGCCCCGAAGGCGCGGGCCGCCTCGACGAGGCCGTGGTCGACCTCGCGGATCGCGGCCTCCACCAGGCGGGCGATGAAGGGGGTCGCCGCGACCGTCAGCGGCACCGTGGCGGCCATGGTGCCGATCGAGGTGCCGGCGACGAGCCGGGTGAAGGGGATGATCGCCACCACGAGGATGATGAAGGGCGTCGAGCGCGTGGCGTTGACGACGAAGCCGAGCACGGCGTTCGCGACCGGCGCGGCCAGGAGCTCGCCCCGCCGGCTCGTCGCCAGGAAGACGCCGAGCGGCAGGCCGAGCAGGCTGCCGAGCCCGGCGGCGAGCGCCACCATGGTCAGGGTGTCGCCGGTGGCCTGCACCAGCAGGCGGATCATCTCAGGCGACACGCGCTTCCTCCCGGGCGGCTTCCAGGTAGCCGAGGATGTCGGCCTCGATGCCCTGGCCGGCGAGGTAGGCCCGGGCCCGCGCGGCGACGTCGGGGCCCGGGGGCAGGGCGACCGTCAGGGCGCCGAAGGGCTGGCCGCCGATCTCGTCGACGGTGCCGGCCAGGATCGCGGCCTCGATGCCGGTCTCGCGGGCGAGCCGGGCGAGGATCGCCCCGCCCGGGGCGCCGCCCCCCGGCGCCCCCCGGAACGCGAGGCGCAGCACGAGCGCGCCGCCGGGGAGCGGGGCCGGGCTCAGGCGGGCCGCCAGGGCCGGCGGCAGGGTGAGGCCCATCTCGCCCGCGAGCAGGCTGCGGGTGACCTCGGCCCGGGGCCGGGTGAAGACCTCGAGGACGCTGCCGCGCTCCACGATGGCGCCGCCCTCGATCACCGCGACGTGGTCGGCCACCGCGCGGATCACCGACATCTCGTGGGTGATGAGCACGATGGTGAGGCCGAGCTCCCGGTTGATCCGCTTGAGGAGCGCCAGGATCGAGCGGGTGGTCTCCGGGTCGAGGGCCGAGGTCGCCTCGTCGGACAGGAGCACGTCCGGCCCGGTGGCCAGGGCCCGCGCGATGCCGACGCGCTGCTTCTGCCCGCCGGACAGCTCGGCCGGGTAGCGGCCGGCCTGGCCCTCGAGGTCGACGAGGCGCAGCAGCTCCGCCACGCGCTCGCGGATCGCCGGCCCGCGCCAGCCCGCGATCTCCAGCGGCAGGGCGACGTTCTCCGCCGCCGTGCGGGCGGAGAGCAGGTTGAAGTGCTGGAAGATCATGCCGATGCGGGCGCGCACGGCCCGCAGGCCGCGCTCGTCGAGGCCGGAGACCTCCGCCTCGCCCACCACGACGCGGCCGGCGCTCGGGCGCTCCAGGCCGTTGATCAGGCGGATGAGGGTCGACTTGCCGGCGCCCGAGCGCCCGATCACGCCGAGGACCGAGCCGCCCGGCACGGCGAGGTCGATGCCCGAGAGGGCGGGGACCGGCGCGGCGCCCGCGCGCCCCGCATAGGTCTTCGAGACGCCCTCGAAGCGGATCAGGGGCTTTCCGGCGACGGAGGCGGGGTCATGAGCCGAAACCGGCGGGGCTGTCACGATCTGGCCTTGCTCCTGGATCCCGACCGCGCCGGCCCGGCCCGCCGAACGACGGGCGCCGGGGCGCGGGGGAGCTCGAAAGGTCACGATTTATCGCGTCTCGCCTTCGCGCCGGTCAATGAAACGCCCATGCAAAATTACCGCTCGGGGGAGATCGTCCGGGTCGTACCGGGGCCGCGGGCGAGAAGGCTTTTCCGGTGCGCCGAGTCCGGTGCGTCAGGTCCGGCCCGAAAGGTCCGGTGCCGGGCCCGCACGGTTTCGCGGACCGCCCGCACCGATCGCGCCGGAACGGGATCGCTCCGGAATGCCGGATCGGGAGAACGACCCTCTGATCCGGGCGCGAAAATCGAAAGATGCTTTCATTGATCCACCGCAACGGATCAGCTTTATAGAATATGCCAGCCACCGACAGGCATGAAGGCTGCCGCCGAGGCGTTCCAGGTCGCGCGAAGACTGTCCAACTGCCCCGAGCCATCGGGGCGGTGCTGTCCCGTGCCGATCCGCCGAGGCGCGAGGGCCCGGATCCGGAGACGACGATGACCGACGACACCTGGCGCGGAGGGGCTCCGTCCCGGCGGACGATCCTGCGGGCCGGCCTCGGCGCCGCGGCGCTTCTGCCCCTCGGCCCGCCGGCGGCCCGCGCCGCCGAGCGCACCGTGCGCCTGAGCTACCAGCGCTCCTCGACGCTGCTCACCGTGCTCAAGGCCCGCGGCACCCTGGACGAGCGCCTGCGCCCCCTCGGGTTCACCCCGTCCTGGCACCTCTTCACGAACGTCATCGAGCCCATGAACGCGGGCGTGGTCGATCTCCACGCGGACGTCGCCGACGCGGTGCCGATCTTCACCCAGGCGGCCGGCGCGCCCCTCACGTTCTACGCCCGCGAGGTCGGCGCGCCCGCCGCGGAGGCGATCATCGTGCCGGAGGCCTCGCCGATCCGCGAGGTGGCCGACCTGAAGGGCAGGACCGTCGGGGTCTCCCGGGGCTCCGGCTGCCACTTCGTGCTGGCCGCGGCCCTCAAGCGGGCGGGCCTCAGCTTCGCCGACATCCGGCCCGCCTACCTGCAGGCGCCCGAGGGCCTCGCGGCGTTCGAGCAGGGGGGCCTCGACGCCTGGGTGATCTGGGACCCGTTCCTCGCCATCACGCAGGCGAAGCGGCCCGTGCGGGTCGTGGCGGACGCCACGGGGCTGTCGAGCTACCACCGCTACTACCTCGCCAACGATGCCTTCGTGGCCGCGCATCCGGAGGTGGTGGCGACCGTCTACGAGGCCCTCGCGGAGGCCGGGCGCTGGGTGAAGGCGGAGCCCGATGCGGCGGTGGCCCTCCTCGCGCCGATCTGGGGCGACCTGCCGCCGGCGGTCGTCGCGACGGTCAACCGGCGGCGGACCTACGCGGTGACGCCCGTCGAGCGGGCCGAGCTCGGCGAGCAGCAGGCGATCGCCGACACCTTCCACGAGGCGAAGCTGATCCCCCGCGCCCTCGACGCCGCGGCGGTGCGGATCTGGCAGCCGCCGGCGGGCCGGGGCTGAGCCGATGACGGAGGCACCCCGCTTCGGCATCTGGGCCGCCGTCCACGGCTCCCGCGCGGCCCACCACGACCCCGACGAGCCCGACGATGCGAGCTGGGAGCGCAACCGCGCCCTGGTGCTGGAGGCCGAGGCGCTGGGCTTCGACGCGGTGCTGGTCGCCCAGCACACGATGAACCCCTACGACCCGGACCGCGACCAGCTGGAGGCCTGGACCGCCTCCGCCGCGCTGGCGGCGCTGACCCGGCGCATCGAGATCATCGCGGCCGTCAAGCCGGGGCTCTACCACCCGGTCGTCCTCGCCAAGATGGCGCTCCAGATCGAGCACGTCGCGCGGGGCCGCTTCGCGCTGAACCTCGTGAATGCCTGGAACCGGGCGGAGTTCGAGCAGGCCGGGCTGCCCTTCCCGCCCCACGACGAGCGCTACGCCTACGGGCGGGAGTGGATCGGCCTCGTCGACCGCCTGATGCGGGGCGAGCGGGTCAGCGTCGCGGGCCGGCACTTCCAGGTCGAGGATTACCGCCTGCGGCCGGCCGGCACCTACCGGCCGCGGCCGCGCATCTACCTCGGCGGCGAATCCGAGCCGGCGCGGGCGCTCGCGGCGGACCACGCCGACGTCTGGTTCATCAACGGCCAGCCCCTCGCGGAGGTCGCCGCCCTCATCGCGGACGTGGCCCGCCGGCCGGCCGCGAACGGGCCGCTCCGCTACGGGCTCTCGGCCTTCGTGATCGCCCGCGCCACCGACGCGGAGGCGCAGGCCGAGCACGCGCGCCTCCTCGCCCTCGCGCAGCGCGACGCGGCCCTGCGCGCCGACACCCGCGCCCGCACGGACGCGGCGAGCGCGATGTTCGCCAAGACCGACGCCGCGGCCGCCCGGCACGTCGGCACCAACGGCGGCACCGCGGCCGGCCTGGTCGGCAGCTACGAGACGGTGGCGGCGCGCATCCGCGCCTTCCACGCCGCCGGCATCGGGCTGTTCATGCTGCAGTTCCAGCCCTTCGAGGCGGAGATGCGCCGCTTCGCCGAGCAGGTGCTGCCGCGCCTGCGCTAGAGCACGCTCGCGGATCCCCGATTCCGGGCGGACCCCCTCCCAGCCAGCCAACGGACCCATGACCCAGCACTCTTCCCGGCACTCTTCCCGGCACCCTTCCCATCACCCCTCCCGCCGGACGCTCCTCGCCGCCGCTGCCGGCGCTGCCGCCTTGGCCGCCCCGGCCCTGGTCGGGCTCCCCCGTCCGGCGCTCGCCGCCCGGAGCCTCCGGATCGGCTACCAGCGCTCCTCGACGCTGATCGCGCTGCTGCGCCAGGACGGCAGCCTGGAGGCGGCGCTCGCGCCGCTCGGCGCGAGCCTGTCCTGGCACGAGTTCACCAGCGGCCTGCCGATCATGGAGGCCCTGAACGCCGGGCAGATCGACGTCTCGGCCGACGTGGCGGATACGGTTCCGGTCTTCGCGCAGGCGGCCGGGGCGCGGATCACCTACCTGGCCCAGGAGGCGCCCTCCCCCGAGGCGCAGGCGATCCTGGTGCCGGAGGGCGCGGCGGCCCGCTCGGTCGCCGACCTCAAGGGCCGCCGCGTCGCGGTGACCAAGGGGGCCGGCAGCCACTTCCTGCTGCTCGCGGCGCTCTCCGAGGCCGGCCTGTCCTTCCGGGACATCGCGCCGGCCTACCTCACCCCCGCGGACGGGCGCGCGGCGCTGGCGAGCGGCGGCGTCGAGGCCTGGGTCGCCTGGGACCCCTTCCTGTCCGCCGCCCGGCAGCAATCGGGCGCCCGGGTGCTGCGGGACGGGACCGGCCTGTCGCTCTACAAGCGCTACTACCTCGCCGCCGATTCCTACGTCGCCGAGAACGGCCCCGTGCTCGGCACCCTGTTCGCCAAGCTCGCCGAGACGGGGGCCTGGGTGAAGGCCAACCCGGACGCCGCCGCGGCGCGGCTCGCGCCGCTCTGGAAGATCGAGGCGGACGTGATCGTCCGGGCCAACGCCCGCCGCAGCTACCGGGTGGAGCCCGTGACGCGGGCCGGCCTCGCCGAGCAGCAGACGATCGCCGACACGTTCCGGGCCGAGGGCCTCCTGCCGCGGCCCGTGGACACCGCGGCCCTCGCCCTCTGGGAGCCCCCCTCGCGCTGAGCCCTTCCCCGGATCGCGGGCCGCTCCCCCGCGGCGCCGAGGGGCGCCGCGGGGCTCGTCTCATGAGCGCAGAAGGGTGTGCAGCGCCCGCAGGAAGACGTCGACCTCCGCGCGGGTGTTGTAGAAGGCCAGCGAGGCGCGCACCGACTGGTCGACCCCGAAGCGGCGCAGCGCCGGCAGGGCGCAATGGTGGCCCGAGCGCACCGCGATGCCGTGCGCGTCGAGGTGGTGGGCCACCGCCTCGTTCTCCTGCCCGGCGATCGTGAAGGACATGACGCTCGCCTTCTCCCGCGCCGTGCCGATGAGGCGCAGGCCCTTCACCTCGGAGAGGCCGCCTTGCGCGTATTCGAGGAGGTCGTGCTCGTAGGCCGCGATGGCCGCCAGGCCGACGCCCTCCAGGTAGTCGAGCGCCGCCCCGAGGCCGACCGCCCCGGCGATGTCCGGCGTGCCCGCCTCGAACTTCTCCGGCGCGCCCTTGTAGACGGTCCTCGTGAAGGTGACGTCCTCGATCATGTGGCCGCCGCCCTGCCAGGGCGGCATCGCCGCGAGGAGGTGCGCCTTGCCGTAGAGCGCGCCGATCCCGGTCGGGCCGAACACCTTGTGGCCGGAGAAGACCAGGAAGTCGGCGTCGAGCGCCTGCACGTCCAGCGGCATGTGCGGCGAGGATTGCGCCGCGTCGACCAGCACCGGCACCCCGTAGGCATGGGCGAGCGCGATGATCTCCCGGACCGGGTTCACGGTGCCGAGGGCGTTCGCCACGTGCGTCACCGAGACGATCCGGGTGCGCCCCGACAGGAGCGCGGCGTACTGCTCGAAGATGATCTCGCCCCGGTCGTTGACCGGGATCACCCGGAGCGTCGCGCCCGTGGCCTGGGCGAGCATCTGCCAGGGCACGATGTTGGCGTGGTGCTCGATCGTCGAGACGACGATCTCGTCGCCCGGGCCGATGTTGGCGCGCCCGTAGGAATTGGCGACGAGGTTGATCGCCTCCGTGGTGCCGCGCAGGAAGACGATCTCGTCCTTGGACGGGGCGTTGAGGAAGCGGCGCACCGCCTCGCGGCCGCCCTCGAACAGGTCGGTGGAGCGGGCCGCCAGCGTGTGCGCGGCCCGGTGGATGTTCGAGTTGTGGCGGCCGTAGAACGCGGAGGTGGCGTCGATCACGGCCTGCGGCTTGTGGGTGGTCGCGGCGTTGTCGAGCCAGACCAGCGGGTGCCCGTTGACGCTCTGGTGGAGCGCCGGGAAGTCCCGGCGGACGCGCTCCACGTCGAAGGGCGCCGCCACCGGGCTCGACCCGTGCGCGCCCGCCCGCGGGGCGGGACCGGCGTGCCGCGCCGGCTCGACCCGCGGGGCGGCCGGCGCCTTGCGGGCGGGGGCGGGCCCGAGGTTCAGGAAGTAGTAGTCGGACGCGGGCGCCTCGGGCGCCCGCGACGGGCGGCCGGTCCGGGAGACGCTCTCCTGCGCGGCGTCGACGCCCGCGCGCGACGGGTCGGCCGGCACCAGGGCAGGGCTCAGCGCGTGCGCGAAGGCGTTGGCGCGCGGGTGGTCTGCGGCGACCTGCCGGTGCAGCTCCGGGCCGCCGGGCAGCGCGTGCGCGAGGGCGGGCACGCTTGGTAACGCCAAGTCCGGCAGCGCCAAGTCCGGCAGCGTCGGGCCCGGGAGGCCGGGCAGCCCGACGGGCTGCGCGCCGAAGGACCGCGCGGCGAGGGCGCCCGCGTCCGGCTGCAGGCCGGAGGGCTGCCCCCCGGCCGGCGCCGACGGAATGCCGATCGCGCCGCTCGGGAGCGGCGCCCCGCCGGGCCCCTGGGGCAGGCCGTCCAGGGCCTGCGGCACCTGCGGGCCGGCGGGGAGCGCCGGCGCGAAGGGCTGGCTCGCGGCCTGTCCCAGCCCGTAGATCTCGCGGGCGAGGCGGCCGACGAGGTCGGCGTGAGCGAGGTCCCCGGCGCTGCCCGCCGGGACGCCGGCCGGGAACGCCTCAGGCGTAGTCATGGTAGTTGCCGAGCAGCACGTTATCGAGGCGGGCGATCGCGTCCTCGACCAGCACGGCGGCCGAGAAGTAGCGGGTCACGAGGTGCGAGGCGATCGAGTGGTCGTTGGTGCCCATGTAGCGCACCGACAGGCCGGGCTCGATCTCGCCGGTCACCCCCGATTTCTGCAGGCCGACCACGCCCTGCTCCCCCTCGCCGACGCGCAGCAGCAGGATCGAGGTGGTCTGCGCCCCCGTCACCGGGTCGATGTCGATCGGCAGCTTGTCGCTCGCCACGAGCGGCACGCCGCGCCAGGTCAGGAAGGGCGCGCCGAACAGGTGGACCACCACCGGCGGGACGCCGCGGCGGGTCGCCTCCCGCCCGAAGGCCGCGATGGCGCGGGGGTGGGCCACGAAGAAGGCGGGCTTCTTCCAGACGAGGGTCAGGAGCTCGTCGAGGTCGTCCGGGGTCGGCGGGCCGCCGCGGGTCGGGATGCGCTGGCGCGGCCCGGCCTCGTGCAGCAGGCCGAACTGCGAGTTGTTGAGGAGCTCCCACTCCTCACGCTCCTTCACCGCGTCGACGGTGAGGCGGATCTGCTCGCGCAGCTGGTCGATCTCGTTGGAGTAGAGGTCGGTGACGCGGGTGTGGGTGTTGAGGATCGTCTGGATCGTCGAGAGGTGGTACTCGCGCGGATCGATCTCGTAGTCGACGAAGGTGGTGGGCAGGCGCGGCTCGCCCGCGTGGACCGCCAGCAGCTCGATGCCCTGCTCGCCGTGGGAGTTGGTGTGGCCCTTCAGCCGGTCGCGCTCCTCCTGGTACTGGCCGATGCGCGAGCGGAACGCCTCGTCCTCGATGGCGGCGCGGTCGAGCGTCAGCAGCGTCACCGCCGAGAGGGCCCTCACGGCCGGCGCCGGCGCGGTCTCGCCGAGGAGGTCGCCGTCGCCGAAGTAGTCGCCCCGCGTGGCGAGCCCCTGGCGCAGGCGGCCCTTGTAGGGGCCCGACAGGGTCAGCTCGACGGTCCCGTCCGCGACCACCACCAGGCTGCGGCCGCCCGAGCCCTCCTCCTGGATGACCTCTCCGGCCTTGTGCCGGCTCTCCGTGAACCGGTCGGCGAGGGCCGCGAGCTCGGCGTCGCCGAACCGGCTGAACAGGGGCACCGCGCGCAGGGAGGCGGGCCGGACCGCCCGGCCCTTCTCCTCCGTGGCGAGATCGATGCGGCCGGGCTTGGCCAGCACGACGGCGCGGCGGTTGACGCGGTAGACGCCGCCGGGGACGTCCACGAAGGGCAGGAGCCGCAGGAGCCAGCGCGGCGTGTTGGCCGCATTCTGGACGGAGGTGACGGTCGCCGTCGCAAGATTGCGTGCCGCCGAGGCGCTCACGCTCAGACCCGGTCCGCTCATCGTTGGTCCTCTCCTTCGTCTCTCGTTCGGGGGCGCGATCTGGTTCGGAGCGCGCAAGTCTCCGCGCAAAAGTCTCCGCGGGCCAATCGCAGTCGATCCGACGCGACGAACCGCACGGAACCTTACGGATCCGATCAGTTTGAATTACGAACTCAGTCTCGAGGCAGTTCTGGCGAACTCAAGCCTCGGCGCGGCAGGGATAAGCTTGGACGGTAGCCAGGGTCAACGGAATGATCTTCTGAATTCAGGCCACTCCATAAGAGAACGATCTCCGCCTATCGTCGCGAGGTGGAATCGTCTGCCAAGAATGGGCCGATTCCGAGAACAGAATTCTTCGGATCGGGTCTTTCGGAAAAGCGGGGCGATGGACGTCCTCGGGGGAGGATTTTCCCCGGCGCCGGGCTCAGATGCCTTCGCCGAAGAACTGGTCCATCGTGAGGGCCGGGGCCTCGTCGCGCGGCACGCGCGACACCACCCGGGCGGGGACGCCCGCGACGGTGGTGTGGGGCGGCACCTCGTGCAGCACGACCGCCGCGGCGGCGACCTTCGCGCCCTCCCCCACCCGGATGTTGCCGAGCACCTTGGCACCGACGCTCAGCAGCACCCCGCGCGCGATCTTCGGGTGCCGGTCGCCGCTCTCCTTGCCGTTGCCCCCGAGGGTGACCGACTGGAGAATCGAGACGTCGTCGGCGATCACCGTGGTCTCGCCGATGACGACGCCGGTCGCGTGGTCGATGAACACGCCCGAGCCGATGCGGGCGGCCGGGTGGATGTCGCAGCCGAACACCTCGGAGATCCGGCTCTGGACGTGAAGGGCGAGCGTCGCCCGGCCCTGGTGCCAGAGCCAGTGCGCCACCCGGTAGCCCTCGAGGGCCGCGAGCCCCTTGTAGAACAGGAACGGGTCGAGGTAGCGCCGGCAGGTCGGGTCGCGCTCGCGGATGGCGACGAGGTCGCGCACCGCGTGCGCCCCCGCATGCGGGTCGGCCTCGAAGGCGGACAGGCAGAGGTCGCGCATCGACAGCCGGGCGAGGTCGCCGTCCCCGAGCCTGTGGGCGAGGCGGTAGGCGAAGGCCTGGGCGAGGCTGCGCTGGTCGAGGATGGTCGCCTGGATGATCCCGGCATAGAGGGGCTCCTCGATGAGGGCCGCCTCGGCCTCGGCGCGCAGGGCCGCCCAGACGTCCGCCTCCGCCGTGCTGCGGCTCGTCGCGCGCAGGGGCAACGGGATCGCCACGGAGGCGCCGGTCATGGCTGCGGTTCCGGCCGTCGTTCGGGGCGGCTTGCCCGGCGCATCCCCGGCGGCGTGCGACCGGGCGCGCGGACCGGCATCAGAGGACCCGCCGGAACAGGGCGGGCAGGTAGCGCTGCAGGGTCTCGTGCCCCTCGAACTTGACGTCGATGGTCGGGGAGCGGCTGCCGAGCCCGTGGATCCCGACGATCCGGCCCCGGGCATGGCGCCAGATCCCCAGGACCTCGGCGAGATCCAGGCGCTCGAAGGTCACCTGGTCGCCGGGCGTCATCGACGCTGAAGCCATGGCGTTGTCCTCCGTGAAGGGGCCGGGCGCGGCGGCGCGGCGGCGTGCGGGCGATGTCGGGAAGCGGTCCGCTCCGGGGCTCGGGAAAGCTCTTCCGGGCGGCGGCGGGGATGGGAGAAGGTTTCGGTCGCGGGATGGGTCAAGGGCAGCAAGTTTGTTCGCTAAGGCTTTGTATTTGCTCGATAATTACTGACGAAACGCGATTTGGCAAGGCTTGTTCCGAGGAGCCTCCCGCGCTAGGCCTGCCGGGTCGGACGCCCGGCGTCCGCACAACGCCCGGGATCCTCCATGAGCGCGGACATGAGCGCATACATGAGCGCATACCTGCCACCGCTCGCAGGCGGCGTACTGATCGGCCTCTCGGCCGCGATGCTCCTCATCCTGAACGGCCGCATCGCGGGGATCAGCGGGATCCTCGGCGGCCTCCTCTCGGGCCTCCTCTCGGGCCTCTTCCCGGGTCGCGCGGCGGATCCGGGCCGCCGGCTCGCCGACCTCGCCTTCCTCCTCGGCCTGGTCCTGGGGCCGCCGGTCCTCGCCGTCCTCGCGGGCCGCTGGCCGGAGATGCGGCCGGTGGCGGACCTGCCGGTGCTCGCGCTCGCCGGCCTCCTGGTCGGCTTCGGAACCCGGCTCGGCTCCGGCTGCACCTCCGGGCACGGCGTCTGCGGCCTCGCCCGGCTCTCGCCGCGCTCGCTTGCCGCGGTGCCGGTCTTCCTGGGAAGCGGGATGCTGACGGTCGCCGCCGTCCGCCTGCTGGCGTGAGCGCGGTGCCCCGCGCCCTCGCGGCCCTCGCCGCGGGCCTCCTCTTCGGGATCGGCCTCGCGCTGTCGGGGATGCTCGATCCGGCGCGCGTGCGCGGCTTCCTCGATGTCGCGGGTGCCTGGGACCCGAGCCTCGCCTTCGTGCTCGGGGGCGCCGTCACCGTCTCGGGGCTCGGCTACGCGCTCGCCCGCCGGTCGGCGCGCCCGGTCCTGGCCGCGCGCTTCGACCTGCCGGCCAGGACCCGGATCGACCGGCCGCTGCTCCTCGGGGCCGCGCTGTTCGGGGTCGGCTGGGGCCTGTCGGGCCTCTGCCCCGGGCCCGCCGTCGCGGCGCTCTCGACCGGCTCCACCCCCGTCCTCGTCTTCGCCGGTGCGATGCTCGCCGGCATGGCGATCCACCGGGTTGTCGATCGGGCCGCGGATCAGGCCGTGGATCAGGCGACGAGTTCGCGCGAAGCCGGAGCCCGGCCACCCCGCGTCGGAACGTTGGATTAACGGCACGGCTTTTACGTGTCGGCCGCTCGGGCGCGGATTTCGCGTCGTCCGCAGCGATCAGGCCAGCCGCGTCGAGGATCACCCCACTTGGACCACCCGGATCACCAGCCCGAGGCCCCGGCCGACATCGCCGAGGTCGTGCTCGAACCCCTCGCGGATTTCCCGCACATCAGCCTCCGGGAGTCCGGCGAGCCCTGGGACAAGCGGCGCGCCGCCGGCAAGGCCCTGCGCGAGGCCGTCCCCCACGCGCGCCTCGCCGAGCCGCCCGCGACCGACGGGCGGCCGGACCCGGTCACGCTGATCGAGGGCGCGCATGCGGGGCGCCAGGAGCACCTCGTCCCCTTGCGCGTCGCGCGGATGGCGCGCTCCCCCTTCGCCTTCCTGCGCGGCGCCGCCCACGTCATGGCCTGGGACCTCGCCCAGGTGCCCACCACCGGCATCGAGGTCGTCATCGACGGCGACGCGCACGTGGCGAATTTCGGCCTGTTCGGCACGCCCCAGCAGGACGTGGTGCTCGACCTGAACGACTTCGACGAGGTCACGATCGGCCCCTGGGAATGGGACCTCAAGCGCCTCGTCGCCAGCATCGTGGTGGCCGCGCGCGAGGAGGGGAACGGGCCGGGCGAGCAGCACCGGGCGGTCCTCGCGGCCGTGAGCGGCTACCAGCGCACCGTCGCGGACCTGGCGCCGTGCGGCTCCCTCGACGTGTGGAACCGAGCGACCCGGGCGCACGAGCTCGACTTCGAGGCCATGAAGATCGATCCCGCCTCCCAGGCGATCGTCCGCAAGGCCGTCGAGAAGGCGCGGCGGCGCAACAACCGGAGCCTGCTCGATCAGGTCTGCGAGCGCCGGGTCGACGGCGGCTGGCGCTTCCAGGAGCAGCCGCCGATCCTCACCCGGGTCGACGACGACCTGCGCGAGGCGGTGATCTCCGGCCTCGAGCGCTACGCCGAGACCCTGCCGCGGGAGCGGCGCTTCATGCTGAGCCGCTACCACGTCGTCGACGTCGCCCACCGCGTCGTCGGCGTGGGCAGCGTCGGCACGCGCGCCTACCTCGCCCTGCTCTGCGGCAACTCCGACCAGGACGCCCTCTTCCTCCAGGTCAAGGAAGCGGTGACCCCCGCCCTCGCCCCGTACCTGCCGGGCATGCCGCACCCCTACAGCGCCCACGAGGGCGAGCGGGTCATCTACGGCCAGCGCCTCCTGCAGGGCGTGGGCGATCCCCTCCTCGGCTGGACCACGATCGCGGAGCGCCCCTACTACGTGCGGCAGATGAAGAACATGAAGGGCGACATCCCGTCGAGCTGCATGACGGGCCGGCCCCTGCAGTTCTTCTCCTTCGCCTACGGCGCGCTGCTCGCGCGGGCGCACGCCCGCACGGGCGACGCGGCGGCCATCGCCGGCTATTGCGGGGGCGAGCACAGCACCAGCCTCGGCGAGGCGCTGGCGGCCTGGGCGCAGGCCTACGCGGACCGGAACGCGGCGGACCACGCGGCCTTCGTGGAGGCCATCGGGGCGGGCCGGCTCGCGGCCGCGGAGGATCCGCAGCTCTAGAGCACGATGCGGAAAAGTGGAATCCGGTTTTCCGAAATCATCGTGCGACCATAAAGAGATAGAGCGTGCTGCTGTGTCCGTGGAAAAAGCAGCACGCTCTAGGGGGCCGACGCCCCGCGCCGCGATTGTCACCACCTCAGACGCGATCCGGACGGCCGGGCGGTTGCCAAGCTTGGCCATATGGGCCAGTCTCTACCTAAGTAGTTCGTCCGATGAACCTTGGGCCGGAGGCATGATGCGGGTCAATCACGAGCGACGCCTGCTCCAGAAGGCCGCGGATGCGGTCGATCGGCAGGTTTCGGTGCGGCAGCGGCCGGACAGTTCTTGGCCCGGGGACCACAGCCGGCTCGTCGCCCTCGAGAGCCGGGGGGATGTACGCCTGGTCGGCCAGCAGACCGACCGGAATGCCGGCGAGATCTTCGCCGTCTGGCAGATCACCGAGCGCGGCCTGACCGCGCTCGCGCACCTCTCGGCCCGGGGCGCCTGATGGCCTCGATCAAGGTCCGGGTGGGGACCGACGGCACCTTCGCGGTCTACCAGAACGGACACGCCCTCTGCTCCGGCCTCACCCGCGCGCAGGCGGAGCGCCTCGCCGCGGTGCTGCGCTGGGTCGAGCCCGTCCTGTAGGGGGCGCCAGGCCCCGGTCAGGGGCCTCAGAGCCTGTTTGAGGCGTTGTTCCAACGCGGCACCTCAGGATGAGGGGGATGGGCTGGACAACGGCCACCGGTCCGACAACCCTTTGCTGTCATGAATCAAACAGGCTCTCAGGCGCCGGGCACCGCCCAGGCCGCGACCCCGGGCCTCGGCATCACCGCGTCGGTGTCGTCCCGGAGCTGGGGGCTGAAGCTCGGGTCCTCGGTCAGCACGTCGTCCCAGCGCCGCAGGAAGGCGAGCACCTGGTCGCCAGGCGCGACGTGGGCGTGGCGCGAGGCCTTCTCGTGGTGGATCATCTCGGCATACGGCGTGTAGACGATGCGGTAGCCCAGCATCCGCAGCCGGAAGCACAGGTCCACGTCGTTGAAGTCCAGGCTGAAGCCCTCGTCGAAGCCGTTGGCCGCCTCCAGGACCGACCGGCGCGTGGCGAACACCGCCCCCGTCACCGCCGAGCAGTCGCGCTGCTTCAGGGCCCAGTCGTCGTAGGTCGGCGCGTCGGCCGCCTGCAGGTACCAGGGGTGGGCGCAGACGCCGTAGATGCCCCCGAACATGCCCGCGTGCTGGATGCGCCCGTCCGGGTAGAGCAGGCGGGCCCCGACCCCGCCGACCTCCGGGTCCGTCGCGAAGGTGAGCAGGGCCTCGATCCAGCCGGGGGCCCGCACGACGATGTCGTCGTTCATCAGGATCAGGTGCTCGGTCTCGGCGAGCCGCCAGAGGCGGTTCATCTTGGCGGCGTAGTTGAACCGCTCGCCGGGCGGCAGGGGGGTGTGGACGCGGGCCAGCGCGAAGGGGTCGCGCCGGCCCGCGTAGGCGGCGTCGTCGGCCAGGTCGTCGCCGACGAGGACGCGGATGCGCCCGGGCGGGTAGGTGCTGGCGGCCAGGCTGTCGAGGAACCGGACGATGTGCGGAGGCTCGCCGGCGGCCGGCGCGCTCTGGCGCGTCGGGATCACCAGCGTCACCGGCGGCGGATCGGCCAGCGGGCGGTAGAGCTCGACGCTGTCCCGGGTGCGCCCCGGCCTGTGCCGGAGGGACGGGTCGTTGGCGCGCAGCCAGGCATCGAGGGCGGGGCCGCGGGCCGCCGGGGAGACCCGGGGGCGCGGCGCCGGGGCGGCCGTGAGGGTGTGGGGGATGCGCGCGAGGCCGATCCCGTCCGCCAGCGCGTCGAGGCAGAGGCGGAACCAGCCGGCCTCCTCGGAGGCCTGGAGCCCGTCCGGCCGCAGGCGCCGCAGGGCCGTCGTGCGGATCACGAGCGGGAAGGCGACGTAGTCCGAGGACAGGAGCAGCGCCGGGTTCAGGTCCGGCTTGCAGAAGGGCTCGGGCGCGGCCTCGCCCCGCCCCGTCACCGCGTCGTCGGCGTAGAAGATCCCGGCATCCGGGCGCTGGCTCAGGACCGGCCGGACGAGCGCCGCGACGTCCGGGTGGACCCGGCACCGCGCGGGGGCGACGAAGAGCACGTGGCTGCGGGATTCGAGGAGCCCGGCCGGCAGCGGGCGCACGGGCCGCAGGGCTTCGTCCAGCGGGACGGGCACGATCTCGGCGGGCCAGGCGATCCCCCAGGCCCGGCGCCGCGCATCCTGTCCCGCCATCACGCCGCATCCTCCGCACGATCGGCCGGGCCGGGGGCGGCCTCCAGCGCCCGCAGGGCGGCCTGCATGGACCGGGCGACGGCCTCGGCCGAGAACATCGCCCGGATCCGGGCCCGCGCGGCCTCGGCGAGGCGGGCGCCGTCGGGGCCCGCGACCGTCGCGGCCGCCGCCGCCAGCTGCCGGGCGAGGTCCGCCTCGTCGACCCGGCCCCACAGGGAGCCGCGCAGGTAGGGCCCGTGCGACTGCGCGAGGGCGGCGACCTCGGCCCGGACGGGGAAGCCGCAGCTCGCGTCGAGGAAGTCGCGGCTCCCGCCGAAATCCGTGGCGACGACCGCCTTGCCGAGCTCCATCGCCTCCGCGATGGTCAGGCCGAAGCCCTCCGAGGCGTGCGGCGAGGCGTAGATGTCCGCCATCCGGAAGAGGCCGTCGAGCTCCAGCCGCGCCATCGGCCGGTCGATCAGGACGACATGCTCCGCCGCCGCGGCGAGGGCGGCGAGCTCCCGGCCCGCCTCGCCCGATTCCGACAGGTGCTTGGTCTTGAGGACGAGCTGCCAGCCGGCGCCCGCGAGGCCGGAGGCCGCGAAGGCGCGCACCAGCGCCTCCGGGTTCTTGCGCGCCAGGAAGCTCGATCCGTCGAAGGCGTAGAGGACGATCCGGCGCGCGGGATCGAGGCCGAAGGTCGCGCGCACCCGCCCGGCGAGGCCCGGATCCGCCGGCCCGGGGGCCTCGTTCTCCACCACGTGGGGCACGACCGAGACCGGGATGTCGGTCACCGCGCGGAAGATCTCGGCGCAGAACGCGCTCGGCGTCCAGATGGCGTCCAGGCCGTCGAGGGTCTTCAGCCACCCGTCCGGGACGTGCGAGGTCTCCCAGACGAGGAGGCCGATCCGCCGCCGGGCCGCGGCGATCAGCGCCCGCTGGTCGTCGTTCAGCAGCTCCTCCCAGCTCCCGCCGTTGAGGTGGACCACGACCGCGTCGGGCGCGCCCGTGAAGGCCGGCGCCTGCCAGGCCGGCGCCACCCGGCCGTGGACGTGGAAGGGCCGCGTGACCGGGTGGACGCCGACGCGCCAGGGCGTCCGGTGGAGGGCCCGCAGGTAGCCGCGCGCCGCGACCCCGAGGCCGTTGGCGTAGGTGAGCGGCGCCACGAAGGCGAGGCGGGGCGGGCCCGGCCGGCGCGGCGCCTCGAGATCGGCCCAGGCCAGGGTGCCCGCATCGGCGCCGGCGTGCGCGTAGGTCGGCTCCAGCCGGTGAAGATCGAAGCCGCGGCCCTCCAGGGCCGACAGCACCGCCGCGCCGCCCTTGTCCCGGTGCTCCCCGAGGACCAGGGAGGCCTTGATGAACGGGAAGCCCTGCGCCAGCAGGTCGTCCCAGGCGTAGATCGTGCGGTTGTCGGGCAGGTTGTCGAGGTCGGGGATCGGGAACAGCGCGGCGGCCGTGAAGCCGCTCGCCTGCATCCGCACGCTGAAGGTGGTCTCGTACTCGGTGATGACGTCGTTCTTGTCCTCCATCGCCTTCACCGAGAGGACGAACCGGCTGAACGCGTAGGAGGCGAGGCAGCGCGCCTTGATGGCGATGAAGAAGCTCTGCAGGTGCCAGGAGCCGTAGTGGTTGTCGGTGAGCCCGACGAGGTCCTCCTCCGCCCCGTCGATCCGGTCGAGGAGGCCCGCGAAGGCCGCCCGGTCGAGGGGGCCGATGATGCTGTCGTTCGTGAGGTAGAGGACGCGCGAGGCCATGAGGTCCTCGTCGATCGACAGGACATGGGCCCAGGCCGCGAAGTCGAAGCCGCTGTTCTCCCGCACGTAGACGGCGGTGCAGAGGTCGAGGATCGCGGCCGGCACCGCGCTGCGGCGGCGGTCCGCCGCGACGATGAGGACGACGTCCGTCCCGGCCTCCCGCAGGGCCTCCGCGTAGGGGCCGACATGGCCCTTCAGGCGGCCGGCCGGCGCGTGGGTGACGAGGAGGGCCGTGCGGGCGCCGGTGCGGGGCGCCCGCTTCAGGCAGGTGATGCGCGCATCGGCCGCCGGCGGCGGCAGGCCGGCGCCGCCGCTGCGGGAGGGCTGGCGCCGGTGCTGCCGCTGCCGGCCGACCGTGAAGTAGTGGACGAGGGGGTTTGCCGCGACCTCGGCGGGATCGAGGTAGGTCGCGGCGTACCAGGTCGCGTCGAAGTCGGGCCCCGGGTGGTTGCCGGGGTTGGCCAGGAAGTGGAGCAGCGGGTTCTCGCTTCCGGCGCGGCCCTGCAGGTAGCGGTTCACGTACCACTTGGTGCGGAACAGCGGGTTCGGGTTGCGGCCCTCGCGCCAGCCGTGCTCGACGAAGTGCAGCAGCGGGTTCGTGCCCCCGCGGGCCACGTCCGGGTTCTCGGCGAGGTAGGCGTCGCCGTGGAAGAGCGGGTGCGGCCAGCGGCCCTCGCGGCCCCCGTGCTGGAGGTAATGCACGAGAAGGTTGAGGCCCTTGGCGCCCTGCAGGTCCGGGTAGCGGGCCCGGTACCAGGCGGGATCGAACAGGCCGGAGGCCTCGATCAATGCGCGCTGGCGCGCGAAACCCGGCACCGGGTTCCGACGCCGGATCAGGCGCGGCAGGACGCGGGGCAGGAGGCGGGGCAGGAGGCGCGTCGGTCTGCGTGTCGTCATCCGGGCCCTCGATGCCCTCGGGGAGCGCCGCGAGCAGGAAGGGGGCGGGTGATAGGCCGGATTCGGACGCCTGTCCACGAAGTGCGTCCGGCGCGCCACCCACGCGTGTCCGGCCGCTGTCCGGCGCGGGGTTCCGCGCGGCGGCCCGGGGGTGTAGGGGCCTCCGGCGGAACGGGGCCGCACGAGGAGTCGGTTTTGGCGCAGGGGGCGGACAACCAGCCGGAGAGCGAGCCGTTCGACGAGGCGCGCTACCTCGGCCACAACGTCGACGTGTACATCGCGGTGCAGGCCGGGCAGTTCGAATCCGGGCGGCAGCACTACGAGCTGTTCGGCCGGCGCGAGGGCCGGCCGTTCCCGGCGCGGGGGCCCGGCATCGCGGAGCTGCGCGCCGCCAAGATGGCGCGGCTGCGCCCGCACCTGCGCACCGACATGCCCTGCCGCTGGGACGGGGACAAGGCCGACTTCCTGACCCCGGAGCTGCGCGCCGCCACCCGGATCAGCGACACCGCGGCGGTCTCCCAGAACGGCTACGACGGCCCGATGCTCGACCTCGTGGCCCGCTACCCCGACGGGCTGGTGCTCGATTGCGGGGCGGGCTCCCGGCCCGTCTACTTCGGCAACGTCGTCAACTACGAGATCGTCGACTATCCCTCGACGGACGTGCTCGGGGTCGGCGAGGCGCTGCCCTTCCGGGACGGGACCTTCGACGCGGTGATCTCGGTGGCGGTGCTCGAGCACGTCCGCGACCCGTTCCGCTGCGCCGCCGAGATCGCCCGCGTGCTCAAGCCCGGCGGCCGGCTCTACTGCTGCGTGCCCTTCCTGCAGCCCTACCACGGCTACCCGCACCACTACTTCAACGCCACGCCCCAGGGCATCCGGCGCCTGTTCGAGGACGCGCTCACGGTGGAGGATGTCCGGGTCCTCGGCTCGACGCACCCGGTCTGGGCGCTGCAGTGGATGCTCGGCGTCTGGGCGCAGGGCCTGCCGCCCGAGTCCCGCAAGGCCTTCCGCCGGATGCGGGTCTCGGACCTCCTGCGGGCGCCCCTCGACCAGCTCCCCCTGCCCCATTGCCGGGACCTGCCCCACGAGGTCCAGCTCGCGATCGCCAGCGCGACGGTGCTGACCGCCCGCAAGCCGCCCGCCGGGGCCTGAGGCGGGCCGCGCGGGCGAGGGCCCTCTAAAACGCTCGAAATAGAGCGCTCGACTTGCAAAGCACAGCGCCGCGGTCCTCGAAGACGCGGATGGATAGGGTTAAATAGAGCCCCAGCATCCGTCGCCCGTCCGCCGGGCGGTTGCGGGGCCGATGTGGAGGAATACCGAGGCCGGAACTGGAATTTCAACTGCAGGTTGCAGACTCGGTTGTCCCACCGTAGCGGCGGGACAGCGTGGTGTAGGAGTGCAACTTCATGGCCTCGACCAACACGAACGCGTCCGACTCCCTCCTCGGCGTCCTCGACCTCGGCTCCCTCCTGAACGGCGTCACGCAGAACGGCCTCCTCGACCTCGGCGTGGTGGCGAACCTGCCCGGCGTGCTCAACCTCAACGGCAACGTCGCCGTGCTGGCCCCGAGCGGCCAGCTCCTCGACGTCGACGCGGACCTCCAGCTCCTGAACGGCACGAACCTCGGCGATCTGATCGGCGCGGTCCTCGGCGGCGGCCTGATCTTCGGCAACGACGGCAACGACACGGTGAACGGCAACAACGGCAACGACGTCGTCGACGGCGGCGCCGGCAACGACTCGCTCCTCGGCGCGGGCGGCAACGACACCCTGATCGGCGCCGGCGGCGACGACTTCGCGGACGGCGGCTCGGGCGACGACCTGATCTTCGGCAACCGCGGCCGGGACACCATCGTGGGCACCGGCGGCCGCGACACGGTGTTCGGCGGCCAGGAGGCCGACCTCATCAACTACGCGTCCTCGCCCGACGGCGCGATCCTGCTCGGCAACATCGGCAACGACCTGATCTACGGCGGCACCGGGGCCGACTCGATCTTCGGCGGCCAGGACGACGACCGGGTCTTCGCCGGCGCGGGCGACGACATCATCAACGGCGACCTCGGCAACGACATCCTGACCGGCGGCGCCGGCGCCGACCGGTTCGTGTTCAACGCCCCGATCGACGGCCGCACCAGCGGCGCCGACCGGATCACCGACTTCAGCGCCGCCTCGGGGGACCGCCTGGTCCTGAACGGCCAGGGCTACGTCGTCGGCAGCGACGGCAGCGGCAACGCGGTCCTCAGCCTCTCGAGCGGCGGCACCGTGACCCTCGAGGGCATCGCGGCGGGCGCGGTCACCACGGGCTTCTTCGCCTGAGGCATCCCCGATCCGGAATCCCGCGCGGAGGAGGCCCCGCGCGGAGAGGGGGCCCCGTGGCCGCAAGGCCGCGGGGCTTCGTCGTGTGGGGGCCACGGGGCTGAGGGGCGCAGCCGAAGGAGGGCACCAGGTTCCGCGCGATCCCTGGAGGGCTCCTTCGAGGCCCCCTGGCGGGGGCACCTCAGGATGAGGGGGTGGATGGGAGAAACCGTCCCTCATGCCAACCCGCGACCTCATCCTGAGGTGCGCAGCGAAGCGGAGCCTCGAAGGAGGCCTCCAGGGATCGCCGAGGCCGCGGGCGGGATCGTCCGGCCGAACGGGCGCTCAATCCGCCGGCCCGGAGAGGCGGGCGGCGCGGGCCCGGCGGCCGGGCTCGAGGCGGGCGCGGGCGCGGGCCAGCACCGCCGGGGGGGCGAGCTCCGGGCGGCCCGAGCCGTAGGGCGGGGCGGGGGCGTATTCGAGGACGAGCCCGGCCGCCTCCGCCTCCAGGGGGCCGACGAGCTCGGCCGCGAGGGTCAGCGCGAAGTCGATGCCGGCGGTCACGCCGCCGCCGGTGACCACGTTGCCGTCGCGCACCACCCGCTCCTCCGAGGGGATCGCCCCGAAGGCGGGCAGGAAGTCCCGCGCGTTCCAGTGCGTGGCGGCGCGCCGCCCCCGCAGCAGCCCCGCCGCCCCGAGGACCAGGGCTCCGGTGCAGACGGCGGTGACGAAGCGCGCCCCGGCCGCCTGCCGGCGCACGAAGTCGAGCACGACCGCGTCGTCGAGGAGCGCGAGCGTGCCGGCACCGCCCGGGACGCAGATCACGTCGAGGGGCGGGCAGTCCGCGAAGGTCGTGGTCGGGGCCAGCACGAGGCCGGTCGAGCTCGCCACGGGCGCCGGGCTCGCCGCCGCGAGGTGGAGCCGCGTGCCGGGCAGGGAGGCGAACACCTCGTAGGGCGCCGTCAGGTCGAGCTGCTGCACGTCCGGGAACAGGACGAAGCCGATCTCGATCGGGGCCCCGGCGGGTTCGGATGCGTGGATGTCGGTTGCGTCGGTCATGGATCTCCCGGAGGTTCGTGCGGGGGCCTGGGGCCTGGGCGGGGGATCCGGCACCCGCCCCGGGCGATGGACAGGCGCAGGGTAGCGGCGCATCCTCCGGCCGAAATGCCAATCCCCCCACCGTTCCGGCCAACGGCGCCGCACGCCGTCGAGATCCTGGTCTTCCCGGGGGTGCAGCTCCTCGACGTCGCGGGACCCCTCCAGGCCTTCGCGAGCGCCAACGATCTGGCGGACCGGGCGGGGGCGGCGCCCGCCTACGCCCTGCGGGTCGTCTCCGAGGCCGGCGGGACGGTGACCGCCTCGGCGGGGCTCGGCCTCGCCACCGCGCCGCTGCCGGACCCGGGGGAGCCCCTCGGCACCCTGCTGGTGCCGGGGGGCGCCGGCGTCCACGACGCCCTTCGGCGGCCCGCCCTGCGGGCCTGGGTGGCGCGGCGGGCGGGGGCGGCGGAGCGGGTCGTCTCCGTCTGCACCGGCGCGTTCCTGCTGGCGGAGGCCGGGCTCCTCGACGGGCGCCGGGCGGCGACGCACTGGGATGCCTGCGCGCGCCTCGCCGCGCGCTATCCGGCCGTGCGGGTGGAGGCGGACCCGATCTTCCTGCGGGACGGGCCGGTCTGGACCTCGGCGGGCGTCACCGCCGGCATCGACCTCGCCCTGGCGCTCATCGAGGCGGATCTCGGCCGCGCGGCGGCGCTCGCTGTGGCGCGCCACCTCGTGGTCTTCCTGAAGCGCCCGGGCGGGCAGGCGCAGTTCTCCGCGGCCCTGGCCCTCCAGAGCGCCGGGAATCGGGCGGGGGATCGCGCCGAGGACCGCTTCGGCGCCCTCCACGCCTGGATGGCCGAGCACCTCGCGGGCGACCTCTCGGTGCCGAGCCTCGCCGCGCAGGCCGGCATGAGCCTGCGCAGCTTCGCCCGCCGCTACCGGGCCGTCACCGGGCGCACGCCCGCGGCCGCCGCCGAGAGCATGCGCGTCGAGGCGGCGCGCCGCCTCCTCACCGACACCGGCCTGCCCCTGAAGCGGATCGCCGCCCGCTGCGGCCTCGGCTCGGAGGAGACCCTGCGCCGCCTCTTCCAGCGCCACCTCGCGGTGAGCCCCGGCACCTACCGGGCCCGCTTCTCCGCCGGGCCGGAGCGAGCCCGGGGCGACCCCCCGCCCCGGCCGTTCCCGTGAGACCGAACGGAGCATCCGGCCCGTGTTCGGAGGCGGCAAAGATCAGGTTTCGCCGGTTTCATTGGCGCGGGTCCGGGCGGATGATCAGGTTCGATTGGACGAGCGGGCGGACCCAGCTTAGACTGAGCAGTAATTGCTCATCTTCGCGAGGCGGTGACCGTGAGGCCCTTCAGCGCCGATGCCCTGGCCGATTTCTCGCTGCGCCTCGGCGAAGTGGTGGTCGATCCGCTCCGCTGGACGGCGATGCTCGACGCGCTGTCCGAGCTCACGGGCTCCGCCGGCGGCGCCCTGCTGCAGAGCGACGTCCGCACCGCCGACATCCCCCGCAGCGCCGTCCTCGAGCCGCTGTTCCGCCGCTACTTCGGCGAGGGCTGGCACGTCCGCGACCTGCGGGCCCGGGGGGTGGAGCTGGTGGCGCGCGGCATCGTGGTCGGCGACGACGACCTGATGACCGAGGAGGAGATGCGCCGCGAGCCCTACTACGCGGACCTCCTCGCCCCCGCGGGCTACAAGTGGTTCGCGGGCATCGGCTTCCGGGCGGGCGCGGCGCCCTGGGTGCTGACCCTGCAGCGCACCGCGGGCCAGGGCGCCTTCACGCGCGGCGAGAAGGCCGTGCTCGCCGGGCTCTCGGACCGGCTCTCCGAGGTCGCGACCCTGTCGGAGGCGGTGGGGCGGGCCTCCCTGCTGGCCATGGGCAGCGCCTTCGACGCGGTGCGCCAGCCCGCGATCCTGCTCCAGGCCTCCGGCACCGTGCTCCTCGTCAACGCCGCCGCCGACGCCCTGCTGCGCGACGCCCTGCGGGTGGTGAACCGGCGCCTCGTCGCCCGCGAGCGCCGGGTGGCCGAGGCCCTCGACGCCCTGACGGGGGCGGTGCGCACCCGCATCGACGGCACGCCCCTGAACCTGCCTCCCCTGGTGGTGCCCCGCCCCGGGCGCCGGCCCCTGGTGGTGCGGGCGGTGGCGGTGGACGGGGAGGCCCGCTCGCCCTTCCTGGGGGCCCGCGCCGTCCTGCTCCTCACCGACCTCGACGCCGCGCCGGAGCCCCGGGCGCCGGACCGCATCCGGGCCGCCTTCGGCCTCTCGCCGGCCGAGGCGCGCCTCGCCGCCCGGCTCGCGGCGGGCGCCAGCCTGCAGGAGGCCGCTGACGCCCTGGGCGTGACCCACGCCACCGCCCGCGGCCAGCTGAAGGCCGTGCTGGCCAAGACCGGCACCCACCGCCAGAGCGCGCTGATCGAGCTCGTCCACCGCCTGCCGCCGTGAGGCCCGCTCGACCGCGAAGCCTCGAAGGAGGCCTCCAGGGAGCGCGGAGGGTTCTGGAGGGCTCCTTCGAGGCCCCCTGCGGGGTCACCTCAGGATGAGGCGGGTGGATGGGATCCGCCGTCCGGGTTCCCCCAGCCCGCGACCTCATCCTGAGGTGCGCAGCGAAGCGAAGCCTCGAAGGAGGCCTCCAGGGAGCACAGAGGGTCCTGGCACTCTCCTCCAATGCCTCCGGGGGGCACCTCGGCTGCGCGGGTCGGATCGTCCGGCCTCACTTCCGACATCGCGGGGGCGCCGACTCGTCGGGCACCGGAGCCCGGAGCGCCATGCTCGACAGACGCCGCCTCGTCCTCGCCCTCGGGGCGGGCCTCCTCGCCCCGCCGGCCCGCGCCGCGCCGGAGCCCGGCCGGGACCCGGAACCGGACCTGGAACCGGCGCTCGCCCGGATCGAGGCGGAGAGCGGCGGCCGGCTCGGGGTGGCGATCCTCGATGCCGGCTCCGGCCGCGTCGTCGGCCACCGGGCCGACGAGCGCTTCCCCCTGTGCAGCACCTTCAAGCTCCTGGCCGCGGCCGCGATCCTCGCCCGCGTCGAGGCCGGGCGGGAGCGCCTGGAACGGTCCGTGCCCTACACGGCCGCGATGATCGTGCCCGATTCGCCGGTGACGCAGGCGCGGCTCGGCACGGGGGGCCTGCCCGCGGGCGAGGGCGCGATGCCGCTCGACGCGCTCTGCGCGGCCGCCATCACCCGGAGCGACAACACCGCCGGCAACCTGCTGCTCGACGCCATCGGCGGGCCGGCGGGGCTCACCGCCTACCTGCGGGGGCTCGGCGACCCGGTGACCCGCCTCGACCGGATCGAGCCCGACCTCAACGAGGCCGCCCCCGGCGACCCGCGCGACACCACCACGCCGGCCGCGATGCTGGCGAGCCTGCGCCGCCTGCTCCTCGGCGACGCCCTGTCGCCGGACGGGCGCGCCCGCCTCACGGGCTGGCTCCTCGACAACCGCACCGGGGACGCGCGCCTGCGCGCGCGGCTGCCGCCGGGCTGGCGGGTCGGGGACAAGACGGGCTCGGGGGCGTTCGGCACCACCAACGACGTCGGCCTGATCCGGCCGCCCGACGGGGCGCCGATCCTCGCCGCCATCTACCTCACGCAGACCACGGCGGCGGCGGAGGCCCGCAACGCGACGGTCGCGGCGGTGGGGCGGGTCCTGGCCGGGCTGCGGCCGGCCTGAAGCCGGCCGCAGCGAGGGGGCCGGCCTGACGGCCGACCACAGCGAGGGGCCTCAGTTCGGCATCAGCTCGGCGTAGCGGGCGGCGATCACCGCCGCCCAGGCGGCGCCCATCAGGCCGATCAGGCCGAGGCCGATCCGGGTGGAGTGCCGGTTGCGGTCGCGGGCGTCGGACTTCGCCGCAGGCGTGACGGGGGTGGGCTCGGTGGCGGCGCGCGCGGCCGGGGCCGTGCTGTGCGCGGGCGTCTCGTTCGCGGCGAGGCGTTCGTCGTGCATGGGGCGTCCGTCTCCGACTGGTTTCGGGGTCTCGTGGGGATCGCGGGCGGCCGGCCCGGCCGCCGGTCACGGGGCAAGGAACGCACCAGCCCCCGCCGGGTTCGCTGCAGTGCAAAATAAGGCGCGGCCCGCGCGGTCGCCAAGAGCGGGAGCGCACGTGGGAAGGCGCAGCGGAACGGACAGGCCCCGTCCGCGCGTTCCTGGCGGTGCGGGTCGGCGGTTGGGCCGACGGGAGGGCGGGATGCGCGGGCTCCGGATGCGGCGGGAGGTGGTGTTCCTCGCGGTCGCGGTGCTGCTCGCAGCCGCCGCCGGGCTCGTCCTCTACCTCTCCCGCGCCACCACCCTCACGGTGGCGGTCGCGCCGAGCGGGGGCACCGAGCCCGCCCTGCTGCGGGCCTACGCGGAGGCGCTCGCCCGCCAGCGCAAGGCGGTGCGCCTCAAAATCCTGCCCTTCGACGGGGTGCGCGAGAGCGCCGAGGCCCTGCAGGCGGGCCGGGCCGACCTCGCCGTGGTCCGGCCCGACGTGCTGATGCCCGGCAACGGGCTGACCCTCGCGATCCTGCGCGAGCAGGCCCTCGTGGTCGCCGGCCCCGAGGGCGGACCCGTGCGGGCCTTCCCGGACCTCGCCCGGCGCCGCCTCGGCATCCTGGCCGAGCGCACCGCCGACTGGGCGCTGATCCGCGAGGCGATCGTCCACCAGGGCTTCGGCCTCCTCACCGAGGCCTCCGCGGGGCCGGTGCCGCCCCGCAGCGTCGCCCTGGTGCCGGTGGCGGAGGGCGACCTCGCCAAGGCCTTCGCGGAGCGGCGCATCGATGCCGTCGCCCTGGTGACCACGCCGACGACGCCCGCCGCCCGCCGCGCCGTCGCCCTGGTGCGGGAGGCCGGCCGCGGCCGCCGGCCCACGCTCCTCGGCGTGCCGGACCCGCCGGCCCTCCTCGCGCGGCTGCCCCGCCTCCAGGCCGTGACGATTCCGGCGGGCCTCTACGGCGGCAACCCGCGGATCCCCGAGGAGGACCTCGCGACGGTGGGGGCCTCCTACCGGCTGATGGCCCGCGAGACCCTGTCGCGCAGCCTCGCCGCGGAGGTCACCGAGAACCTGTTCGAGATGCGCAGCGCGCTCTCCGACGCGGTACCGGCCGCCAACCTGATCGCGGCGCCGGCCTACGACACCACCGCGGCGGCGACCTCGGCCCGGCTGCCGATCCACCCGGGCGCGATCGACTACTTCGAGCGCGAGCAGGAGAGCTTCATCGAGCGCTACGAGACCTGGATCTACCTGCTGGCCTTCCTAGGCGGCGGGCTCGGCTCGGGGTTCGCGTGGCTGCGCCAGCGCCTGTCGCGCCTGCGCCGCGAGCGCATCGAGATCGCCACCGAGCGTCTCCTGGAGATCCGCGGGGCGGCCGGGCGGACGACGGACCCCGCCCGCCTCGCGGCGTTGGCCGACGAGATCGACGCGCTCGCCGCCAACATCGCCCGCTTCGCCCTCAACCGCCCGGCCGAGCCCCGCACCATGAGCGCGGCCGGCATCGCCATCGACGCCGCCCGCTCGACGGTGCGGCGCGCCCTGGAACAGCCGGGAAGCCCGCAGGCGGGTTCCGCCCGACCCGGGCCGGACCGGCCGGCCCCGGAGCCGCGGGCGGCTGGCAAGGACTTGGTCCAGGGCCTCGGGCGCGGGCTCCGGGCGGTGGACTGAGGCGCCCGCCGCCCCGTCCGGGCGCCCGCCTCGGTACTTTGCCGCAAGGAACGCCCCACGGACGGCCAACTTCAATCAGTAGTTGTAATCAGCAGGATCCCGGGCCCGCCGCTCGACAGCGCGGCGGCGCCCCGAGTGCTAACCCATGCCGATCGACCCGAACGACCTCGCCCGCACCGCCGTGCTCACCTACGACGCCGAGTTCGACACCTTCGACCTCTGGGACGGCAGCACGGGCCTCGACACGGCCGGCGGCCCGCAATGGGCCTGGAGCACCAGCGCCACCGGCACGATGCCCTACAACCAGGAACAGCAGTTCTACGTCCGCGCCGACGCGGCGGCCGCGGCGGGGCTGCCGAACCCGTTCAGCGTTGCGGACGGGGTGCTGACGATCCGCGCGGCGCCCGCCGATCCGGCGCTCGGTGCGAGCCTCGGCGGCCAGGCCTACACGTCGGGGCTGATCAACACCTTCCACGACTTCAGCCAAACCTACGGCTACTTCGAGATGCGGGCCGAGCTGCCGGCCGGCCAGGGCATCTGGCCGGCCTTCTGGCTCCTGCCGACCGACGGGTCCTGGCCGCCGGAGATCGACGTGATGGAGGTGCTGGGCGACGCGCCGGGCACGCTCTACACCACGGTCCACAGCGAGGCCTCCGGGGCGGTCGCCTTCCCGGACGGCCGCTACCAGAGCCAGGGCATCACGCAGGTCGGCGACACGAGCGACGGCTTCCACACCTACGGGGTCGACTGGCAGCCCGACAGCCTCACCTGGTACTTCGACGGCCGGGAGGTCTACCGCACCGCGACGCCGGCCGACCTCGACGGGCCGATGTACATGATCGCGAACCTCGCGGTCGGCGGCACCTGGCCGGGGAGCCCGGACGCCACGACGCCGTTCCCGGCCGAGATGCGCATCGACTACCTGCGCGCCTACCGGGCGGTGACGGGCGACGCGCCCGGCTTCGACCCGGTCTACCACCTCTACGACGCGGGAACGGGCCAGCACTTCTTCACGGCGAACCCCGAGGAGCGGGACGCCGTGGCGCAGCTCTACCCGGGCTACGCGGAGCAGGGCGTCGCCTGGGCGGCCCCGGAGCCGGGGGCCGGCACGCAGGACGTGTTCCGCTTCCTCGACACCCGCACGGGCGACCGCTTCTACACCCAGAGCGCGGCCGAGCGGGACTACATCCTCGGCACGCTGCCGGACTACGCCTTCGAGGGCGTCGCCTTCCAGGCCTTCGCGGACCCGGCTGCGGCGGGCGCCGCCGCGGTGACCGTGGAGCGCTTCGTCAACACGCAGACGGGCCGGCACTACTTCGCCTCCAGCGAGGCCGAGGCCGCCCACCTGGAGGGCGGCGCCGCCGGCCCCGGCTGGACCCTGGAGGGCCCCGCCTTCACCCTCGCCGCACCGGCGGCGATGGGGTGAGGCGCCCCGCCCCTACCGTAAGGTCCGCGGAACCGCGACGGGCCCCCTCTCCCGGGCGGGAGAGGTCTGCTTTCGCAGAAAGCCGGGTGAGGGACCTCGGGCTTCCGAATGAAGCACTACGGCCGAGCCATATCCGGCGCTCCCTGATCCCTCACCCTGTCCCTCTCCCGCTCGGGAGAGGGGACCCGCGCCACGTCCCGAAGAGGCGCAGCTACCGCAACGGACCCCCTCTCCCGTGCGGGAGAGGGCCGGGGTGAGGGACCGGGGGTTTCCGGACGAAGCACCGCCCTGTGCCCCTCCGGCACCTTCTTGCCCCACCACGGTCCGCCGTAGGATAAGCTGCCCCGGCGGCCGCCCCGGCAGCGAGGCTTCGCCGGCAAGGAGCCCGCGTGAGCCCCACCATCCCCCCCGATCGGCCCGCCCCCGCCTTCGTGCCCGACTCGCCCGCGGCCTGGCGGCGCCTGCTGATCGCGCTGGCCATCGGCACGGTCGGCAGCGTCGGCACGTGGTCGGTCGTGGTGGTGCTGCCGGGGGTGCAGGCCGACCTCGGCGGCACCCGGGCCGCCGCGTCGACGGCCTACACCCTGGCGATGGTCGGCTTCGGCCTCGGCGGCGTCCTGACGGGGCGCCTGACCGACCGCCTCGGCATCATCCCCGCCATGGCGATGGGCGTCCTGTCCCTGGTCGCCGGCTTCCTCGGCGCCGGCCTCGCGACGGCGCTGTGGGCCTTCGCGCTCGCCTACCTGTTCGTCGGGCTCGGCGCGTCGGCGACCTTCGCGCCGCTGATGGCGGAGGCGTCGCACTGGTTCGTGCGCCGGCGCGGGATCGCGGTGGGGATCGCGGCCAGCGGCTACTACCTCTCCGGCGCCCTCTGGCCGCCGCTGATCGAGCGGGCGGTCGCCCGCTACGGCTGGCCGGTGACGCACGTCGCCCTCGGCCTCCTCTGCGGGGCCGCGATGACGGGGCTCGTGCTCCTCCTGCGCTCCAGCCTCGACGGGGCGGGGGGCCGCCGGCCCGGCGCGGCGCGGCCTCCGGGCGTCGATCTCGGCCTCGGCCCCAACGCGCTGACGGGCGTCCTCTCGGTGGCGAGCTTCGCCTGCTGCGTGGCGATGGCGATCCCGCAGGTCCACATCGTCGCCTATTGCGGCGACCTCGGCTACGGCGTCGCCCGCGGGGCCGAGATGCTGTCCCTGATGCTGGCCTTCGGCATCGTCAGCCGGATCGGCTCGGGCGTCCTGGCCGACCGGCTCGGCGGGCTCGCGACCCTGCTGATCGGCTCGGTGGCGCAGGCCCTCGCCCTCAGCCTGTACCTCGTCTTCGACGGGCTCACGCCGCTCTACGTGGTGTCCGCCCTGTTCGGCCTGTTCCAGGGCGGCATCGTGCCGAGCTACGCCATCATCGTGCGCGAGACGATGCCCGCGGCCGAGGCGGCGACCCGCGTCGCCACGGTGATCATGGTCTCGCTCCTCGGCATGTCGTTCGGCGGCTGGATCTCCGGCGCGATCTTCGACGCGACCGGCTCGTACCGGGCG
This sequence comes from Methylobacterium sp. A54F, assembly GCF_053346035.1. NCBI lineage: Bacteria > Pseudomonadati > Pseudomonadota > Alphaproteobacteria > Hyphomicrobiales > Methylobacteriaceae > Methylobacterium > Methylobacterium sp. A54F. Next base: position 74,551 of record NZ_JBKFBF010000003.1, on the reverse strand, counting down.
GCCTTCGTGAACGGGCTGTCCTGGAACGCGCTGAACGCCGGGATCGTGCTGCTCCTGCTGCTGCGCGCCCGCGCCCGCGCCCGCACCGCGCCGGCCTGAGCCGGCTTGACTCGCGCCCTCCCCCCGCGGCCAACTCGGGGGGACAGGGCCCGACGTCCCCGCGAGAGGGACGGGGCCGGAGGACGAGCCCCGGATGCCCCGCCGTGCACGCTGACGCCATCGGACCCCTGCCGACGATCGCCCCGGGCGCCTCGGGCGGCCCCGCATGAGCCAGGGCGACCCGCACCCGTTCGAGGCCGGGCTCGGCCGCGGCCCCGCGAACCACGTCCCTCTCACCCCGGTGAGCTTCCTCGCCCGGGCGGCCGAGGCGTTCGGGGACGCCGTGGCGGTGATCGACGGCGACCGGCGCCTCAGCTACGCGGAGCTCGACGCCCGCTGCCGGCGCCTCGCCCGGGGGCTCGCGGGCCGCGGCGTCGGCCGCCTCGACACCGTGGCGATCCTTTCCGGCAACATCCCCGAGATGATCGAGGCGCATTTCGGGGTGCCGCGGCTCGGCGCCGTGCTGAACCCCCTCAACACCCGCCTCGACCCGGCGGGCATCGCCTTCTGCCTGCGCCACGGCGGGGCGCGGGTGCTGATCGTCGACGGCGACTACGCGTCCCTCGCGGCCGAGGCCCTGGGGCTGATGGAGGCGCCGCCCCGCGTCGTGGCCGTGGCGGGGACGATCCCCGACGCCCTCCCCTACGAGGACCTGCTCGCCGAGGGCGCCCTGGCCGAGGGCGACGCCTCGGAGGACGCCTTCGCCGAGCCTTCGGACGAGTGGCAGTCGCTCTGCCTGCTCTACACCTCCGGCACCACCGGCGACCCCAAGGGCGCCGTCTACAGCCACCGGGGCGCCTACCTGCAGGCGCTCGGCAACGCCCTGACCTTCGGCCTCGGTCCCGGCTCGGTCTATCTCTGGACCCTGCCGATGTTCCACTGCAGCGGCTGGTCCTACCCCTGGGCGGTGGTGGCGGCCGGGGGCACCCAGGTCTGCCTGCGCAAGGTCGAGCCCGCCGCGATCTTCCGGCTCGTGTCCGAGCACGGCGTCACCCACCTGTGCGGCGCGCCGATCGTGCTCTCGATGATCGCGAACGCGCCCGCCGAGGCCCGCCTCCCCCTCCCCCACCCCGTGCGGGTCGCCACCGGGGGCGCCGCCCCGGCCTCGACGACGCTCCGGGCCATGGAGGATCTGGGCTTCCGGGTGACGCACCTCTACGGCGCCACCGAGAGCTACGGGCCCGCCACGCTCTGCCTGTTCGACCCCGCCTGGGCGGCGCTGCCGGCCCCGGAGCGCTACGCCCGCATGGCCCGCCAGGGGGTGGCGCTCGCCACCCTGGAGGGCTTGCGCGTCGCCGACCCGGCGACCGACGCGCCGGTGCCGCGGGACGGCGCCACGGTCGGCGAGATCCACCTGCGCGGCAACACCGTGATGAAGGGCTACCTGAAGAACCCGGCCGCCACCGGGGCGGCGCTCGCCGGCGGCTGGTACCGGACGGGCGACCTCGCCGTGCGCCACCCGGACGGGGCGGTGGAGATCAAGGACCGGGCGAAGGACATCATCATCTCGGGCGGCGAGAACATCTCGAGCCTCGAGGTCGAGGAGGTGCTGACCCAGCACCCCGCCGTGATGCTCGCCGCCGTGGTGGCGCGGCCCGACGCCACCTGGGGCGAGAGCCCCTGCGCCTTCCTGGAGCTGAAGCCCGGCGCGACGGCCGAGGCCGGGGAGGTCACGGCCTTCTGCCGCGCGCGGATGGCCCGCTTCAAGGTGCCCCGCACGGTGGTGTTCGGCCCCCTGCCGAAGACCGCCACGGGCAAGATCCAGAAGTTCGTCCTGCGCGAGCGGGCGCGGGAGTTGTAGGCGCGGGCGGGCCGCGGGCCCGTGTGGCGCCAGAGCTTGACCTGTCCGTCGGCCCTGACGGCGGTTCTTGTGCGCTGCGAGGTCGGCCCGACTCCGCAGACGCGCTTTCCGGCCAACCCAAACCCAGATCGGCTGTTCGCCTGAGGGGAAATGTTCGAGTTGTGCAAGGCAGCGCTTGAGTCAGCGCTTGAGGCAGCGCGAGATTCCGGCGATGCGAGGGATTGCGTTGGCGGGGGCCGCACGGAGGGTGGAACGAGCGAAATATGATGCTACGGAAAGCTGTTGCGTACGGGCTAACCCGATCGCTCACGCCAGCTCGGACGCAGAGATGCATCGCTGAAGTCGAGAGGCGGAAGGCCTGGTTGTTTCAGAAGATCAATATTACTAAATATTAATTTGTTCCATGGGTAATCAGTCGTCTTTTTTATTGCGAATCCCTGGGATTACTTTGACAACCCAGCTGATATCCTGAGCCTTTCCCGTAAGAGCAGCAATCATTATTCCAAAGACTACAACGGCGGCCATAAAAAGCGCGATACCTGCCCAAAAACCGGCATTGACTATCGTTACGGTCGAGCAAATGATGATCGTGCAGGCCACAAGTCCGGCAATGATGGCGCCGGTGATAAACTTCTTTGTGTCTTGCTTGACTACAAACTTCGTACCTTCAATGAGTTGATTGGCAATTTCGGGGCTGTGGACCGCCATCTTCTCTAAAGCCGCCATACTCGGCTGATGAATGTTGACCTCATCAGTCCGGACGTGGACATTCTGGATGAGAGTGCCGGGGCCCGTTTGGCCGAACCGTGCGGACGGCTCAGCAGTCGGCTCTGGAGTTGCGGCCGGAGGGACGAAGTCCCCTTCGCTGCTGTTCAAGTTCGATCGCCTGAGCTAGTGCGCCATTGACGTTTATCATCCTAGCAAGCGCACGCTCGAAGTCATCAGTGCGAGAATGACCGAGCGCAGCCCTGAGGGCGCGCACGAACCCACGCAACGAGAGGACGTCAACAACGCCCTCGCGCACCGGGTCGGGCGTAGTGATCTGAATGACGTACTCCTCCTGCGCAACACGGCGCTCGGAGAGAGTCGGGTTTTCAGCCAGCACGGAGTTTCCCTACCGTCAGATCCAGGTCGTCAGAGCATTCCGTTGTGCGAGGAAGCATATTGGTTTTGATTGCCTGTTGACAACCCCGCCGAACGGCGCATCGCAAACAAAGTCGCCAACGGCGTGTTGGTAAAATAATCAAATCTTTCAGCGGTTTAGATTGACGATGTCGGTCCCGGCCAGCGGCATCCGATCGTGATGTGCGCGGACGCGCATTACGGAGGCGGCACATGACCGACGTCGCGGGATAGGATGGCCGCAACACTTTCGAGTTCGGTCATCATGGCGCTCGCGACGCTCGCTTCGCACAGCCGTCGACGCACGCAGAACGAAGCCGCGAAGGCCGGCAATTTTCCAGCGAGGGTCCGGGCGATGGCGACGGACGCGGCCAAGGGCGATCCTGCCCTACCTTTTCGCCCTGTAGCGCCGCCTTTGGAATTGGGAGCAAACGTCGCCAGACCGAATCCTCACCTGTCCCTGAGGCGTCCGCTTCAAGGTGCCCCGCACGGTGGTGTTCGGCCCCCTGCCGAAGACCGCCACGGGCAAGATCCAGAAGTTCGTCCTGCGCGAGTGGGCCCGCGACCTGTAGGCGCCTCAGGCGGCCCGGACGGTGTCGAGGAAGCGCCGGACCTCGGCCGAGAGGTGCTCGGACTGGTGCGACAGGTCGGTGGCGGAGGCGAGCACCTGGGCCGCCGCGGTCCCCGTCTCCTCCGAGGCCTGGGCGACCCCCGCGATGCTGCCGGTCACCGCGCTCGTGCCCGCGGAGGCCTCCGCGACGTTGCGCACGATCTCCTGCGTCGCGGCCCCCTGCTGCTCGACGGCCGCCGCGATGCTCGTCGCGTACTGGTCGATCTCGCGGATGCGGCCGGTGATCGCGTCGATGGCGGTCACCGCCTGACCGGTCACGCCCTGGATCTCGCCGATCTGCGCGGTGATGTCCTCGGCCGCGCGCGTCGTCTGGTTGGCGAGCGCCTTGACCTCGGCGGCCACCACCGCGAAGCCGCGGCCGGCCTCGCCCGCGCGGGCCGCCTCGATCGTCGCGTTGAGCGCCAGCAGGTTCGTCTGGCCGGCGATGCTCGCGATCAGCCCGACCATGTCGCCGACCCGGGCCGAGGTCGCCCGCATCGTCTCCACGAGGCGCGCGGTCAGGTCCGCCGTCCCGACCGCGTCCCGGGCGAGGCCCGCGGACCGGTGCACCTGCTCGCCGATCTCCCGGATGGAGGCGCCGAGCTCCTCGGCGGCGGCCGCCACCGTGCCGACGTTCGAGGCCGCGGCCTCGGCGCCCCGAGCGGCGGTGGTGGATCGCGCGGCGGTCTGCACCGCGGTCGCGCTCATCTGCTGGGCCGTGGCCTGGAGCTCGGTCGCCGCCGAGGACACCAGGCCGACGATGCCCCCGACGGCGGAATCGAACCCGTCGGCCATCTGCCGCATCCCGGCCCGGCGCTCGTCCTCGGCCGAGGCGCGCGCCCGCGTCGCCTCCGCCTCGAGGTCGCGCGTGCGGACCAGGTTGTCCTTGAAGACCGCGACCGCCGCCGCCATCGCGCCGATCTCGTCGCGGCGGCCGCCGTGGGGCACGGCCACGTCGAGCCGTCCCCGGCTCAGATCGCGCATGGCGGCCGTCATCCGGCCGAGCGGCCCGATGACGCGGACCTGCACCATCGCCAGGGCGCCGAGGCTCAGGAGCAGGGCGAGGACGGCGAGGCCGCCCAGGGTGATCATCTGCGCGCGCGCCTCCGCGGCGAGCCCCTCGGCCAGCACCACCGTGCGGTTCATCGCCTCGGCCGCGACGGACATGATGGCGCGCAACCGCTCCAGGTTGCCCTTCTGGAACTCGGCCACGCTCACGCCGCCGTCGCCCCCGGCATCGAGGCTCGCGCGGACCGCCTGGCGCAGGGCCGCCGCCTCAGGCGAGAACACGGCCTTCTCGGCCGCCTCCAGGCTCGGGGCCAGGGCCTGCGCCGAGGGGCTGCGCGCCGCCTCGCTGCGGACCAGCCGCCAGTGGGCGTCCGCCTGGCCGAACTGCGTCGCGATGGCGTCCGCCGCCTCCGGGGAGACCGGCGCCTTCCGCATGATCGTCTGGCTGATGAAGGTGTAGCCGGGCCCGGCCGCGGAGCGGGCGCGCCAGGCGTTCAGCTTCACGTCGATCTCCGTCCGCAGGGCGGGCGCGAGGCTCTTCATCCGGTCGCCGAGGTCGTCGGACAGGCGCTCGAGGGCCCGCTGCGTCAGGTCGACCTGCGCCAGGAACCGGGTCGTGGCGCCCTTGTCCCGGAGGGTGCGCTCCTTGTCCGCTTCCGCGTCCAGCGCGGTCCGGGAGCCGGCGAGCGCGTCGTACGCGCGCCGGACCGTGGCGAGGGTCTCGTGCAGGCGCTCGTCCACGAAGTGCGTGCCCTTGTCGAGGAGGTCCGCCAGGCCGGCGGCGAACTCGCCGCGGGAGCGCACCAGGTTCTGCCGGAAGGCCGCCATCTGCGTCGCATCGGCCATCAGGTAGCTGGCGCTGTAGCCCGCCTCGAAGCGCAGGGCCTGGAGCGTGTTCAGCGTGGCCTGGTCGGCACGGGCATCCCAGGCGACCAGCTCGAGGTTCGCCGACTTCTCCCAGGCGGACCACGAGCGCCAGCCCGCATCCGCGACCACCAGCAGGCCGAGGAGGCCGACGCTGGCGCCGAGGCAGGCCCGAATGGAGAGGCGTAATTGCATTGCAAGGGACCTGTTTTGCGTAGGTTGTGTCTTCGGTGCCGAATTCGTTGCTCCCACAATGATGTCGCACTGGTTTCCAAAGTATTGACCGGGCGGCGAGCCGGGAGGATTCGGCAAGGCCGAGCCGCATCGGGCCCCGCGCACGTCGTTCCCGGGATCGGACCGTACGGCCGGCCCCCGCGGACCTCAGGCCTCGGCGGGTGGCGCGAGCCCGAAGGTCTCGCGCACCGAGCGGCCGGCGGCGAGGCTCGCCTCCCAGGCGGCCTCGCGGGCGAGCTTCGCCTCGGCGTCGCCGATGCGGGCTCGCACCGTGGCGGGCGCCAGCGCGACGAGGCCGTCGTCGTCGCCGATCACGAGGTCGCCCGGCGCGACGCTCCGGCCGCCGACGACGACCGCCGCGTTGACGGCGCCCCGCTCGGCCGAGGCGGGGCCCCGGGGCGTGATCCAGCGGGCGAAGACCGGCAGGTCGTCCCAGGCCGCGAGCGCGGCGACGTCGCGGATCGCCCCGTCGCAGACGAGGCCGCAGCCGCCGCGGCGGCGCAGGTGCCCGCCCACGATCTCGCCGATCATCGCGGTCTCGGCGTGGCCGCCGGCGGCGATCACCAGCACGTCGCCGGGCCCGACGATCTCGACGGCGTGCAGCACGGCGCCGAAATCCGGGGGCTCGCAGAAGGCGGTCACCGCCCGGCCGAACAGGCGGGGCTGGCGGCCCGGCGGGTTGAGCGGCCGCAGGGCGGGGTCGATCTGCCCGGCGTCGCGGGCGAGGTCCACCGCCACCGCGACCGGCACCGGCCGCCACCGCGCGATCTCGGCCTCCGTGAGGGCGTCGGCGGGGGCGGGGTGGATCGTGACGGGCATCGGCTCGGTCTCCGGGCCCGCCGGCCGGACCCTTCCGGGGCCAGGATCGGCCGTCCCCGGCACGCCCGCAACCCCCGCAGGGCCGTCAGCCGGCTCCGGGCCTCCGGGCCTTGACGGCACGCAGGCGTTGTCAGGCGCCTGCCCGCGCCGGCCCTTGCGCACCCGGCGGCCATCGGCTCTTGAGGACCGGCCGGGACGGCGGTCACCTTCGGGCGGGAGCGCGGAAGAATTCCGTTGCGGCGCGTCGGGGCCCTGATAGCCTGCGCGGCGAATAATAATAAGCATGGACCGCCGAAGGCGGCCGTATCCGGGAGGCAGGATGAGCGATATCGCTCTGGAGACCGAAGACCTGACGATGGAGTTCCGGGGCTTCCGCGCCGTCAACGGCGTGGCCCTGAAGGTCCGCCGCGGCACGATCCACGCCCTGATCGGCCCGAACGGGGCCGGCAAGACGACCTGCTTCAACCTGCTCACCAAGTTCCTCACGCCCACCGCCGGCACCATCCGCTACGAGGGCCGCGACATCACCCGCACCAGGCCCGCGGACGTCGCCCGCCTCGGCCTCGTGCGCTCCTTCCAGATCTCGGCGGTGTTCCCCCACCTCACCGTGAAGGAGAACGTCCGCATCGCCCTCCAGCGGCACAAGCGCGGCGACAGCTTCGACTTCTGGCGCTCCGAGCGGGTGCTGCGGGCCCTCGACGCGGAGGCGCTGGCCCTCGTCGAGGCGGTGGGCCTGCAGGCCTTCGCCGACACGCTGGCCGTGGAGCTCTCCTACGGCCGCAAGCGGGCGCTGGAGATCGCCACGACGCTCGCCCTCGACCCCGCGATGCTGCTCCTCGACGAGCCGATGGCGGGGATGGGCCGGGAGGACGTGGACCGCACGGCGGAGCTGATCCGACGGATCTCGAAGGACCGCACCATCCTGATGGTGGAGCACAACCTCTCCGTGGTGGCCTCCCTGTCGGACCACATCACCGTGCTGGCGCGGGGCAAGATCCTCGCCGAGGGCACCTACGCCGTCGTCTCGAAGGACCCCCGCGTGGTCGAGGCCTACATCGGAGCCGGTCATGCCTGAGGCCGCAGCGATGGAGCGCCCCGCGGCCGCCACCGGGCCCGGCCTGAGGATCGAGGGGCTGGAGGGCTGGTACGGCGAGAGCCACGTCCTGCACGGCATGAGCCTCGACATGGCGCCCGGCGAGGTGGTGACGCTCCTCGGGCGCAACGGCGCGGGCAAGACCACGACGCTGCGCGCCATCATCGGCATCCTCGGCAAGCGCACGGGCTCGGTGCGCTACGGCGACGTCGAGACCATCGGGATGTCCTCGCGGGCCATCGCCCGGCTCGGCCTCGGCTACGTGCCCGAGGAGCGGGGCATCTTCGCGAGCCTCTCGGTCTACGAGAACCTGATGCTGCCCCCCCGGGTGAAGCCCGGCGGCATGTCGGTGCGCGAGATCTACGACCTGTTCCCGAACCTCGAGGAGCGGTCCCAGAGTCAGGGCACCAAGCTCTCGGGGGGCGAGCAGCAGATGCTCGCCATCGGCCGCATCCTGAGGACCGGCGCCAAGCTGATCCTGCTCGACGAGCCGACGGAGGGCCTCGCCCCCGTCATCGTGCAGCAGATCGGCCGCACCATCGCCCGGCTCAAGACGGAGGGCTACACCATCCTCCTCGTGGAGCAGAACTTCCGCTTCGCCCAGACGGTGGCCGACCGGCACTTCGTGGTCGAGCAGGGCCGGGTGGTCGACTGCATCCCGAATGCCGAGCTTGACGCCAATATCGACAAGCTCCACGCTTACCTCGGGGTCTGAGGGCTCGCCGTAAGGGCCCGCAGCAGAACGAGAAACTGCATTTTCCGCGCGGGGGGGACGCGCCAGGAGGAGAGGACACCGATGCGGAACGGATTGGGGCTCGTCGCAGTGCTCGGCGCGCTGGCGGCAGGATGCGGCGGCGCGGCGGCGCAGGACCTCGTGCCGGTCAAGATCGGCGTGCTGAACGACCGCTCCGGGGTCTACTCGGACATCTCGGGCGAGGGCTCGGTGGTGGCCGCCCGCATGGCGCTGGAGGACTTCAAGCCGGCCGAGCACGGGCTCAAGGTCGAGATCGTCGCCGCCGACCACCAGAACAAGCCCGACGTCGGCTCGGCCATCGCCCGGCAATGGTACGACCGCGACGGCGTCGACGTGATCATGGACGTGGTCACCTCCTCGGTGGCGCTCGCCGTCAACCAGGTGACCCGCGAGAAGAACAAGGTCCACATCAACTCGGGCGCCGGCAGCGCCGACCTCACGGGCTCGCAGTGCACCCCCAACACGGTGCACTGGACCTACGACACTGCGGCGCTCGCCAACGGCACCGGCGGCGCCATGGTGAAGCGCGGCGGCGACACCTGGTACTTCATCTCGGCCGACTACGCCTTCGGCCAGGCGCTGCAGCGCGACACCTCGGCTGTGGTGACGAAGAACGGCGGCAAGGTGATCGGCTCGGTCAAGACGCCGTTCCCGAACTCCGACTTCTCCTCCTTCCTGCTGCAGGCGCAGGGCTCGGGCGCCAAGGTGATCGGGCTCGCCAACGCGGGCGGCGACACCATCAGCGCGGTCAAGCAGGCCGGCGAGTTCGGCATCACGGAGGGCGGCCAGGCGCTCGCGGGCCTCCTGATCTTCTCCTCCGACATCCACTCGCTCACCACCAAGGTGGCCCAGGGCCTCGTGCTCACCGAGCCGTTCTACTGGGACCTCAACGACAACACCCGCGCCTTCTCGGAGCGCTTCGCGAAGCTCTTTTCCGGCAAGAAGCCCACCGCCGCCCAGGCCGGCGTCTACGCGGGCACGATCCACTACCTGAAGGCCGTCGAGGCGCTGAAGTCGGCGAAGGACGGCGGCGCCACCGTCGCCAAGATGAAGGCGATGCCCACCGACGACCCGCTGTTCGGCAAGGGCGAGATCCGCGCCGACGGGCGCAAGATCCACGACATGTACCTGTTCGAGGTGAAGAAGCCCGCCGAGTCGAAGGGCGAGTGGGACCTCTACAAGCTGCTGGCCACCATCCCCGGCAAGGAGGCCTTCCGCCCCCTCGACCAGGGCGGCTGCCCCCTGGTGAAGGGCTGAGAGCGCGCACGCATCGCGGGCCGCCCGGCCCGCATGACCAACCCTGCGACCTCGGGATGAGGTCGCGGGCGGGATGAGCGGAGCCGCTTGGCGCGGGGGGGCATCACCCCGCCGGGCGGCTTCGAACCAGGCCGGTCGGGCGCTTTTCCGCGCCCGGCCCCACCAGGCGAGACGACGAGGCGATGCGGAGACGCCGGACACCATGACGACGATCTTCGGGGTTCCGACCCAGGCCCTGTTCGGCCAGCTCCTCCTGGGGCTGATCAACGGCTCGTTCTACGCGATGCTCTCGCTGGGGCTCGCGATCATCTTCGGGCTCCTCAACATCATCAACTTCGCCCACGGGGCGCAGTACATGATGGGCGCCTTCGTGGCCTGGATGCTCCTGAACTACGCCGGGCTCGGCTACTGGTGGGCGCTGATCCTCGCCCCGCTGGCGGTCGGCGTGTTCGGCGTGGTGCTGGAGCGGCTCCTGATCGCGCGGCTCTACAAGCTCGACCACCTCTACGGCCTGCTCCTCACCTTCGGCCTGGCGCTGATCATCCAGGGCCTGTTCCGCAACCAGTACGGCGTGTCGGGCCTGCCCTACGCGATCCCGCCGGAGCTCGCGGGCGGGCAGCGCCTGCCCTTCATGTTCCTGCCGAACTACCGCGGCTGGATCGTCGCCTTCTCCCTCGTGGTCTGCCTCGCCACCTGGCTCGTCATCGAGAAGACCAAGCTCGGCGCGTATCTCCGCGCCGCCACCGAGAACCCGACGCTGGTCCAGGCCTTCGGGGTGAACGTGCCGCTCCTCCTGACGCTGACCTACGGCTTCGGGGTGGCGCTCGCCGCGCTCGCGGGCGTGCTCGCCGCCCCGGTCTACTCGGTGAACCCGAACATGGGCGCCGACATCATCATCGTGGTCTTCGCGGTCGTCGTGATCGGCGGCATGGGCTCGATCCTCGGCTCGATCCTCACGGGCTTCGCCCTCGGGCTCGTGGAGGGCCTGACCAAGGTTTTCTACCCCGAGGCCTCGGCCACCGCGATCTTCGTGATCATGGTGCTGGTGCTGCTCGTGAAACCCGCCGGCCTGTTCGGCAAGACGGCCTGACTCAACACGGCCTGAGGAGGATCCACCGATGGCCCACGCCGCCGCGCCCGCCGACGCCAGCCCCATCGCCGCCGCCCTGCCCGAGGGGCGGGACGCCAAGGCGCTCCACCGCACCGTCTTCCTCGGCATCGCCGTGACCCTCGCGGTGCTGCCCTTCGTGCTCTACCCCGTCTTCCTCATGAAGGTCCTGTGCTTCGCGCTGTTCGCGCTGGCCTTCAACCTGCTGCTGGGCTACGGCGGCCTGCTCTCGTTCGGGCACGCCGCCTATTTCGGCATGGCGAGCTACGTCTCGGCCTACGCGGCCAAGCACTGGGGCGTCACGCCCGAGGTCGCGATCCTCGCCGGCACCCTCGCGGCGGCGCTCCTCGGGCTCGTGTTCGGGTCGCTGGCCATCCGCCGCCAGGGCATCTACTTCGCGATGATCACCCTGGCGCTCGCCCAGATGGTGTTCTTCTTCTCGCTGCAGGCGAAGTTCACCGGCGGCGAGGACGGGATCCAGGCGGTGCCCCGCGGCCAGCTCTTCGGGGTCCTGAGCCTCGCCGACGACCGGGCGCTCTACGGCCTCGTGGCGCTGATCTTCCTCGGCGGGATGCTGCTCATCTACCGTATCATCCACTCGCCCTTCGGGCAGGTGCTCAAGGCGATCCGCGACAACGAGCCCCGCGCGATCTCGCTCGGCTACCGCACCACCCGCTACAAGCTCGCGGTGTTCGTGCTCTCGACGACGCTCGCAGGTCTCGCCGGCGCCACCAAGGCGATCGTGTTCCAGCTCGCCTCCCTCACCGACGTGCACTGGTCGATGTCCGGCGAGGTGGTGCTGATGACGCTGGTGGGCGGCATGGGCACGGTGTTCGGGCCGATCGCCGGCGCCTTCGTGATCGTCGCGATGGAGAACTACCTCGCGGAGTTCGGCGCCTGGGTGACGATCATCCAGGGCTGCGTCTTCGTGGTCTGCGTGCTCGTCTTCCGCGAGGGCATCGTCGGGCTGATCGCCCGCCTGATCCGCAAGCCCCTGTAGGCCGATGCGCATCGACGGCAGCGTCGTCCTCGTCACCGGCGCGGCCTCGGGCCTCGGCGCCGCCACCGCCCGGCGGCTCGCCGCGGGGGGCGCCCGCGTGGTGCTCGCCGACCGCGACGGGGCGGGGGCGGCCGCGCAGGCCGCGGCGATCGGCCCCGCGGCGCGGGCGATCGAGACGGACGTCACCCGGGAGGCGGACGGGCGGGCCGCCGTGGCGCTCGCCCGCGACGCCTTCGGGGGGCTCGGCGCCCTCGTGACCTGCGCGGGCGTCGCGACAAGCGAGCGGGTGCTCGGCCGCGAGGGGCCCCACGACCTCGCGGCCTTCGCCCGGACGGTGGAGATCAACCTCGTCGGCACCTTCAACATGGTCCGCCTCGCCGCGGAGGCGATGGCGGCGGGGGAGCCGGACGCCGGGGGCGAGCGCGGCGTCATCGTCAGCACCGCCTCGGTGGCGGCCTTCGACGGGCAGGTGGGCCAGGCCGCCTACGCGGCCTCGAAGGGGGGCGTGGCGGCCATGACCCTGCCGCTGGCCCGCGAGCTCGCCCGCTTCGGCATCCGGGTGGTGGCGATCGCGCCCGGCGTGTTCGAGACGCCGATGATGGCCGCGATGCCGGAGGCGGTGCGCGCGTCCCTCGGCGCCGCCGTGCCCTTCCCGCCCCGACTCGGCCGCCCGGAGGAGTTCGCCGCCCTCGTCGGCCACGCGCTGGAGAACCCGATGCTCAACGGTGAGGTCATCCGCCTCGACGGGGCCCTGCGGATGGGTGCGCGCTGAGGCGTCCTCCTCCGGGGTGAGGGACCCGGCGCTTCCGGGTATGCTGCCGAGACCCCCGAGATTTCTCGACCCCGGAGACGCCCCATGCAGGACCCGATCGTCATCGCCGGCGCCGCCCGCACCCCGATGGGGGCGCTCCAGGGCGCGCTCGCCGAGGTGCCGGCGCCTCGCCTCGGGTCCGCCGCGATCGCCGCGGCGCTGGCGCGGGCGGGGCTCGCGCCGGAGGCCGTCGAGGAGGTTCTGTTCGGCTGCGTGCTGCCGGCCGGCCAGGGGCAGGCTCCGGCCCGGCAGGCGGCGCTCGGGGCCGGGCTGCCGCTCTCGGCCGGGGCCACCACGGTCAACAAGATGTGCGGCTCCGGCATGAAGGCCGTGATGCTCGGCCACGACGCCATCGCGGCGGGGAGCGCGGGCATCGTGGTGGCGGGGGGCCAGGAGAGCATGACCAACGCCCCCTACCTCCTCGACCGGGCCCGGGGCGGCTACCGGATGGGCCACGGGCAGGTGCGCGACCACATGTTCCTCGACGGGCTGGAGGACGCCTACGACCGCGGCCGCCTGATGGGCACCTTCGCGGAGGATTGCGCGCAAGCCTACCAGTTCACCCGCGAGGCGCAGGACGCCTACGCGCTGGCCTCCCTCGCCCGGGCCCGCGCCGCGATGGCCGAGGGGCGCTTCGCGGCGGAGATCGTGCCCGTCGAGGCTGGCCGCGCCGGAACGGTCGCGGAGGACGAGCAGCCCCCCAAAGCCCGGCCCGACAAGATCCCGTCGCTCCGCCCCGCCTTCCGGGAGGGCGGCACCGTGACGGCGGCCAACGCCAGCTCGATCTCGGATGGGGCGGCGGCCCTGGTGCTGATGCGCCTCTCCGAGGCCGAGCGGCGGGGGCTGACGCCGCTGGCGGCGATCCGCGGCCACGCCACCCACGCGCAGGCCCCGGCCCTGTTCACCACGGCGCCGGTCGGGGCGATGCGCCGGCTCCTGGAGCGGGTCGGCTGGGCGGCGGGCGACGTCGACCTCTACGAGATCAACGAGGCCTTCGCGGTGGTCGCCATGGCGGCGATGCGCGACCTCGACCTGCCCCACGAGCGGGTCAACGTGAACGGCGGCGCCTGCGCGCTGGGCCATCCGATCGGCGCCTCGGGCGCCCGCATCCTCGTGACGCTCCTCGCCGCGCTCGCCCACCACGGCCTCACCCGCGGCGTCGCGAGCCTCTGCATCGGCGGCGGCGAGGCGACCGCGGTGGCGGTGGAGCGGCTTGGCTGAGGAGCGGCTTGGCTGAGGGCGGCGCCGCGGCGCCGCCCCCGTCAATCCGCCTTCGGCGCCTCGCCCCCGCGCGCCAGCTCGGGGAAGTCGGCCTGCGCGAAGGCGGTGCCGCGGAAGCCGTCGTCGGTGCGGCCCTCGTGCTCCAGGCGGCGGAGCTGCACGCGGCGGATCTTGCCCGAGATGGTCTTGGGCAGGTCGGTGACGAACTCGATCCCGCGCAGGCGCTTGAAGGGCGCGAGGCGCGCGTTGGTGAAGCGGAAGATCGCGAGCGCGGTGTCCCGGTCGGGCCTGGCGCCCGCCACGAGGGAGACGTAGGCCTTCGGGATGGCCGAGCGGATCGGGTCGGGCGCGGGGATCACCGCGGCCTCGGCCACCGCCTCGTGCTCGATCAGCACGCTCTCGAGCTCGAACGGGCTGATGCGGTAGCCCGAGGACTTGAACACGTCGTCCGAGCGGCCCACGAAGGTGAGGGTGCCGTCCGCCTCCCGGAAGGCGACGTCGCCGGTGCGGTAGACCGCGCCCTCCACCGGCGCGAGGCCCCCGTCCTCCCGCTGGTAGCCCTGCATCAGCCCGGCCGGGCGATCCTCGCCGAGGGCGAGGCAGACCTCCCCCTCCTCCGCCGGCTGGTCGTCGAGGTCGAGCACGCGCACCCGGTAGCCCGGCAGGGGCCGGCCCATGGCGCCGACCTTCAGGGGCTGGCCCGGCGTGTTGGCGATCTGCGCCGTGGTCTCGGTCTGGCCGTAGCCGTCCCGGATCGTCAGCCCCCAGGCCTCGCGGATGCGCGCGATCACCTCGGGGTTGAGGGGCTCGCCCGCGGCGCAGACCTCGCGCAGGGCGAGCGCGTGGGCGGTCAGCTCCTCCTGGATCACGAGGCGCCAGACGGTGGGGGGCGCGCACAGGGTGGTGACGCCGCAGCGGGCCATCACGGCCAGGAGGGCGGGCGCGCTGAACGGCGCCTGGTTGCACACGAAGATGGTCGCGCCGGCGTTCCAGGGCGCGAAGAATGAGGACCAGGCGTGCTTCGCCCAGCCCGGCGAGGAGACGTTGAGGTGCACGTCGCCGGGCTTGAGCCCGAGCCAATACATGGTCGAGAGGGCGCCGACCGGGTAGCTGCGGTGGCTGTGCCGGACGAGCTTCGGCTTCGCCGTGGTGCCGGAGGTGAAGTAGAGGAGCAGCGGGTCCTCGGCGGCCGTGGGGGCGTCCGGCGCGAAGGCCTCAGGCGCGGCCTCGCTCGCCGCGTAGGGGTGCCAGCCCGGCGCCTCGGCGCCGACCAGGACCTTGACGACCGCGTCCGCGCCGAGGGCGTCGAACTTCGCGACCTGGTCGGGGCCCGCCACGATCATCCGGGCGCGGCCGCGGTCGAGACGGTCGGCGACCTCCTCGGCGGTGAGGAGCGTGGTGGCGGGGATCACCACGGCGCCGAGCTTCATCGCCGCCAGCATGGTCTCCCACAGCGCCGGCACGTTGCCGAGGAGGAGCAGCAGGTGGTCGCCGCGGCGCAGGCCGAGGTCCCGCAGGTGGTTGGCGACCTGCGACGAGCGCCGGCTCATCTGCGCGAAGCTGACCCGGGTCTCGGCGCCCGTGGCGGCGTCGACGATCCAGAGGGCCGGCCGGTCGCGGCTCTCGGGAGCCGCGGCGAGGTCGGCGTCGAACCAGTCGAGCGCCCAGTTGAAGGGCACCGCCTCCGGCCAGCGGAAGCCCGCATAGGCAGCCGCGTAGTCGGTGCGGTGCTCTAGAAGGAAATCACGGGCCTCCCGAAAGCTGGGCATCTGCGTTCTCCCTGAATCTTCTTGAGATCTTGGTCGTCTTCTTGGGATCTTGATTGTCTTCTTGGGATCTTGGTCGTGTCGCCGGGGAGAAGCGCCCCTCAGCGATGCGCGAAGTCGGGCTTCCGCTTCTCCACGAAGGCGCTCATGCCCTCCTTCTGGTCGGCCAGCGCGAACATCGCGTGGAAGACCCGGCGCTCGAAGCGGATGCCCTCGCTGAGGCTGACCTCGCCCGCGCGGTTGACCGCCTCCTTGGTCATCATGGCGACGGGCAGCGACATGCCCGCGATGGTCTCGGCCGTGCGCAGGGCGTCCGCGAGGAGGTCGTCCGCCGGCACCACCCGGGCGACGAGGCCGGCCCGCTCGGCCTCGGCCGCGTCCATGGTGCGGCCGGTCAGGCACATCTCCATGGCCTTGGCCTTGCCGACCGCCCGGGTGAGGCGCTGGCTGCCGCCGATGCCCGGCATCACCCCGAGCTTGATCTCGGGCTGGCCGAACACGGCCGTGTCGGCGGCGAGCACCACGTCGCACATCAGGGCGAGCTCGCAGCCGCCGCCGAGGGCGTAGCCCGCCACCGCGGCGAGCGTCGGCGTGCGCAGGGCCGCGAACCGCTCCCACTGCGCGAAGAAGTCCTCGGCGTACATGCTGGGGTAGTCCGCCGCCTGCATCTCCTTGATGTCGGCGCCCGCCGCGAAGGCCTTCGGGGAGCCGGTGACCACGATGCAGCCGATGCCGGGGTCGGCGTCGGCCGCGGTCGTTGCCGCGATCAGCTCCTCCGTGAGCTGCCGGTTGAGGGCGTTGAGCGCCTTCGGTCGGTTGAGCGTGACGAGGAGGACGCGCCCGCGCGTCTCGGTGAGGATCGTCTCGTGGCTCATCGGCCCTCCCCCGTCCCGTCCGTGCCCTGGCCGCGCAGCAGGCCGATCATCGCGGAGAAATCCGCCCCGCCCTGCCCCTGGGCGTCGAGGAGCGCGTAGAGCTGCGCCGCATGCGCGCCGAGGGGCGTCGCCGCCCCGGCGGCGGCCGCGGCGGCCTGCGCGAGGCGCAGGTCCTTCAGCATCAGGCCCGCGGCGAAGCCCGGCCGGTAGCCGCTGTTGGCGGGCGAGGTCGGCACGGGGCCGGGCACCGGGCAGTAGCTCGTCAGCGACCAGCACTGGCCGGAGGAGACCGAGGCGACGTCGAACAAGGCCTGGTGCGACAGCCCGAGGCGCTCGCCGAGCGCGAAGGCCTCGCAGACGCCGATCATCGAGATGCCGAGGATCATGTTGTTGCAGATCTTGGCGGCCTGCCCCGCCCCGGCCTCGCCGCAGTGGAAGACGTTCTTGCCCATCGCCTTCAGGATCGGCTCGGCCCGCCCGAAGGCCTCGCCGCCGCCGCCGGCCATGAAGGTGAGGGTGCCGGCCCTGGCGCCGCCGGTGCCGCCCGAG
This sequence comes from Methylobacterium sp. A54F, assembly GCF_053346035.1. Classification (NCBI taxonomy): domain Bacteria; kingdom Pseudomonadati; phylum Pseudomonadota; class Alphaproteobacteria; order Hyphomicrobiales; family Methylobacteriaceae; genus Methylobacterium; species Methylobacterium sp. A54F. The sequence continues at coordinate 57,560 of NZ_JBKFBF010000003.1, read as the reverse complement.
ACCGGGGCGTCGATCGCCGGGCAGCCGCGGGCCTCCGCGATGGCGTGCGCGCGCCGGGCGCTCTCGACGTCGATCGTCGAGGAATCGATGAGCAGCGTGCCGGGGGCGACCACCCCGGAAAGCTCCGTCCAGACGCCGACCACGTGGCGGCCGGCCGGCAGCATGGTGACGACGACGGACGCGCCCTCGGCGGCGGCCAGCGCCGAACCCACGGCCTCGACGCCCTCCGCCGCGGCGGCCGCGAGGCTCGCCTGGGCGAGGTCGAACCCGCGGACCCGGTAGCCCGCCCGCGCGAGGTTCGCCGCCATGGGCCCGCCCATGTTGCCGAGCCCGATGAATCCGATGGTCTCAGCCATCCCGACTTCCTCCCGTTGTCCGAACCTGGATCGATGATCCCGGCATCCGAAAACCCCTCCCGCGCCGCGCGAGGGGACCCGCGCCCTACCCGTGCGCCGCCGGGAAGGCCGGCGCCGTGCGGCGCTCGCTCAGCCAGCGGTCGATCCGGGCCGGGTCGACCGCCTCGAGGGTGGCGGGATTCCAGCGGAAGGCCCGGTCCTTGTCGATCACCACCGACCGGATGCCCTCGCGCAGGTCGCCCTCCGCGAGCACCGCGAGGCAGGCGTGCAGCTCGCGCTCCAGGCACGCCTCGAGGGTCGGCGCGTCGCGGCCGAGGCGGAGCAGGCGGAGCGTGAAGACGAGGGCGGCCGGGGCCTTGGCGCGCAGGCTCGCGGCGGCGGCGCGCGCGAAGTCCGAGCCGTCCGCGTCGAGGGCGGCGAGGATCCCGGCCACGTCGTCGCTCGCGAAGCAGCGGTCGATCAGGGCGCGGTGCGCGGCGAGCGGCGCCGGGCCCGGCACCTGCGCGTGCGCGTCGATCACCGCCTGCACGGCCGCGTGGTCGGCGTTCCGCGGCAGGGCCGCCAGGGCCTCGGCCAGCGCAGGCAGCGCCGATACGGGGACCAGGGTGTCGGCGAGGCCGCACAGGATGGCGTCGGCCGCCCCCACCGCCTCGCCGGTCAGGCCCAGATAGGTGCCGAGCTCCCCCGGCGCCCGGGGCAGGAGCCAGGTGCCGCCGACGTCCGGGATGAAGCCGATGCCGGTCTCCGGCATGGCGATGCGCGAGCGCTCGGTGACGAGGCGGTGGCGGGCATGGCCGCTGAGCCCGATGCCGCCCCCCATGGTGATCCCGTCCATCACGGCGACGAACGGCTTCGCGTAGCGCGCGATGCCGGCGTCGAGGCGGTACTCGTCCCGCCAGAAGGTGGCGGCCTCCTCGGCGCTGCCCTCGTAGAGCGCACGCAGGTCGCCCCCCGCGCAGAGGCCGCGCTCGCCCTCGCCCGTCAGCAGCACCGCCGCGATGGCCGGATCCTCCGCGAACCCGGCGAGCGCCGGCCCGATGGCGTGGACCATGTCGAGCGTCAGGGCGTTGAGCGCCCGCGGCCGGTTCAGGCGGATGCGCCCGAGGCGGCCCACCCGCTCCACGATGATCTCGTCCGTGCCGATCGCGTCCGTCATCGGCCCCCCAGCAGAGCGCGGGCGATGATCACCCGCATGATCTCGTTCGTGCCCTCCAGGATCTGGTGCACGCGCAGGTCCCGGACGATCTTCTCGACCCCGTAATCGGCGAGGTAGCCGTAGCCGCCGTGGAGCTGCAGGGCGTCGTTGGCCACCCCGAAGGCCGCGTCGGTGACGTGGCGCTTGGCCATGGCGCTGAGCCGGCCGGCCTCAGGGGCCTTGGCGTCGAGGGCGGCGGCGGCCCGCCACAGGAAGGTGCGGGCGACCTCGATCTCGGTCGCCATGTCGGCCAGCCGGAACTGCAGGGCCTGGAAGTCGGCGAGGCGCTGCCCGAAGGCCCGGCGCTCGCCCGTGTAGGCCAGCGCCTTGTCGAGGGCGGCCTGCGCGCCGCCGAGGGAACAGGCCGCGATGTTGAGGCGCCCCCCGTCGAGGCCCGCCATGGCGTAGCCGAAGCCCGCGCCCTCCGGGCCCAGGCGGTTCTCCGCGGGCACCACCGCGTCGTCGAAGATCACGGCGCGGGTCGGCTGGGCGTTCCAGCCCATCTTGCGCTCCTCGGCCCCGAAGGAGAGGCCCGGCGTGTCCCGCGGCACCACGAGCGCCGAGATCCCCTTCGGCCCCGCCTCGCCGGTGCGCACCAGGCAGACGTAGAGGTCGCTGACCCCGGCCCCCGAGATGAACTGCTTGGCGCCGTTGAGGACGTAGGTGTCCCCCCGCCGCTCGGCCCGGGTGCGGAGCGCCGCCGCGTCGGAGCCGGAGCCGGCCTCCGTCAGGCAGTAGCTCGCGATCGCCTCCATGGACATCAGGCCCGGGAGCCAGCGGGCGCGCTGCCCGTCGTCCCCGTAGGCGTCGATCATCCAGGCGCACATGTTGTGGATCGACAGGAAGGCCGCCACCGTCGGGCAGCCCGTGGCCAGCGCCTCGAAGATCAGCGCCGCCTCGAGGCGCCCGAGCCCCGAGCCGCCATGGGCCTCGCCGACGTAGATCCCCGCCATGCCGAGGCCTGCCGCCGCCCGCAGGGTCTCGACGGGGAAGTGCTTCTCCGCGTCCCAGGCCAGCGCCTGCGGGGCGATGTGCTCGGCGGCGAAATCCGCCGCCATCGCGCGGATCGCGATCTGGTCCTCGTCGAGCCCGAAGCGCATGGCGGTCCTCCGATGGGTGTCTCGGGCTGCCCTCCCCCCGCGGAGGGGGAGGGACGCGGCGGGCCTCAGCGCATGGTCGGGATCGAGAACTCGGCGCCGCTCTTGATGCCGGAGGGCCAGCGCGAGGTGACCGTCTTGGTCTTCGTGTAGAAGCGCACCGAGTCCGGCCCGTGCTGGTTGAGGTCGCCGAAGCCGGAGCGCTTCCAGCCCCCGAAGGTGTGGTAGGCGATCGGCACCGGGATCGGCACGTTGACGCCGACCATGCCGACGTTGACCCGGGCCGTGAAGTCGCGCGCCGCGTCGCCGTCCTGGGTGAAGATCGCGACGCCGTTGCCGTACTGGTGCGTCGTCGGCAGCGCCAGCGCCTCCTCGTAGTCCTTCGCCCGCACCACCGAGAGCACGGGGCCGAAGATCTCCTCCTTGTAGATCGTCATCTCGGGGGTCACCCGGTCGAACAGCGAGCCGCCCATGTAGAAGCCGCGCTCGTAGCCCTGGAGCCGGAAGTCGCGCCCGTCGACGGCGAGCTCGGCACCTTCCCGGAGCCCCGTGTCGATGTAGCCCCTGACCCGCTCCACGGCCTCGGCGGTGACGAGCGGCCCGTAATCGGCCGAGGCGTCGTGCGAGGGGCCGATCTTGAGCGATTCGACGCGCGGGATCAGGCGCTCCATCAGGCGGTCGGCGGTCTCCTCGCCCACGGGGACGGCCACCGAGATCGCCATGCAGCGCTCGCCGGCCGAGCCGTAGCCGGCGCCGATCAGCGCGTCGACCGCCTGGCCCATGTCGGCGTCGGGCATCACGATCATGTGGTTCTTGGCCCCGCCGAAGCACTGGGCGCGCTTGCCCGTCTGGGCGGAGCGCACGTAGATGTACTCGGCGATCTGCGAGGAGCCCACGAAGCCGACCGCGCGGATGTCCTCGTCGTCCAGGATCGCGTCCACCGCCTCCTTGTCGCCGTTGACGACGTTGAGCACGCCCGGCGGCAGGCCGGCCTCGAGGAACAGCTCGGCGATGCGGATCGGCACGCTCGGGTCGCGCTCGGAGGGCTTCAGGATGAAGCTGTTGCCGCAGGCGATGGCGGGCGCACACTTCCAGAGCGGGATCATCGCGGGGAAGTTGAACGGCGTGATGCCGGCCACCACGCCGAGCGGCTGGCGCATCGAGTAGACGTCGATGCCGGTGCCGGCCCCTTCCGTGTACTCGCCCTTCAGGAGGTGCGGGATGCCGGTGGCGAACTCCACCACCTCGACGCCGCGCTGGATGTCGCCCTTGGCGTCCGGCACCGTCTTGCCGTGCTCGGAGGCGAGGAGCTCGGCCAGCGCCTCGTGCTCGCCCCGGATCAGCTCCAGGAAGCGCATCAGCACGCGGGCGCGCTTCTGCGGGTTCTGGGCGGCCCAGCCGGCCTGCGCGTCGCGGGCGTTCTCCACGGCGGCGCGCAGCTCCGCGCGGCTCGCCAGGGCGACCCGGGCCTGGACCTCGCCGGTGGTCGGGTTGAACACGTCGGCGTAGCGGCCGCTGGTGCCGGCCACCGCCCGGCCGCCGATGAAATGCCCGATTTCGCGCATGGTCTCGCGCTCCCTTGCTCGACGCTTCCTCAGGATCCGGGCACGCCACGGGCGCCCCGATTTTGGCGTGAGCCTATCAGCGTTTCGCGCACGGCAAAGCGCCGCGTCTTCCCATCGGCTGTGCATCCATGCACAGTCGGGGCGGATCACCGCGCGGGATCGGGGGCGTGCGATGGGGGGCCGCAGGCCGGGGCGGAACTGGGATGACCTGCGCTTCTTCCTGGCGGTGGCGCGGGCCGGCACGCTGACGGCCGCGGCTGCCCGCACCGCGACGGAGCACACCACGGTGGCGCGCCGCATCCAGGGGCTCGAAGAGGGCCTGGGCCTGCGCCTGTTCCACCGCAGCCACCTCGGCTACGGCCTGACGGAGGCCGGCGAGGGGCTGCTCGCCGCCGCCGAGGCGATGGAGAGCGCCTTCGTGGCGGCCACCGCCGGGGCGGGCTCCACGGCCCGCACCATCGTGGGCACCGTGCGGATCGGCGCCCCGGACGGGTTCGGCAGCGTGTTCCTGGCGCCCCGCATGCACCGGCTGACCGCGCGCCACCCGGGGCTCGAGGTCGAGATCCTGGCCACAGCCCGGATCTTCAGCCTCTCGAAGCGGGAGGCCGACATCGTGATCAGCCTGTCGAGCCCGCAGCAGGCCCGGGTGGTGGCCCGCCGCCTCACCGACTACCGCCTGCATGTCCACGCCGCGCCGGCCTACCTCGCCGGGGCGCCCCCGATCCGAACCGTCGCCGACCTGCGCGCGCACCCGTTCGTGGGCTACATCGAGGACATGCTGTTCGCCAAGGAGCTCAACTACCTCAACGTGGTCGGGCCGGAGGTGGCCGCGCGCCTGCGCAGCACGAACCTCCTCGCCCAGGTCCACGCGACCCTCGCGGGGGCGGGCCTGTGCATCCTGCCGGCCTTCATCGCGGCGGCCCATCCGGGGCTGGTCCCGGTGCTGCCGGGAGAGCTCTCCCTGACCCGCGCCTTCCACATGCACATCCACGAGGACCACCGGAAGGCCGCCCACATCCGCGAGGTCGCGGCCTTCATCGCCGCCGAGGTCGCGGCCGCCCAGGCGCTGTTTGCCGGGCCGGCCGGCTGAGGGGACCCGCCCGCGCCGGGGCGCACGCAATCGGCCGTCCCTGTCTCGCGGCGGGCCCCCGCAACCCTTGCGGGCGGCCCCGAACCGCGCCAGCCTCGGTTCCCACCCGGCCCCGCCAGGGCCCACGGACAAGAAAGCCGGAGGAGACCATGGTCAGCGCGATCGCCCTGCCCCGCCTGATGCGGATCGGGGCCGGAGCCTCGGGGCTCCTGCCGGAGGTGCTGGGCCAGCTCGGCCTGAGCCGGCCGTTCGTGGTCACCGACCCGTTCCTGGCCGGCAACGGCCGGGTCGAGACCCTGATGGCCCGGCTCGCCGCGCGGGGCATCGCGGCCGTGGTGTTCTCCGAGACGGTGCCGGACCCGACCGTCGACGCCGTCGAGGCGGCGCTGGCCGCACTGCGCCGGGGCGAGCACGATTGCGTCGTCGGCTTCGGGGGCGGCAGCCCGATGGACACCGCCAAGGCGGTGGCGGTGCTCGCCCGCCGCGGCGGCCACATGCGCGACTACAAGGCGCCCCACGTCCAGGACGAGCCCGGCCTGCCGATCATCGCGATCCCGACCACCGCCGGCACCGGCTCGGAGGCGACCCGCTTCACCATCGTCACCGACGCCGAGACCGACGAGAAGATGCTCTGCATCGGCCTCGCCTACCTCCCCGTGGCCGCCCTCGTCGACTACGAGCTGACGCTGACGAAGCCCAAGCGCCTCACCGCCGACACCGGCATCGACGCCCTGACCCACGCGATCGAGGCCTACGTGTCACGGCGCGCCAACCCGTTCTCGGACGGCTTCGCGCTCACCGCCATGCGAGCGATCGCCCCGAACCTGCGCCGGGTCTGGACCGACCCGGGCGACCGCCACGCCCGCGAGGCGATGATGCTCGGCGCGACCCAGGCCGGCATCGCCTTCTCGAACAGCTCGGTCGCCCTGGTGCACGGGATGAGCCGGCCGATCGGCGCCCACTTCCACGTCGCGCACGGCCTCTCGAACGCCATGCTGCTGCCGGCGGTGACCCGCTTCTCGATCAACGCGGCGCCCGGCCGCTACGCCGACTGCGCCCGCGCCATGGGTGTCGCGCAGGACAGCGACGGCAACGCGGCGGCCTGCGAGCGGCTGGTGGCGGCCCTCGTCGAGCTCAACGACGACCTCGACGTGCCCTCCCCCCGCAGCTACGGCCTCGACGCCGAGCGCTGGGCGACCCTGCTGCCCCTCATGGCCCGCCAGGCGCTGGCCTCAGGCTCGCCGGCCAACAACCCGGTCGAGCCGAGCGCGGAGGCGATCGTGGACCTCTACCGCGAGGTCTGGGACGGGTGAGGCGCGGGGTGCCGGAAGCCCGAAGTCCCTTGGACCGTCCCCCTCGCGCACGGGCGAGGGGGACGGTCGCGTCGCCCGAAGGCCGCCGTCAGCGCGCGGCGCTCACGGTGAGCGGGCAGCCGCTCTCCTCGGCCTTGGCGAAGGCCTCCGCGCCGGGGATCGTGGCGAGGTGCTTGTAGAGGTCCCACTCGCTCTTCGAGTCGGCCGGCTTCTTGACCTCGAACAGGTACATGTCGTGCACCATGCGGCCGTTCGGCAGCACCTTGCCGCCGTGGGCGAACACGTCGTCGACCGGCATCGTGCGGAGCTGCTTGTTGACCGCATCGGTCTCGTCGGTGCCCGCGGCCTTGGCGGCCTTGAGGTACTGCAGCACCGCCGAGTAGGTGCCGACATGGACCATGTTGGGCATCTTGCCGGTGCGCTTCAGGAACCGCTGGCCAAAGGCCCGGGTCTCGTCGTTGAGGTCCCAGTACCAGCCCTCCGTCAGCGTCAGCCCCTGGGCGACCTTGAGGCCGAGGCCGTGCACCTCGGCGAGGGTGAAGAGCAGCGCGGCGAGGCGCTGCCCGCCCTCCACGATGCCGAACTCGGCCGATTGCTTGATGGCGTTGGCGGTGTCGTTGCCGGCATTGGCGAGGCCGATCACCTTGGCGCCGGACCCCTGCGCCTGCAGCAGGAAGGAGGAGTAGTCCTGCGCGGCGAGCGGGTGGCGCACGCTGCCCAGCACCTTGCCGCCCTTCGACTTCACGTAGCGGCTCGTCTCCTCCTCCAGCGAGTAGCCGAAGGCGTAGTCGGCGGTGAGGAAGTACCAGGTGTCGCCGCCCTGCTGCACCAGCGCGCCGCCGGTGCCGACCGCGAGCGCCCGGGTGTCGTAGGCCCAGTGGAAGCCGTAGGGCGTGCACTGCTTGCCGGTGAGCTCGCTGGTCGCGGCCCCCGTGACCATGGTGATCTTCTTCTTCTCCTTCGAGAGGCCCTGCACCGCGAGAGCCACCGAGGAGGTGGTGAGATCGACGATGACGTCGACGCCGTCGCGGTCGTACCAGCCGCGGGCGATGGAGGAGGCGATGTCGGCCTTGTTCTGGTGGTCGGCCGAGAGGATCTCGATCGGGGTCCCGTTGAGCTTGCCCCCGAAATCCTCCACCGCCATCTTCGCGGCCTCGACGGAGGAGCGTCCGCCGAACTCGGCGTAGGTGCCCGACTGGTCGTTCAGGACGCCGATCTTGATCGCCCCGCCCGAGAAGGCGCCGTCCTGCGCCTGGACGGGCCCGGCGAGCAGGAGCGTCGCGGCGAGCGCGAGGCCGTTGCGTGTCTTCATTCCCGAATTCCTCCCGTGTGCGATGCGCTGAACCCGCCCGTCCGCGCCGCCCGGTCCCGCGGGGGTCTCCCACGAGGCACGGCGGTCGGGTCCGGGCCGTCGCCGGGGGCCCGCGCGGGGCTCCTCGGGGCGTCGGCGGCCCGGGGCGGGTGCGGCCGGCCCGCGTTGCTGGTTCCCGGCCGCCGCGGGGCGATCTTGCGCAGCGCCCGCGCGCCTCGGCAAGATTGAATTCAGTTGGCGGGTGCCCCGGCGCGACGATCGCCCCGGGAATGTCATAGGTCGCGGCCCCCTCAGGCGCGGGCCGGGACCTTGTAGCCGGGGCTGCGGGCGACGCGCGCGGCGACCGCGGCGGCGAGCCGGTCCAGCACCGGCTCCGGCAGGGCGGCGGCCGCGGCGAGGTGGTAGGTCTCCCAGCCGATGCTGAGGAAGTGGAGGCCGAAGCGCTCGGCCGCCGAGCGGGCGCCGAGGCCGGCATCGGCCGCGCCGGTGGCGATCACCGCCGCCACCGCCTGATGGGTGAACTCCTCGACCCCGTAGCCGGCGATCTCCCCCGGCGCGATGCCGTGCTCGGCGAGGAGCCGGTCGAACCAGAGCCGCGTGCCGGAGCCCTTCTGGCGATTGACGTAGCGGACGCGGCGCCCCGCGAGGTCGCCGAGGTCGCGGATGCCGAGGGGGTTGCGGGGGGCGAGCAGCAGCCCCTGCTCGCGCTCGAACAGCGGCCGCACCACGAGGCCCGGATGCGCGGGCAGGTCCGCGAAGGGGGCGCCGGCGGCGGCGAGCGGCAGCGCCCCGCAATGGAAGCCCGCCACGTCCGCCCGCCCGTCGAGGAGGCGGGCCACCGCCTCGTGGCTGCCCACCACGGCCACCTCCGCCTGGACGTCGGCCAGCGCGTCGGCCTCTCCGGCCGCCTCGATCGCCTCCATCAGAAGGAGGTCGTGGCTCGCCGCGATCGACAGGCGCGGGGCCGGGGTGCCGAGGAGCGCCTTGAGGCGCAGCTCCACCGCCCGGCCCTCCCGGGCCAGCGCGGCCGACAGCCCGGAGGCGGCGACCGCGAGGGCCTCCCGCAGGGCCTCCCCGGCGGGGGTCAGGGCGCTGCCGTGGCCCCGCGTCTTCTGCACGAGCTGGCGGCCGAGGGCGGCCTCCAGGGTCCGCAGCCGGTCCCAGGCGGCGCGGTAGGACAGGCCGAGCTCGGTGGCGACCCCCTGCACCGAGCCCGTGGCGTGGATCGCCGCGAGCAGGGTGAGCGCGTCGGCGACGGCGACCCGGCGCGGGCCGACCCGCAGGAGGCCGCCGAGGCCGAGCTCCACCGCGACGGCGTCGTTGACCGAAGGTGCATCCATGGGGCCGCCGCGACCTCGTCCGAGAGCCAAGGGGCCCGCCTCCCGCGCCGGCGCGGGGCGCGCGCGGGCCCACGCGGACCCCCATAGCACGAGGATCCGGGGGTTGGGGCGGGGCCCCGCCGCGCCGTCCCCCGCCGGCGGCCCGTCAGGGCAGCAGCGGCGTGCAGACCGTGGTGCCGTGGCCGGGCAGCGGCACCACGGCGGTCGCCACGCCGTAGAGCCCGCGCAGGCTCTCCGGGGTGATCGTCTCGGCGGGGGCCCCGAGCGCGGCGAGGCGCCCTCCCTGCAGCAGCGCCACCCGGTCGGCGCACAGGAAGGCGTGGCCGGGATCGTGCGTCGCGAGCACCACCGCGATGCCCCGGGCCCGCAGGCGGCGGATCTCGCCGAGCACCCGCGCCTGGTTGCCGAAATCGAGGCTCGCGGTCGGCTCGTCCATCACGAGGAGGCGCGGCTCGCCGGCGAGCGCGCGGGCGATCAGGACGAGCTGGCGCTCGCCGCCGCTGAGCTCCGTGTAGACCCGGTCCGCCAGGTGCCCGATGCCGAGCGCCGCGAGCGCCGCGGCAGCCGCCGCGCGGTCCGCCGCCCCGGGGCTCGCGAAGGGCGCGATCCGGCTCGCGCGCCCCATCAGCACCACCGCCTCCGCGGTGAACGGGAAGAGCGCCGCATGGGCCTGCGGCACGTAGGCGATCGCCCGCGCGACCTGCGCCCGCGGCCAGCCCGCGATGTCCGCGCCGTCGAGGCGGACGCGGCCCCCCTGCGCCGGCAGCAGGCCGAGCAGCGTCTTGAACAGGGTGGTCTTGCCGCCCCCGTTCGGCCCCAGCAGGCACAGGGTCTCGCCCGCCGCCAGGGTGAAGCTGACCCCCTGCCCGACCGTGCGGGCGCCGTAGCCGAAGGCGAGGTTCTCGACGCTGAGCATGGGGGGAGGCCATATCTCGATCGCGCGGGTTCCGATACGATGGCGCATGCCCGTCGTCCTCGACCCGCCCTTGAAACATAGTACCGAGTTCTATAGTTAGACCCGTTGCGGGACGCGTCCCCTGCGCCGAGGGCAGCACCGTTCGGTGCAGCGCGCAGCTGGCTCCTGTCAAAGTGCGGCCGTAATACAGGAAAACCGCTCAAGCACATGACAATAGGGCGACCCCTGGAAGGAAGTCGCCACATGCTCGGAATCCATGTCGGGCTTCGTCCTGGCGGAAGAAGCTATGAAGACTTACGCCACGTCCGCGTTCTCGAAGCTTGCTGCGAAGGAGGACGTCTCTGACGACGACTTGCGGGAAGTGGTCGCCCGTGCCGAGCGCAATTAGATCGACGGGCCTCTCGGAGGCTATCTGATCAAGCAGCGCGTTGCACGCCGAGGGCAGGGCCGCTCGGGCGGCTTCCGTACCATCCTGTTCTACAAGCGTGGCAAGGTCGCCGTGTTCCTGCACATGTTCGCCAAGAGCGAACGAGCGAACCTGACCAAGAAGGAGCAGGTCGCCTATCACGACTACGCCGAGCAGTTGGCGAAGCATACCGATGAACAATTTTCCCGCCTCGTCATCGAGCGCGGATGGAGACGGATCGAGGATGAGCAGCTCGAAGAAGACGTACCGAAGTGATGCACTTCGGTCGCTTCACCTGGCCGCAGTGGATTCCCGGGCGGTTGGGGCGATCGACAAGGCAACTCTGCGCCGGTTTGATGTCGCCTGCCTCACGCCTGTGGAGCCCTTGGCGCCGGAGGCGATCAAGCGCATCCGGGAAACAGCGAAGATGAGCCAAGCCATCTTCGCCCTGGCCCTCAACGTGACCACATCGCTGGTCAGCCAGTGGGAGCGGGGTGAGAAGAAGCCGAGCGGGCCCTCACTCAAGCTCCTTTCGCTCGCGGCCCATAAGGGCATCGACGCGATCATCTGACTAGCAGCCCTGAACCCTCGCCGGCTGGCGCGGTGTGAGCCCCGTGCGACGATCGGGACGCGGTCCAGGGGCGAGCCCGAGCAGCGCATGGCGGTGCTCCGCGCGGCAGGCCACGCCGTCTCCGTCCGCTACGACCGCCGCCGGTCGCGGATCGTGGCGGCGCTGAGCAACCGGCGTCGAGCTGGCCTTCCCCCCCGCGCGCGGAGACCGCCCGCGGGGGCGGCCGCAAGGGCTGATCACCCCCAGCCCCGCCGCCCGCTGGCCAGGAGCCACAGGAAGAACGGCGCGCCGATCAGCGCCGTGAGGATGCCGAGGGGGACCTCGATGCGGCCGGCGGTGCGGGCCACGAGGTCGACGCCGGTGAGGTAGGCGGCGCCGAGGAGGAGCGAGGCCGGCAGCAGGCGGCGGAAGTCCGGGCCGACGAGGAGGCGGGCGACGTGGGGCACGATCAGCCCGACCCAGCCGATCACCCCCGTCACCGAGACGGCCGCCGCCGTCACGAGGGTCGCGGCGGCGACGAGGAGGGGGCGCAGGCGCCGGGTCTCGACGCCGAGCGCCCGGGCCTCCTCGTCGCCGAGGCTCATCAGGTTCACGCGCCAGCGCAGCAGCACCAGGGGCACGAGGCCGAGGGCGATGGCCGGCAGGATCGCGCCGACATCCCCGAGGGTGACCGAGGCGAGGCTGCCCAGCAGCCAGTAGGTGATGGCGGGCAGCTGGTTGTAGGGGTCGGCCAGCACCTTGAGGAGCGCGATGCCGGCGCCGAGCACCGCCCCCACGGCGACGCCCGCGAGGACGAGCGTCAGCACCGGGTCGTGCCGGCGCACCGCGGCGCCGACGCCGTAGACCGCCGCCACCGCCGCGAGCCCGCCCCCGAAGGCGAGCCCCTGCACGACGGCCGCCGGCAGCCCGAGGAAGATGCCGAGCACCGCCCCGAGGCTCGCCCCCGCGGAGACGCCGAGGATGTCGGGCGAGACCAGCGGGTTGCGGAACAGGCCCTGGTAGGTCGCCCCCGCCGCCGAGAGGGCCGCCCCGACCACGAGGGCCGCGGCCACCCGGGGCAGGCGCACCTGCAGCACCACCGTGCGGGCGGTGGCATCGACCTGCGCCGCGGGGCCGAGAAGCTTTTCGAAGAGGATCGCCAGCACGTCGCCGAGGGGCACGCCGTAGCGCCCGGTGCCGAGGGACAGGAGCACGAGGAGCAGGAGCGCCAGCGCCGGCAGCGCGACGCGGGCGAGCGCGGAGGCCCGCGGCCGGGCCAGGATCGCCGCCCGCATCAGGGCGCGGTCCCGGTGCCGTCGAGGAGGGCGGCGAGCTGCGCCTCGCTCAGGTCCACGTGGTAGTAGCGCCGGTAGAAGGTCCGCACGGTCGCCCCGAGGGGCTCGGGGAAGAGGTCCGGGTAGAGGAGCTTGGCGAGCCAGCGCAGGCCGATCAGCCGGTTGACGCCGGGCGGCGCGTCGAACCAGCCGAAGGGCAGGGCCGGCGCCCGGTAGACCCGGTTCGCCCGCACCGCCGCGACCCCGCTCCAGAGCGGGTCCGTGCGGAAGGCCGCCTGCACGGCCGGGTCGACGGTGAGGATCACCTCGGGGTCCCAGGCGAGCACCTGCTCGGGCGAGACCGCCGCGAGGCCGCCGGTCCCGGCCGCTGCCGCGACGTTGCGGGCGCCCGCGGCCTCCAGGATCTCGACGTTGATCGAGCCCGCGAGCCCCGTCTCCAGTCCCTTGGGGCCGCGCCCGTAATAGACCCGCGGCCGCCGGGCCTCCGGCACGGTCGCGACCCGGGCGGCGATCTCGGCGATCGTCGCGGCGGCGTCGTCCGCGAGCTCCCCGGCGCGGGCCTCGACGCCCAGGATCGCGCCGAGGCGGCGGTAGGTCTCGGGCAGGCCCGCGAACGTGCCGTCGAGGAGGAGGTAGGGGATGCCGGTCTGCGCCTGCACCCGGTCGGCGAGCGACGCGTAGGTCGGGCCCGTGCTGCCGACGTCGAGGACGAGGTCGGGGGCCGCCGCCAGCACCGCCTCGACGTTGGCGGTGCCGCCGCGCCCGGTCAGCCGGCCGTAGCCCGGCAGGTCGCGGGCGGGGGCGGCGAGGAGGGCCGCCTCCGCGGGGCTCGGCGCCCGCACCCAGCCGGCCATCTTCCCCGGCGCGAGGGTGTAGAGCAGCACCGAGGCGGGCGGGCCCGCGGGCAGCACCCGGGCGACCGTCCCGGGCACCGCGACGGTGCGGCCCGCCGCGTCGGTGACCGGCCGCGCGGCGGCGGGGACGGCCGCGAGCAGGGCGGCCAGCAGGCCGAAGGGGCGGACCCAATGAAGGCGGACCCAGAGGGGGCGGATCATCGCGCGGGGGCTCTCCGTCGTGGACGGCCGGCACCCTAGCGGCTCGCCGCCGGCCCGCCTATGCGGCGCCGCGGACCCAAATCGGGGGCCGGAGGCGTCCTCCGGCCCCGCAGCCTCAGTTCGCGCGCGAGACCTCGACGAGGTTGTCGGAGAACGAGGGCGCGTGGCCCATGTCCGTGAAGGCCGCCGAGGAGATGCTGTTGACCGTGCCCTCGTTGTGCTGGCGCCAGTAGCCCAGCGTCGCCACCACGACGCCGTGGCGCACGTCGTCTGTGATGCGCGCCACGCCCTTGAAAGCGCCGCGGGCGTTGGCGACCTGCACGCGGTCTCCGTCGAGGATGCCGCGCGCCTCGGCGTCGGCCCGGCTGATCATCACGAACTGCTCACCCTGGCCCTTCTGCTTGTCCTCCATGTTCGCGTAGCAGGAGTTCAGGAAGTAGTGGCTCTTCGGCGAGACGATGTTGAGCGGGTAGCGCTTTGCCAGCTCCGGATCGTTCGTGTGGGATTCCCGCGCGCCGACGTAGTCGGGCAGCGGGTCCAGCGCCTCGCCGGGCTGGAAGCCCTCGTACATCTGTCGGAAGGGCGGCGCGACGAAGTTCGTGGCGCCCTCGACCTTGAGCATGCACTTGCCGGTGGGCGTCGGGAAGTTGCCCTCCCGGTGGGGTGCCCGGTCGTCCGGCGTGCCCACTTTCAGCCGGGCGAAGCCGTGCTCGCGCATGTAGGCGAGGTCGTAGCCCTCGCAGGCCGGGGCGGACCAGTCGACGTAGTGCTCAAGGCACTCGCTGTCGCTCCACTTGAAGTTCTCCTCCTCGTAGCCGAGCCGGGCGGCGAGCCGCCGGAAGATCTCGTTGTTGGGGATGGCTTCGCCCGGCGCCTCGGCGCACTTGGTGTTGTAGGTCAGGTAGAGGTGGCCCCAGGAGAGGATCATGTCCTCCATCTCGGCCCCCATGGTGGCCGGCAGCAGGATGTCGGCGTAGGAGGCGGTGTCCGAGATGAAGTGCTCGGCCGAGACCAGGAACAGGTCCTCGCGCATCAGCCCCTCGACGATCTTGTCGGTCTCGGGCGCCTGCGTCACGGGGTTCGAGTTCCAGCACATCATCGAGCGGATCGGCGGGTCGAGGGGCATCTCGCCCGTGAGCGCGCGGCCGATCTGCAGGTTCGAGACGACGCGGGTGCCCTCGGGGATCAGGTCGGGCCGGCACATCACGTCGAACCGGTAGGGGTGCTCCCAGACCGGGAACTGCGTGACGCCGCCGCCGACGTGGCGCCAGGCGCCGGTGAGCGCCGGGATGCAGGTGACCGCCCGGATGGTCTGGCCGCCGCCGTAGTGCCGCTCCAGCGCCACGCCCATGCGGATGCCCACCGGCTGCTCGGTCGCCATCTCCCGGGCGAGCTTGCGGATGTCGTCGGCGGAGACGCCGGTGATCTCCGCGGCCCATTCGGGCGTGCGGTCGGCGGCGCGCTCCTTCAGCTCCTCGAAGCCGACCGTGTGGTTGTCCACGTAGTCCTGGTCGACGAGGCCCTGCGCGATGATGGAGTTGATGAGCGCCATGGCGAGCGCCCCGTCGGTGCCGGGCTTCGGGCAGATGTGCCAGTCGGCCGCCTTGGCGGTGCGGGACGCGTAGGCGTCGATGACGACGACCTTGGCGCCCTTCTTCTGCGCGTCCTTCACGATGGCCCAGTGGTGCAGGTTGGTGCTGACCGAGTTGCAGGCCCAGATCACGATGTACTTGGAGTGGATGTAGCTCTCCGGGTCGAGCCCCGCCGTCGGGCCGACGGTGAGGAGCCAGGCGGTGCAGGAGCCCTCGCCGCAGAAGGTGCGCTCGGTGACGGTGGCGCCCATGCGGTTGAAGAAGGCGTCGCCGCCGTTCAGCCCGTGCACCAATCCCTGGTTGCCGAGGTAGCTGTAGGGGATGATCGCCTGGGGTCCGTGCTCGGCGATGATCGCTGTCCAGCGCGCGACGATGGTGTCCAGCGCCTCGTCCCAGGTGATCCGCTCGAACTGCTTGGAGCCCTTCGGACCGACGCGCTTCATCGGGTAGAGCAGGCGGTCCGGGTGGTAGTGGCGCTTCTCGTAGTCCTTCAGCTTCACGCAGAGGCCGCCGCGGGTCATCGGGTGGACCGGGTTGCCGCGCACGCTCAGGAGCTCGCCGTCCTTCACCTCGAACAGCATCGAGCAGGTGTCGGGGCAGTCGTGCGGGCAGGCGCCGAAGAAGGTCTCGGTCTTGCCGTCGAGCAGGGTCTCGGGGTCGACGATCTCGTTCATGGTCCCTCCGCCGGGCGCCCCGGGTCGCTGCGTGGCCGGCCGCGGGCGATCCTCGCCCCCCGGCCGTGCCGGAAGGCAGAAAAGTTCTAAACTCGCCGCCTGTCAAACGGCGGGTGTGCCCGCGCCGGGCCCGTCCCGCCCGAAAGCAGGCACGATCCTGCAGGACGCCGCCGGAATCAGGCCCCGTCGTCCGGGCCGGCCTGCGCGGCGGGCCCGAACGCGGCCCCGAAGGCCGCGAGGCCCGCGGGGCTGAAGGCGACGACGCGCCCGGCCCCGCGCCGGGCCCAGCGCCGCGCCAGCACGTGGTCGAGGAGCGCCGCGCCGAGCGCGCCGCCGAGGTGGCTGCGCCGCTCGCTCCAGTCGAGGCAGGCGCGGCACAGGGGGCGCCGGCCCCGCTCGAGGGCCGGGACGTCGATGCCGGCCGCGCACAGAGCGGCGCGCCCCCGCGGGGTCAGGCCCGGCGCGGCGCCGTCCTCGATCCAGCCGCGGGCCGCGAGCCCCCGCATCAGCATCACGCCGCGGGCGCCGGCGAGGTGGTCGTAGCACACCCGCGCCTCGCGCAGCGCCGGGTCCCGCGGGCCGGTCCGCGCCCGGACGGCGCCCGTGCGCTGCGCCAGCCCCATCAGGCCTTCCAGCACCTGCGCCACGTCATGGCCCGAGAGCCGGTGGTAGCGGTGGCGGCCCTGCCGCTCGGCGACCACCAGCCCGGCCGCGTCGAGCCGGGCGAGGTGGCCGCTCGCGGTCGGCAGGGTGACGCCCGCGGCCTGGGCGAGCTCGCTCACCGTGAGGGCGCGGCCGTCCATCAGCGCCGTCAGCATGTTCGCCCGCGCGGGGTCGCCGACGAGCGCCGCGACCGCGGCGATGACGGGTCCGTCCTTCATGCCGGCCTCCCCGGGTTCGTAGCCGTGACAGACAAGAATTTAGCATCCCGGCTGCCGGCATGCTTCGGCGGTGGCCGAAGCGTGCGCCCGCGTCCCGCGCTAGGTTCGGGAGATCCGGGCGACGCGCGCCGGCCGATCCGCGTCCGTGCGTCCGCCCCTCACGAGGTCCGTTGCCATGCGTCCTTCGCCGATGATCCCCCGCCCCGCCCGCGCCCGGAGCGCCCCGCCGCGGAGGGCCGCGCCATGATCGCCGTCATCTTCGAGGTCTGGCCCGCCGAGGGGCGGATGCAGGACTACCTCGGCCTCGCCGCGGCCCTGCGGGAAGACCTCTCCACCGTCGACGGCTTCATCTCGGTGGAGCGCTTCCGCAGCCTCACCGATCCCGACAAGCTGCTCTCGCTCTCCTTCTTCCGGGACGAGGCCGCGGTCCGGGCCTGGCGGGAGCGCCCCGGCCACCGTGCGACCCAGGCGCGGGGCCGGGCCGGGGTGTTCCGGGATTATCGCCTGCGCATCGCCGGCGTGGTGCGCGACTACGGCCTGACCGACCGGGCGGAAGCGCCCGCCGACAGCCGGGCCGCGCACGCGGCCTGACCCCGGGCCCCTGAACCTCAGGCCGCCTCCCCGCTCGCCCAGGGCGCGCCCGCGAGCGCCCGCTCCAGGAAGCCGATCAGGGCGGTGACCCGGGCGGGCCGCAGGGGCCCCGGCGGCATCACGAGGTTGAGGGCGATGGGCGGCGGCGCCCAGCTCGGCATCGCCCGCTCCAGGCGCCCGGCCGCGAGGTCCTCCCAGATCATGAAGTCCGGCTGCACGGCGAGTCCCAGCCCAGCGCGCAGCGCTGGCGTCAGCGCGTCGGCGTTGTTCGCCCGCAGCGGCCCGCGGGGGCTCGCGACGGCCTCCTGGCCGTCCTCCGCCCGGAAGTGCCAGCGGTCCGGCGTCGGCAGGTAGGCGTAGCCCAGGCAGGCATGGGCGGCGAGGTCGCGCGGGTGGCCGGGCCGGCCGTGGCGATCGAGGTAGGCCGGCGTCGCCACGAGGGAGCGGCGCACCGCGCAGAGCCGGCGCACCCGCAGCGAGGAATCGGCCAGCGCGGCGATCCGCAACCCGAGGTCGAAGCCGCCGCCCACGAGGTCGACGAGGGCGTCGCTGAGGTGCAGGTCCACCGACACCTCCGGGTGCGCGGCCAGGAAGTCCGGCAGGCGCGGGGCGACGTGCAGCACCCCGAACGACATCGGCGCGGCGAGCCGCACCGTGCCGCGCAGGCTCGCCGCCCCGGAGAGCGCCCGCGCCTCGGCGGCCTCGCCCGCGGCGAGGAGGGCCGCCGCATCCGTGCGGGCGAGCCGCCCGGCCTCGGTGAGGGCGAGCCGCCGGGAGGTGCGGTGGAACAGCGGGCTGCCGAGGCGCGCCTCGAGGCGGGCCACCGCCTTCGAGACGGTGGCCTTCGAGAGCCCGAGATCCTCGGCGGCGCGCGCGAAGGCGCCGGTCTCGGCCACCTTGGCGAAGACCGCCCAGGCTTCGAAGTCGGGAAGGCGCATGGGGTTTTGGGTCCGGATCCGGAAACGATGGGTTTCCATCGTTTCCGTTTCGGCCATGCGGGGCAAGGGCCAGATTGGGTGCCAGGCAATGCAGACTGCCGGCGAGAGCCGGCGACCCGCCCGAGGAGACCGGACCCATGACCCAGTCCAGCACGCAGCACGGCATCCACCACGTCACGGCCATCGCGGGCCCGGCCCGGCGCAACCGCGACTTCTACACCCGCGTCCTCGGCCTGCGGCTGGTGAAGCGGACCGTGAACTTCGACGACCCGGGCACCTACCACCTCTACTACGGCGACGAGGCCGGCAGCCCCGGCAGCCTCCTGACCTTCTTCCCCTTCGCCCACGCCGCGCCCGGCCGGGCCGGCATCGGCGAGAGCAGCGAGACCGCCTTCCGGGTGCCGCGGGGCTCCATCGGCTGGTGGACGCAGCGCCTCGTCGCCATGGGCGTGCCCTTCGAGGCGCCCGCCCAGATCTTCGGCGAGACGGTGCTGCCGTTCCGCGACCCCGACGGTACCGCCCTCGCCCTGGTCGGCGTCGACGGGGACGAGGCGGCGGACGCCGTGACCGGCTCCGACGTGCCGGCCGAGCACGCGATCCGCGGCCTGCACGGGGTGACCCTGCTGCTGGCCGAGGCCGGCCCCACGGCCGCGATCCTCACGGATGTGCTGGGTTTCAGCGAGACGGGCCGGGAGGGCGTGCGGACGCGGTTCTCCGCCGGGGCCGGCGGCACCGTGACGCTGCGGGCGGTGGGCGGGTTCCTGCGCGGGCGCCCCGGGGCCGGCACCGTGCACCACGCCGCCTTCCGGGCCGCCGACGACGCGGCGCAGGCCGCGATGGTCGCCCGGCTGACGGAGGGCCACGGCCTATCGGTCACCGAGCAGCGCGACCGCGCCTACTTCCGCTCGGTCTACTTCCGGGAGCCCGGCGGCGTGCTGTTCGAGATCGCCACCGACGCGCCGGGCTTCGCGGTCGACGAGCCCGCGGCCGAGCTCGGCCGCACCCTGAAGCTGCCGCCGGCGCTGGAGCCCCACCGCGCCACGATCGCGGACGCCCTGCCCCCGCTCGACCCCGCCGAGGCCGGGACGGCCCGCGCGCCCGAGGTCGTCGCCTGAGGCCACGCCCGAACCCCTGCCTGAAGACCGCGCCGCCCGCCTCCGCGGGCGGCGCACACCCCCGGGAGATCCTGCCATGACCGAGACCCTCGCGGGCTTCGCCCACCGCTTCGAGCCCGCCCGCGCGGCGGGGCGTGCGCCCCTCCTCCTCCTGCACGGGACCGGGGGCGACGAGGACGACCTCCTGCCCCTCGGGCGGGCGCTCAGCCCCGGCGCGGCCCTCCTGTCCCCGCGCGGCCCGGTGCTGGAGAACGGGATGCCGCGCTTCTTCCGGCGCCTCGCCGAGGGCGTGTTCGACGAGGCGGACGTGGTCGCCCGCGCGGCCGACCTCGCCGCCTTCGTGGCGGCGGCACGGGCCCGCCACGGCCTCGCGGCCCCGGTGGCGGTGGGCTTCTCGAACGGGGCGAACATCGCCGCCGCCCTGCTGCTGCTGCACCCGGAGGCGCTCGCCGGCGCCGCGCTGCTGCGGCCGATGGCGCCGCTCGCCGCGCCCTCCGTCCCCGACCTCGCGGGCCGGCCGGTGCTGATGCTCTCCGGCGCCGCCGACCCGGTGGCGCCCCCGGAGAGCCCCGCCGCCCTCGCGGCGAGCCTGCGGGCGGTCGGCGCCCGGGTGGAGCACCGCACCCTCCCCGCGGGCCACGGCCTCGGCCAGGCCGACCTGAGCCTGACGCAGGCCTGGCTCGACGCCCTGCGCTGACGCGCCGCCCGGGGGCGACGTCGCCGCCCCCGGAACCGTGGGCCGGACCTCGACGTCCCGCTTGCCATCGCCGAGACGCGGGCATATACCCGCACCATGGAATCCGACGCACCCTGCACCTGCGCCACGCTGCGCCGCGCCACCCGCGCGGTGACGGCGGCCTACGACGCCGCCCTGCGCCCGGCGGGCCTGCGGGTGACGCAGTTCGCGATCCTGCGGACCCTGGCCCGGCTCGGGCCGGTGGCGGTGACGCGCCTCGCCGCGGAGGCGGCGCTGGACCGCTCCACCATGGGCCGCAACCTCGACCCGCTGGAGCGGCGCGGCCTCGTCCGCCTCGCGGTGGGGGAGCGCGACCAGCGCGAGCGGGTCGCCCACCTCACGCAAGCCGGCACCGCCGCCATCGCGGCCGCCCTGCCCCATTGGCGCGCCGCGCAGGCGCAGGTGGCCGGCCTCGTCGAGCCCGCCCTCGTGGCGAGCCTCGCCGCGCGGATCGACGCCCTGCCGCGGGCCTGACGCGCGCTCCGATCCCGCCTCCCGAGACGCCGGAAGCCCCCGATGAACCCCGCCGCCCAGCCGACCTCGCGCCCCACCCCTCCCCCTGCCCGGCTCCACTACGCCTGGACCGTCGCGGCCGTGACCTTCCTGGTGCTCCTCGTCGGCGCCGGCGTGCGGGCGAGCCCGAGCGTGATGATCGTGCCCTGGGAGCGCGAGTTCGGCTGGTCGACCGCGACGATCAGCGGGGCCATCGCCCTCAACATCTTCCTCTACGGCATGGTCGGGCCCTTCGCGGTGGCGATCATCGAGCGCTTCGGCCTGCGCCGCTCGGTCTGCGTCGCCCTCGCGGTGCTGGCGCTCGGCACCGCCCTCACCATCTTCATGCGGGCGCCCTGGCAGATGGTGGCCCTCTGGGGCGTCCTCGTCGGGTCCGGCACCGGCATGGTGGCCAACGTCCTCGGCGCCACCGTGGCGGGCCGCTGGTTCGGCGCCCGCCGGGGCCTCGTCCTCGGCCTGCTGACCGCGAGCAGCGCCACCGGGCAGCTCGTCTTCCTGCCGCTCCTCGCCCACCTCGTGGTCGACCACGGCTGGCGCACGGTGGCCCTCGTGGTGGCCGCGACCGCCCTCGGGCTCGTGCCGCTGGTGGCGCTGCTGATGCGCGACCGCCCGGCCGACCTCGGCCTGCCGCGCTACGGCGAGACCGCCCTGCAGCCGCCCGCGGCCCCCGGCGTGAACCCGGCGCGGCGGGCGCTCACGGCGCTCGCGGCGGGCCTGCGCTCGCGGGATTTCTGGCTCCTGTCGGGCACCTTCTTCGTCTGCGGCGCCTCCACCAACGGGCTCGTCGGCACCCACCTGATCCCGGCCTGCCTCGACCACGGCATCCCGGAGGTGACGGCGGCCGGGCTCCTCGCGCTGATGGGCTTCTGCGACCTCCTCGGCACCACCGCCTCGGGCTGGCTCACCGACCGCTTCGACAGCCGCAAGCTGCTCGCCTGGTACTACGGGCTGCGCGGCCTCTCGCTGATCTTCCTGCCCTGGTCCTTCGACCTGTCCTTCTACGGCCTGTCCCTGTTCGCGGTGTTCTACGGCCTCGACTGGATCGCCACGGTGCCGCCCACCGTGAACCTCGCCGGCCGCGCCTTCGGGGAGAACAACGCGGCGCTGATGTTCGGCTGGATCGCGGCCGCCCACCAGATCGGGGCCGCCGCGGCGGCCTGGGCGGCCGGCACGGTCCGGACCGGCACCGGCGACTACGGCCCGGCCTTCATGGCCGCCGGCATCCTCTGCCTCGTCGCCGCCCTGATGGCGCTGTTCGTCGGCCAGCGCCCGCAGGCCGCGGAGGCGCTGGCCGGCGACGCGCGGCCGGCCGGCGCCTGAGGCACCGCTGCCCCGGCGCGCCGGGCGTGGTAGGGCTTGGGCCATGGACGAGACCAAGCCGGACCGGATCAGGCCGGACCATCCCAGCCCGGATCCGGACAGGGGCCACCCCCCGGCCCGGCCCCCCTCCGTCGAGCGCCTGCTGGCGGGCGCCGGCGGCCTCGCGGAGGCCTACGGCCGCTCCGCCGTGACGGCGGCGGTCCGGGCCGTGCTCGCCGAGATCCGGGCGGGCCGCGCGCCGCTCGCCGAGGCCCCCGCCCTGCTGGCCCGGGCGGAGGCGCGCCTCGCCGCGGAGAGCCGGCCCAGCCTGCGCCCCGTGCACAACCTCACCGGCACGGTGCTGCACACCAACCTCGGCCGGGCGCTGCTGCCGCCGGAGGCCGCCGCGGCGGCCGCCGCCGTGATGACCCGGGCCTGCAACCTCGAATTCGACCTCGCCCGGGGCGCGCGGGGCGAGCGGGACGACCACGCCGAGGCGCTGATCTGCCGGCTCACCGGGGCGGAGGCCGCGATCGTCGTCAACAACAACGCGGCCGCCGTGCTCCTCGTGCTGAGCGCGCTCGCCCGCCGCCGCGAGGTGCCCGTCTCCCGCGGCGAGCTCGTGGAGATCGGCGGCGCCTTCCGGGTGCCGGAGGTGATGGCCGCGGCCGGCTGCCGCCTCGTCGAGGTCGGCACCACGAACCGCACCCACCTGCGGGACTACGCCGAGGCCATCGGGCCGCGCACCGGCCTCGTCATGAAGGTGCACCCGAGCAACTACGCCATCCAGGGCTTCACGGCGGCGGTGCCGGAGGCCGAGCTCGGCCGCCTCTGCGCGGAGCGCGGCGTGCCGCTCGCGGTCGACCTCGGCAGCGGCAGCCTCGTCGACCTCGCCGCCTACGGCCTGCCGCCGGAGCCCACCGTCGGGGCGGCCCTGGCGCAGGCCGACCTCGTCACCTTCTCAGGGGACAAGCTCCTCGGCGCGGTCCAGTGCGGGCTGATCGCCGGGCGGCGCGACCTGATCGCCCGGATCCGCCGGCACCCCCTGAAGCGCGCCCTGCGGGTCGACAAGATGACCTACGCGGCGCTCGCCGCGACGCTCCGGCTCTACCTCCACCCCGAGACCCTGCGCGCGCGCCTGCCGACGCTCCGCCTCCTCACCCGGGACGCGGCGGCGATCCGCGCCCAGGCCGAGCGCCTGCTGCCCGAGGTCGCCGCCCGCCTCGGCGCCCGCGCCGCCGTCGCGGTCGAGCCCTGCACGAGCCAGATCGGCTCCGGGGCGCTGCCCGTCGAGAGCCTGCCGAGCGCCTGCCTGGCGCTGCGGCCGCCCGGCAGTGCAGTCAAGGGCAGCGGCGCCTGGCTCAACCGCCTCGCCGCCGCCCTGCGCGCCCTGCCGGTGCCGGTGATCGGGCGGGTCGGCGACGGGGCGCTGCGCCTCGACCTGCGCACCCTGGAGGACGAGGCCGGCTTCCTCGCCGCCCTCGACGGCCTGGAGATGCCCTGACGCCGCGCCGCCTTCCGTCGCGACGTCTCCTCTCGCGCCGCCTTCTGTCGCGACGCCTTGGCCCCTGTCGCGGCGGCGCCCGGCCTGCTATCAGCGATCCCGGAGGCGAACGGGGTCTGGTGGCCCTCCTGGTCTTCAAAACCAGCGGCACGCTCAACACGTGCGGTGGGTTCGATTCCCATCCGCTTCCGCCAATTCCCCGCCATCGGCGGCGCCGGCCGTTTTAATCCCGGACCCGCCGTCACGCTTTGGACGTAGCCGGACCGGGCGGGATCGCGGTCCCGCCCGCCGGCGCGGTAGGGCGTTAACGCTTTTTGACTCCGCCCGCTTTTCGGTTGCGGCCAAGTTTATCGTTGCGCCGATAGACAGTCCGTCGTCTCGTTCCTGCGGTTTTCGTGCAGGAATCGGGGTCGTCATGAGCTACTTGGATCAGCAGGTGTCGCTGGATTATTACTATCCGAACTACGGCACCCCGGTCATGACTGCGCAGGTGGCGACCGTGTCGCCGCTCTCGACGGAATTCCTCGACATCCAGCGGTTCGACAACGACCCCCGCGATGCGCACACCATCGTCAACGCGGACATCGACATCACCAGCACGCGCATCCAGTACAAGGCCGACGAGACGCGCTTCCGGAACTACCGCGACTTCGCCTTCGACGGCATCTCGATCCGGGGCCTGTCGGCCGCCTTCCCGGCGATCCGCGGCTACGGCGTCGACCAGGCCTACAGCTCGCCCGATCTCCGCCCCGGGCAGGTCACGTTCGACGACCGGACCATCTCGGTCAACTTCGCGACCACGGACGTCTACGCGGGCCAGTTCGCGATCAACGTCATCTTCCAGAACGGCTCGGCCATCGACGGCTTCGCGACGAGCGACTTCATCTTCGGCTCCGGCATCGGCGAGAGCATCGTCGCGCGCGAGGGCAACGACACCGTCCTGGGGGCCGGCGGCGACGACCTCATCTTCGGCAACCTCGGCGACGATTCCCTGTTCGGTAACCTGGGCCTGGACACGATCTACGCCGGCCAGGGCACCGACACGGTGTTCGGCGGCCAGCAGGACGACCTGATCTTCGGCAATTTCGGCAACGACATCGTGCTGGGCAACATCGGCACCGACTCGCTCTTCGGCGGGCAGGGCCTCGACACCCTCTACGGTGGCCAGGGCGACGATTTCCTGTCGGGCGATCTCGGCGGCGACGTCCTGTCGGGCGACCTCGGGGCGGACCGCTACGCCTTCGGGCTCAACTCGGGGCCGGACCTGATCCTCGGCTTCAGCCAGGCGGGCGGCGACCGCCTCCTCCTCAACGGGCAGACCTACACGGTCGGGACGACCACCACCGGCAACGCGCTGCTGACGCTCTCCGGGGGCGGCACCATCGAGCTGGCCGGCGTCCGGGCGGCCGAGGTCAACGCCGCCTTCTTCGCCTGATCCCCGGTCGGCGTGGTGCCGGTCTCGCCGGGCCCGCGCGTCCCGAACCACGGAGCGCCGCGATGCGATCGTGCCTGTTGCTGCTGATGCTGCTCGCCGGCACCGCGAGCCTCGCCGGGGAGGTCAAGTTCAGCGACCTGATCCGGCGGGCCCCCTGGCGGCAGAGCTGGGACGCCCTGATGGAGGGCCGGCGGTTTCCCAAGTGGGACAGCTGGATCCCGACCCTCGCGGGCGTGGAGGAGCCGGTCGCCTCCATCGATGTCGGCGGGCAGCGCCACCTGAAGTCCGCGCTCTGTCAGCCCCACAACTGCCTGGACAATCAGGTGGTCGTGATCGCGGACCCGCGGACCCGCCGGATCTGGATGGCGCACCGCGAGGTCGGGCCCCAGAACCGTGTCGGCATCACCTACCTGGGCGACCCGGACGAGCCCATGCGGGCCGCCCTCGCCCGGTCCTTCATGAGCCCGTGAGGCCGGCCGCGCCGGCCCGCAGGAGAGCGCGATGCGACGGATCCCGTTCCTCCTTCCGGCCGCAACCCTGCTGGCCGCGATCCTCGGCGCGCCGGCGCGCGCGGAGCCGCGCCTGACCGAGGCGCCGGACGGGACCATGACGGCGATGGCGAACCTGCAGCCGGCCGAGGGCTGCCTGCCCGCCCGCGAGTCCGGGCGGATCGGGGCGGTGGAGCGCGAGCAGGGCGCGATCAGCGGCTTCCGTTTGCGCGCCAAGCGAGGGCCGGAGATCTTCGTGAACACGGCCCCGGTCGCGGAATTCCGGTCCGAGGCGACCCGGGCTGCGGTCCGGCGGGGCTACGAGGCGCTGATCCGGACGGGCAACCGGGTCTCGGTCGGGATCTTCTCGTGCGGCGCCTCGGGCAGCGTCAACGTCCTGCACGCCATCGCGGCGGACAAGCCCGCGACCGAGGCACCGCCTCCCGCCGCGGCACCGCAGTGGCGCTACGGCCAGCACCCGGTCCTCGGGCTCACGGCGCATGTTGGGGTGGGCGAGGACGCCTTCGGGCTCGCCTGCGGCACCGGCGGCGCGACGCGGGGCTTCTTCGTCCGCATGTCCCCGCGGCTCGGCAGCCGGCCCGGGCACAAGCCCTCCTTCGCCCTCTACTTCCCGGGCGGGGGCGGCATGGGCGGCTACGCGCCGACGCAGGAGGCGGGCTTCCTGCAGGTCGCGGAGCAGGGATGCGGGATGGATAAGTACCTGCGCGGGCGGGAGGTTCTGATCCTGAACGCGGAGTTCGTCGCCCTGGAATGGCGGGACCGGCGCACAACCCTGACGATCCGCCAGGACGGGCGCCCGGTGACGATCCGGTCCGACGCCGACCTCGCCCGGGTCGAGAGCCCGACGCGGATCCCCCTCGCCGGGATCGGGCCCGCCGTGCGGAGCCTGATCCGCGCCTGTCCGATGCTGCGGGCCGGCATCGCGGAAGGCTGCGACAGCGGCGATTGAGGCGCCGCTCCGGCCGGCGAACGAGCGGGTGCCGCTCGCCGGGGGCGGTCTCACTCGAGCTTATACTTCTTCACGCCGAGGTAATACAAAGCCAGGTTGGCGACCCGCATGAGATCCGCGCTCGCCGCCAGGGGCATCCCGGTCAGGGTGACCGTGCGGGCGCCGAGCAGGCTCATGGCGCGCATCACCCATCCGGGCCGGGCGAGCCAGGCCGGGTTGCCGACGCGGCCCGCGTACCGGCGCGCCGCGAGGATGTAGGGCGAGATGTCGTAGTAGAGCTGCGAGAACGCCGCGTAGGCGCTGCCGGCGCGCCCGCGCCCGCCCGTCAGCCACGGCCGATGCCCCTGCGCGTGGATGAAGTACGGCCCCCCGTGGGTCAGCTGGTGGATGCGCTCGGCGACGGTGTAGCCGTAGGGGCCGAAATACTGGACGATGTGGAACTTCCGCCGGATCAGCGCGACGGGATGGTGCGCGTGATCCCGGCTCGCGAGGACGGCCGACAGGACGTCCTGGTCGCCGAACAGGTGGCAGGGCCGGTGGTCCCAGGGCTTGCTCTGCGCGGTCCGGTAGGCCTCGGTCTGCAGGAGGCTCATCCAGAAATCGACGAGCGGCGCGTGCTGGCGCGTCACCCGCAGGATCGCCGTGTTGAGGGTGAAGGGGAAGCACCGCCCCACCGGGAAGCCCCAGCCCCGGGCCCGCCGGGCGCCGGCATCCGAGTGGTTGTGGCAGAGCGCCTCCTCCGCGACGTGCACGGTCTCGGGCCCGGCGCCCGCGAAGAAGCCGCGGATGTCCCGGTACACGATCAGGTCGGAATCCAGCCAGATGACCTCGTCGTAGCCCATCCCGAACAGCGCCGTGATGGCGTGCGGCTTCACGTCGTAGCGCGTGTCGGCGGGCAGGATCTGCCCCGACAGGAGCCGGACCTGCCCGTAGGGGGCGAGCCAGTCGCGGAAGGCGGGGCTCGGGTTCGGCACGAAGATGTTCACGTCGGTGCCCGGACAGTGCTCGTCCAGGCTGCAGACGAGGATCTTCACGGCGATCTCGAAGGACGCGCGGTCTTCCGCGATGCAAAATGTCGATCTCATCCCCGTCGCCCCCTCTCCTGGTCCGCGGCCGGGCGGACTCCGTTCGTGATCCCGCCCGCGCGTCCCAGCGGCGCCCGGGTCAGGCGCCGCGCCTCAGGTCCGCCAGCGGGTGCAGCGGCCCCAGGCGGCCCAGGATGTCGACGTAGGCCTCCGCCGAGGACGCCAGGGTCAGGGTCTCGAGGACGTAGTCGCGCGGCCGGTACGTCGCGACGCGCGACCAGAAGGTGTCGAACCGCGCCTCGATGTCCGCCCGCCGGAACCGGATTCCGCAGCGGGCATCGAAGTAGGGCACGGAGCTCACCGCGAGCCCCGGGGGCAGGAACGGGATCTGCTGCGGGTCGACGAGTTCGCCCTCGTCCCAGGCGAAGACCGGGACGTTCATGCTCATCGCCTCCTGGCAGGCCAGGCCCTGGGTCTCGTGCTCGCAGATGAAGGCGAAGCTGCGGGACCGGCGCAGCTTCTCGAGGAAGCTCGGGTAGGTGTGGCTCCCGTAGCGGACGATCTCGTAGCTGAGGCCCCGGGCCCTGAGATGGGCCTCCAGCCGGGCCACGACCGCGGCGTAGACCGCGTCGTGGTGCCAGCGGATCTTGTCGTAGATCAGGACGTCGACGCTCTTGGGCGCGGTGCGCTGGTCGCCCAGGCGCTCCGTGTCGAGGCCCACCGGCCAGCGCACGACCCGGTCGCCGCAGGTGGTGCGGTAATGCTCCACGAACCAGTCCGAGGGCTGGATGATGGCGCGCACGTTCGTTTGGTCGAGGACCTCCCGCGCCCGGTCGGGGAAGCCCGGATCGCCGGGGCCGAAGAGCATCGGGTTGGCGAGGCCCGACACGCCCTCCAGGACGCTCGGGTAGCCGGCGATCCCGACCGGATAGGTCGGGAAGCGCCTCGCCAGGCCGAAATCGTTGATGCGCACGTCGTAGCCGCCGGCCCGCAGGGCCCCGACGAGGTTCAGGAAGGCCGCGTAGAAGCCGGTGTTGACCTGCATCCCGCGCGCGCTCCGGTAGGCGGCGCGCAGGCGCGCGCGGAGGTTCGCCTTCAGGCGCCGCGCGGGGTTGGCGTGCGCGCTCCGCTCGTAGCCGTCGTAGAACAGGAGCACGAGCTCGCCCTGCGCGTCCGCCTTGCCGGGACCCTTGCCGGGACCCTTGCCGGAATCCTCGCCGGAATCCTCGCCGGGAGCCCCACGTGGAGTCTCGCGTGCGATCGTGCCGGCGGCGTGGGGCGGGCGCAGGTCCTGCGAGCTGAAGTAATTCACCGGCCAGACTTCTCGATGGGGGTTTCGGATGCGGCGCGGGTCGCCGGATATCGGCTGCGGACCCTAGGACGCGCCCGCGACGCCGGCTCCGCCGATGAGCAGGCGGGGCGGCCGCGGCGCCTGCGGCCGCGCCTTTCCGAGAGCCCGGTCCCAGCCTCTCGCCCAGCCTTGGGTCCTGGCCCGCACCGTGGCGTCGAGGATGTGCGTCCAGGCGTGGGGCGCGCGCAGCAGCTCCGCCAGCGCCGCGCCGTAGCCCCGCTCCCGCCGGCGGTCGAGCACGCGGCGGTACTGCCACTTGCGCAAGGTGGCGTCCCGGTGCGCGCGGAGCGCATTCCGCTCGGCCGCCGTCAGCGGCTCGGGGCCGGCCAGGAGGCGGGCGTCGAAGGCGGCGATCCGCGCGAGGTCGGCCGTCGCGTGCCGTCCGCTGAGGGAGCCGGCGCGCTCGACGGCGACGTAGCCGCAGGCGGCCGTGAGCCCGAAGACGGCGCCGCGCGCGAGCGCCTCCACGTAGAGGGCGTAATCCTCGCCGAGCCGCAGCTCCGGGTCGTAGGCCAGGCCCGCCGCATCGAGGAAGCTGCGCCGCATGAGCGGCTTGAGGAAACCGAACTCCTGGCGGTGCGAGCGCGGGTGCTGCAGGTTGCCGGCCACGAACTCCGCGAGGCCGAGGGTGCGCGCCGCCGGATCGCCCGGCTGGCGCAAGGGGATGCCGAGGGCGCCGGTCCAGGCCTCCGGCACGATCAGCATGTCGTCGGCCAGGAAGTCCCAGTGCCCGGGCGCGGCCGCCAGGAGGCGCCGCATGCGGCCGGGCAGGAGGTAGTCGTCCGCGTCGAGGATCGACAGCAGGGGCGCCCGCGCGTGCGCGATGGCGGTGTTGCGCGCCGCCGCCGGGCCGCGGTTCCGGCCCTGCCGGATGAGCGTGAACCGCTCGGAGCCGCCGCCCGCCGCGTAGGCGGCGAGCGCGGTCCGGTCCGGCGAGGCATCGTCGACGACGATCACCTCGGCGACCTCCGGCTCGGCGAGGGCGGAGGCGACCGCGCGCGCGATCGTCGCCTCGGCGTTGAAGGCCGCGATGATGACGCAGACCCGCTCAGAGCTCTCCGTGCGCGCGTGGGATGTCACGGCCATGATCCTCGATGCACCGCCGGTTCCGGCGCCGACCGTCCGAGGATGGGCCGAGTCGCCCGGAGCCTCACGCGCGCCATTCTCGTGATCGCCCTCCGCCGTAGGAGGTAGGACGCCCGCGGCACCCCACCCGGACGGGGGATCCCGCCGGGGCGCGGGGACCGTCCGGGCGTCACCGCGCCGAGGGACGGATCTGGACCTCGCGCAGGGTCGTGCCGTCGGCGTCCTTGATGACCATCCGCCAGCCCTCCTCCACGCCGACGAGCTCGCCGCTGCGGCCCATCTCCTCGAGCACGATCTCCGCCTGCCGCACCGCCTCGTCGAGGTCCGCCGCCTCGACGCCGCTGTCGTCGGGCACGATCAGGTCGTCCTTGCGCAGATTGAAGTGATAACGCTTCAGCACCCGATCCTCCCGGCGGCACACGTCTCTCGGCCCAGCACGCTTCGTTAGGCCACGTGCGTCGTCGGGAACCGCGCGCAACCGCGCGCGGCGCCGAGCCGTGCGTGACGGCCATCGTGCGCCGCTCGTCACACTCTACCGCCCCCCGCAACGCGGGCTCGGAGTCCATTCTGCTAAGAATCCGCCCGGGCCCGGGGTGGGGCTCGCCTGATCGGCGGATCGCCTTAGCAGAAGGCGGTAGGCGTCCCGCGCCTGGAACGCAGGCCCCCTGCCCTCAGTGGCGCCGCGCGTCGTCCTCCGGCGGCAGGGAGAGGGCCTCGGCGAAGGGGAATTCCAGCACCACCGCGCCGTCCGCGTCGGTCACGACGAGGCTCGCGGCCATCAGCCGCTCCTGGTTCTTCGGGTCGCTCATGGTCGCCAGGATGGTGCGCCGGGCCGCCTCCCAGGCCTGATCGGCATCGCCGAGCTCGGCGCCGTTCAGGTCGGTGATGACATCCTCGCCCAGGGGCGTGCGCACGTGGGTGTGGAAGAAGTAGCGGGGCATGGTCGCACCTCCCAGATCCACGTCTCCCGGATCCGGACCTCGCCGGGCGCGTCCGCGCCCGGCCGCGACCCGGGCGGCGGCGGAACCGGCGACGGTCTGGACCCGGCCCGCGAAAGCCTTAACAATCCTGCCCCTGCGATGAAAGCCACGTCCAGTCTGTCGGGGAGGAGCCCGTGATCGTCACGGGAGCATCGGCCATCGTCGGCGGGTTCGCCCTGGGGATCCTGCTGGTCCCCTACGGGCCGTGGCTCGCCGTGCTGGCCGCCCCGGTCGGCGGCGGCCTCGGCGCCCTGCTCGGCGGCCTCGTCCTCGCCGCCCTCCGTGGCCGGGACCGGGAGCCGCGGCGAGCGTGGCCCGGCCCCCGCGCGGCGGCGCGGGCACTCGGGTCGAGAGCGCTCAGTTCGAGGGCGCCCGGCAGGCCAGGGAATCCGGGAAGGCGCAGGGCTCGCCCATCCGCGTGAAGGCGATCCGCTCGTAGGTGGCGGTCAGGGGCTTGTCGAGCGCGGCCGAGGGGCCCACCCAGTCCGCGACGAGATCGGTGCCGTTCCAGATGCTGATGATGATCCGGCCCGGGCGCTCCGGGAACGGCGCGTCGGCCGCGCGGGTGACCTCGTGGACGAGCTTGCCGTTCACGTACCAGCGCACGCGGTCGGGAAACCACTGGAGCGCGTAGTCGACCGTCTTCTTCGAGGCGTCTCCGCCGAGGTCGATCAGCGTCTCGTGGCCGCCCTGCCCGCTCGCGAAGTAGTTGAGCTGGACCTTGCCGGGCTCCTTGCCGAGGAACTCGAAGTCGATCTCGTCCTGGGGCGTCCCGTTCGGGGGCCCCGTGAAGGTGAAGAAGGTGCTGACGACGCCCGATCCCGCGGCCGGCCGCATGCGCACCTCGTAGGTGCCGTAGCCGTAGAAGGCCGTGCTCTGGATCTCGGCGCAGCTGAACTTGCGGTCCTTGTAGGGAATCGGGCTGAGGGACAGCGTCAGGCCCCCCGCGCTCCCGATCGCGATGTTGCGCGGCGACCACGTGCAGGCCTGGATCGGGCCGTTGGCCCAGCCGTCCGCCACGAACCAGCGCTGGTGGTCGAGGTGGTCGAAGCGGTCGACGAAGGAGGCACCGCCCGGCGGCGGGGCCTTCGGTTCGCCCTCCGCCGCGGCCGGGCGCGGGGCGACCGCCGCGAGAAGGGCCAAGGGCAGGAGGGCCGTGCGCAGGCAGGGGCGGCGATGGGCGACCATGTCGGCCTTTCCGTTCTTCCAGGGTCGGAGCGATCAGGCCGCGGCGGCCGGTCTCAGCCCGCTTCGTGCGTGCGCAGGACGGCGGGCACCGTCATGCAGAGGATCTTCAGGTCGACCCACGGGGACCATTGCGCCACGTAGGTGCGGTCCAGCTCGACTCGCATCCCGTAGCCCACGCAGCTGCGCCCGCTCACCTGCCACAGCCCGGTCAGGCCCGGGCGCCCGCGCAGGTAGCAGTTCCGGAACAGGCCGTAGCGGTCGAGCTCGTCCGCGACGATGGGCCGTGGCCCGACGAGGCTCATCTCGCCCCGGATGATGTTGATGAGCTGGGGCAGCTCGTCGAGGCTCGTGAGGCGCAGGAACCGCCCGACCGGGGTGATGCGGGGGTCGTTGCGGAGCTTGCGCGTCTCCTCCCACTCCCGCGCCGCGGCGGGGTTCGCCCGCAGGTGGCGCTGGAGGACCGCGTCGCCGTCCACCACCATGGTCCTGAACTTCAGGCACCGGAAGGTCCTGCCGTCGAAGCCGATGCGGGTCTGGGCGAAGAAGACCGGGCCCGCGCTCGTCGCCCGCAGCAGCGCCATCAGCACCACGATCAGGGGCAGCACCAGGAAGGCGACCAGGAGGGCGATGACGAGGTCCATGGCACGCTTGCGATGCCCGCCGAGGGGGCGGGCGTCGAAGGCCTCGACGCTCCGGGCCCGGCGTCCGCGCCAGCCCACCGCGGCCGGCCGGCCGGAGCGCGCGAGCTCCGCCATGCTGAGCTCGCGGATGCCGAGGTCGCCGAAGCCGAGATCCTGGATGCGCGGACCCGGAATCAGCGCCCCCGGGGAGGCCGCGCCCGGAAGGGCGGCCTGCAGGGGCTCGGCCGGGGCTTCCTCGGGCACCGGCGTGTGTTCGGATTCTCCGAGCCGTGCGCGTTCCATCGTCGTCCTCGTGAAATGCTCCGCGACGAGGGTTCAGGCCAGGACGGCGGCGGCGCTAGACACCCCAGAGTCGTAGGGATTCCGCTCCGGGGGCGCCGGACGCCGACTTTCGGCGGAGGGGACGCTCCGCGGGCGCCGCCGGGCCGCGGCGGGTGCCCCACCGGCATCGGGCGATGCCGCCTTCGGGGTAGCGCGGCGCGGCGCGCAGCGCCGGCGCCTACCCTGTTTGGGGGACTCGGGCGGCCCGGGACGGCGGCGGACAGTGGAGGCCGCGCGTGCGGAACCCCGCGCGCCAACGCCACGGCGCGGAGCCCCGATGCCTGATCCGACCGCCCGCGGGGCCGAGCTGCCCGCGCCCGACATCTCCTTCCTGATGGCGGCCCGCAACGCCGCGCCCGTCATCGGAGCCGCCCTGCGCAGCGCCCTCGACCAGCGGCGGGTGCGCGTCGAGGTCGTCGTCGTCGACGACGCCTCGACCGACGACACGGCCGCGGTCGTGGCCCGCCTCGCCGAGGCCGACCCGCGGGTCCGGCTCGTCCGGCACGAGGCCGCGCGCGGGCCCGCGGCGGCCCGCAACGCCGCGATCCGGGCCGCGCGGGGACGCTGGCTCGCCGTGCTCGATGCCGACGACATCGTCCTGCCGGACCGCGCCCGCATGCTCCTCGACCTCGCCGAGGCGACGGGGGTCGACTGCGTCGCCGACAACGTGGTGCCGTTCACGGGCACCTTCGATCCCGCGGGCGCGCCCCTGATGCCGCGCGGCCGCGAGCCCTACCTCTTCGAGGTCGGCATGGCCGCCTACCTCGACAGCAACGTCCTCCTGCGAGCGGGCTTCCCCCTCGGTTACCTCAAGCCGATGATCCGGGCCGGGCGCGTGCGCGACCTCGGCCTGCGCTACGACGAGGACGTGCGGATCGGCGAGGACTTCCTGTTCTGCCTCGCGGCCCTCGCGCAGGGGGTCCGCTACCTGGTGACCTCCGAGGGCGCCTACGGCTACCGCCGCTCGGCCTCCTCCCTGTCCCACCGCCTCGCGGAGGCCGACGTCGCGCGTCTGGCCGCCGGCTACGACAGGCTGGAGGCCCGGTTCGGCCTCGACGCCGACCCGCGGACCCGCGCCGCCTCGCAGCGCTACCGGAGCGGCCTCGCGACGGCGCGGATCGTCACCGGCGTGGTGGCGCGGGCGCAGGCGGGCCAGTGGCGCGCCGGCGCCGGCCGGGCCCTCCTGCACCCGCCGGCCTGGCCGATCCTGGCGAACCAGCTGCGGCAGGCGGTCCGCAAGCGGCTGTCCGCCCGCCGGTTCGCCCGCCCCGCCGTGACGTCGGAGGCCCTGTGATGGCCCGGACCTGCATCGCGATCTGCACCTGCGAGCGCCCCGAGGGTCTGGCGGCCCTGCTCGCAGCCCTCGACCGCCAGCGCCTCGCGAGCCTCGACCCGGAGGAGGTCGAGATCGTGGTGGTCGACAACGGGCCCGGCGCCGAGGCCGCCGCGGTCTGCGCCGCCTACGCGGTCTCCGGACGGTTCCGCCTGACGGCGCGGCACGAGCCGCAGCGCGGGCTGACCTTCGCGCGCAACCGCGCCCTGCGGGAGGCCCAGGCCCTCGGCGCGCGCTGGGCGGCCCTCGTCGACGACGACGAGATGCCGGCGCCCGACTGGCTCGAGGGCCTCGCGGAGACGATGCGCGCCACGGGCGCGGCGGCCTGCGTCGGCCCCGTTGTCCCGGTCTTCGCCGCGCCCCCGCCGGCCTGGGCGGCGGCGGGCGGCTACTTCGCCAAGCGCCTTCCCGTGCGGGACGGGCTCGTCGCCGACGCCTACACGGCGAATGCGATGATCGACCTCGCCGTCGTGGCCGAGCTCGGGCTGAGCTTCGATTTGCGCTTCAACCTGCTCGGCGGCGAGGACACCTACTTCTTCCTCGCCCTCCTGCGCGCGGGCCACCGCATCGCCTGGGCGGAGGGCGCCCTCGTCTACGACGCGATCCCCGAGCGCCGCATGCGGCCCGCCTGGCTGCTCGCCCGCTGGTACCGCACCGGCAGCATCGATGCCCATCTCGGCCGCTATCCGGTGGAGGGCGCGGCGGGCCGCGTGGTGAGCGGCCTGCGCGGGCTCGCCCGCCTCGGCGGCGGCGGCCTGCGCCTCCTCGCCGCCCTGGGTCTGCGGCGGCGCCCGCTGATCGGCAGCGCCTTCACCCTGTGCCGCGGGGCGGGCCTGATCGCCGCGGCCCTCGGCCACGGCTACCGGGAATACGACCCCGTCCGCTACGGGCGGGAAACCGCACCGGTCAACGTCAGGCCGGCCGCCCCGTGAGGACGGCCGATCCGGCATCGCGCCCCGGCTCGGAGGGGCCGGCCCGTCCGCGGACGGGCCATCGGCCGTTCGAAGGAGCGCGGGTGCCTCGGGGCCGCCGAAAGGCTTGGTTCGCAGCCTCACGGTCCCACGCTATCCCGCACAGGGCGGGCCGGGCGACCGGACGGTTTTGCGATCCGTGTCCGCGACGATTTCGCGAACGTGCCGAGGCGTCACGTGCACGCCGGTGAGGGGTGATGGAGATGGACTGCTCGATCATCGTTTGTACGCGCAACAGTGCCGGGCACCTGGCGGCCTGCCTGTCCGCCATCGTGGCGGCGATGGAGGCCGCGCGGCCCGCGCGCTGCGAGCTGGTCGTCGTCGACAACGCATCGAGCGATGCGACGGCATCGACGGCCGCCGAGCTGCTCACGCGCGCCGAGGTCTCGTTCGACGTCCTGGCCGAACCGCGGCCCGGGTTGTCCTTCGCGCGCAATGCCGGCCTTCGCCGGGCGGCCGGCGCCCTGGTCGCGTTCACGGATGACGACTGCCGGATGGCGCCCGACTACCTCGTGCGTGCGCTCGCGCTTCACGGCCGCGACGACCGTCCGGTCCTCAGGGGGGGGCGCGTCGAGCTCGGCGACCAGGACGATCTGCCCTTCACGGTGATCCGGGATCGTGAAGCACGCCGCTTCGATCCGGGCAACGTCCAGAACCAGATCGGCGGCTTCATCCTCGGCTGCAACATGACCGCGCCGCGGGCCCTGTTCCGCGAGGTCGGCCCCTTCGACACCCGCTTCGGCGTCGGGGCGCCGCTGAAGGCCGCCGAGGACAGCGACTACCTGTACCGGACGCACTTCAGCGGCTTCGACATCGAGTACTGCCCGGACCTGCTGATCCGGCATCATCATGGCCGCCGCGATGAAACGGCCGTGCAGCGGGTGATCGATTACTACAACGAGGGCGAGGGAGCCCTCTACGCGAAGTACATCCTGAGGCCCAGGCTGTTCGTGAACCAGCTGAAGTGGGATCTCAGGGATGCCGTGCTGGAGCTGGTCCTGAATCGCCGGGACCGATACACCTTCGGGGTCAGCAAGCGCAGGAAGATCCTCCGTACGGCGGTCGGCTTCCTGAGATACGCAGCCTTGTCCGTGCGAGGGTCGCTGGCGGGGCGGCGCGCGCAGGCCGTGGTCCCCGACCACGGCTGAGCGCCTCCGCCCTCAGGGCGTGCTCGGGCCCGAGCGCAGGCCCGGCGCGGGAAGCCCGCGGCGGGCGCCCCGCAGGCGCAGGAGATAGCACCCGCGCGAGAGGAAGCCGGCGCCCCAGGCGAGGTGCATCGTCATCGCGGCCGGGCCGCTGAGCAGGGCCGCCCGCTGGCCGCTGCGGAGGGCCAGGATGAGGCCGATCAGGCCGCAGGACGCCGCGTAGAGGATGGCCACGGCGAGGAAGGCCGGGTGCCAGGCGGCGAGCCCCAGGGAGGCCAGGCACGCGAGAAGGATCAGGGGCGGAAGCGCCTGGCGCGGCCGCGGAAGGGCGCCGTGCTTGAGGAGCGTGCGGGCCGCGCCGCGGCCGTAGTTGAAGTACTGCCGCGCGAGGGCCGGCAGGGTCCGGCGCGGATAGTAGCCGATGGAGAGGTCGCCGGCGAGCCAGATCCGCCCGCCCGCGGCCGCGAGGCGCCGGTCGAACTCGGCGTCCTCGTTGTGCGAGAAGGTCTCGTCGTAGCCGCCGGCGCGCAGGAAGGCCGCCCGGTCGAAGGCCGCGTGGTGCCCGTGCTCCACGTAGGCCGAGCGGCCGCCCAGGCGGTGGGCGGAGCCGCCGTTGCCGAGCCGGCTGTTCTGCGCCGCCGCGATCGCGCGCTGCAGGGGCGCCGCACCGAGGGTGCGCAGGGGCACCACCACCGAGGCCGCCCCCCGGAACCGCAAGGTTCCGGCCAGCGCCGCGACCCAGCCGGCCGGGTAGGCGGCGTGGCAGTCGGCCCGCACCAGGATCCGCGCCGCCGGGTGCCCGAGGCGCGCTGCGAGGTTGACGCCGGCCGATTGCAGCCGGCCCGGATTGTCGACGAGCCGGATGCGCGGGTCGCCGGCCGCGAGGCGCCGGACGATCTCCTGGGTGCCATCCCGGCTGCCGCCGTCGAGGACGAGGAGTTCGCAGGCGATGTCGCCCGGTGACGGCAGCACCGAGGCGATCGCCTCCGCGATGTGCTCGGCCTCGTCGAGGGCTGGCATCGCGATGGTCACCTGCGGTCCCGTGCCTGCCGCTGCGGCGTCCTGTTCCGGCATCGCGCGCTTTCCCCGTCTGGCGCCCGGCCGACGCTTCGGCGGGCGGGATGGGCTCACCTCGCGCGGGGCCGGGCGGGACGGAAAGACGATCCTTCGGGGTGGGGGCTCCCCCCGGGGCGCGGGCCCACCCCCGCCGGCGGGGTGATGCATCGGCCGTTCGGAGGAGGGATGGGGGCTCGCGCCCACCGAAAGGCGTGGTTCGCCGGTTCCGGGTGCCGAGCTATCCCGGAAGCAGCGGGCCGGCGGCCTCCCGTCCGCCGCCGGGCCTCGCGCCCCGCGGCCGGACCGCCCGTCCCGGCCGAACGAGAGCGGATCAATCACGATGACGAACGGACCGGTTTCCGCCCTGGCGAGCCCGCCGGGCGCCCTCCTGGCCGAGACGCCGCCGCCCCTGCAGGTGACCGAGATCCGGCCCGAGGGCGGCCGCCTCGATTTCGGGGCAGCCGGCCTCTGGCGCTATCGCGGCCTCATGATGGTCCTCGTCGGGCGCGACCTCAAGGTGCTCTACCGGCAGACCGCGCTCGGCGCCGCCTGGGCGATCGCCCAGCCGCTGTTCACGGTGGCGATCTTCACGGTGATCTTCGGCCACTTCGCGAAGATGCCCGCCGACGGCCTGCCCTACGCGCTCTTCGCCGGCACCGCGGTGGTGCTCTGGACCTACTTCTCCGAGGCCCTGCGCCGCAGCGCCTCGGGCCTCGTCGGCGAGGCGGAGCTGATCCGCAAGATCTACTTCCCCCGCCTCGTGATTCCCCTCGCGGCGGTGATCTCGCCCCTCGTCGACCTCGTGATCGCCCTCGCGGTCCTCCTGACGCTGATGGCTTGGTACGGCTTCGTCCCGGGCTGGCGGCTCGTCCTCGTGCCGCCGGTGGTGCTCGCCACCGGCGCCCTCGCCCTCGGCGTCGGCCTCTGGCTCGGGCCCACCAACGTGCGCTTCCGCGACGTGAAGCACACGCTGCCCTTCCTCGTGCAACTCTGGATGTACGCCTCGCCGGTGGCCTACGCGGCCAGCATCGTGCCGGCCGAGTGGCGCTGGCTGTTCGCCCTCAACCCGATGGTCGGGCTGATCGAGGCGTTTCGCTGGGCCCTCCTCCCCACCGCCGCCCCGGACCTCTTCGCCCTCGGGGTGAGCGTCGTCGCGGCCGCGGTCCTCGTCGGGAGCGGGCTCCTGTTCTTCCGGCGCATGGAGCGCTCTTTCGCGGATGTGATCTGATGTCGACGGCGATCAGCGTTCAGGGATTGGGCAAGGAATACCGGCGCGCGCCCCGCGCCGCACACCAGAACTCGCTGCGCGACGCCCTCGGCGACGGGCTGCGGCGGCTCGGGGACGGCCTGCGCCGTCCCGCCGGGCGGCGGGCTTCCCCGGCCCGGGAGAGCTTCTGGGCCCTGCGCGACGCGAACTTCGAGATCGCGCGCGGCGAGACGGTCGGCATCATCGGCCTCAACGGGGCCGGCAAGAGCACCCTTCTCAAGATGCTCTCGCGCATCGTGACGCCTTCCGAGGGCCGGGCCCGCATCACCGGGCGCCTCGGCGCGCTCCTCGAGGTCGGCACCGGCTTCCACCAGGAGTTGAGCGGGCGCGAGAACATCTTCCTCTACGGCTCGATCCTCGGCATGGACCGGGAGGAGATCCTGAAGAAATTCGACGCCATCGTCGAGTTCTCGGAGATCGGCGCCTTCATCGACATGCCGGTGAAGCGCTACTCGAGCGGCATGTACGTGCGCCTGGCCTTCTCGGTGGCCGCGCACCTCGAGCCCGACATCCTGCTCCTCGACGAGGTCCTGGCGGTCGGCGATTACAGCTTCCAGAAGAAGTGTATGGACCTCGCCCACCGCCTGGAGCGGAGCGGGGCGACGATCCTGCTCGTCTCGCACAACATGTTCAGCATCAAGACGATGTGCAGCCGGGTGATCTACATCCGCAAGGGGCGCATCGCCTACGACGGTCCCACCGACGAGGGCCTGCGGCTCTACGAGGCCGACAGCTACCTCGCGGCGCCGACCTGGTTCCGGGACGACGGCACCGCCCCCGTCGACATCCGGGGCATCGAGGTCCTGGACGAGGCAGACCAGCCCAGGACCCTGTTCGAGCCCGGCGAGCGCCTGCGCGTGCGGGTGCATTATGGGGCCTCGCAGCCGGTCCGGCGGCCCAATGTGCGGATCTCGCTGACGCGCTCCGACGACGTGCTTTGCTGCAACTACTCCACGCTCCTCGACGGCGTCGGCCCCCTGGAGCTCGGGACGGCGGGCACGGTGGAGCTGACCACAGGCCCCCTCTCCCTCACGGCGGCCTCCTACGCGGTCTCAGTCACGCTCCTCGCCGAGGATGCAGGGCGGCCCCTGGCGGCACGGCTCGGCCCGCGCTTCCACGTCGCCGATCCCGACCTCGAGCCCGACGTGTTCGGCGTGTTCCACGAATCTGGGGCGTGGCTGCACCGGCAGGGCCCGCTCGATTTGCTGACGGGCACGGGCGAGCCCGGCGGTCGGTGAGGGTAGCGATGCGACGGGCCGACCCCTCGAAGGCAATCGCTCTCGGCGGGCTCGGCTCCATGCGCAGCCGCCTCACCTCTCCGGCGCTCACCCGGAAGCGCTACGCTGTCGGTTCCATGCCGGCG
Source organism: Methylobacterium sp. A54F (assembly GCF_053346035.1). Taxonomy (NCBI): domain Bacteria; kingdom Pseudomonadati; phylum Pseudomonadota; class Alphaproteobacteria; order Hyphomicrobiales; family Methylobacteriaceae; genus Methylobacterium; species Methylobacterium sp. A54F. Next base: position 17,607 of record NZ_JBKFBF010000003.1, on the reverse strand, counting down.
CGCCGTGGCGGAGCCGTACATCGGATCCCTGGGGAAGATCATGCCCTGCGTTGATATCGTCGTACCCTGCTACAATTACGCTCACTATCTGGAGGGCTGCGTCGCGAGCGTCCTATCGCAACGTGACGTGCACGTGCGCGTGCTCATCGTCGACGACGCCTCGCCGGACGACACGCCGGCGGTGGCCCGGCGCCTCGCGGCGGCCGATCCGCGGGTGACCTACCTGCGCAACGCGAAGAACCTCGGCCTCATCGCCACCGCCAACCGTGGCGTGATGGATTGGGCCACGGCCGACTACGTAGTGCTGCTCTCGGCCGACGATCTCCTCGCGCCCGGCTCGCTGGCTCGCGCGACAGCGCTGATGGAGATCGATGCCAATATTGCCATGGCCTACGGCATGGCCCTGATGCTGGCCGACGATGGCGGAGAACTCACGCTGCCCGACCCGCACGAGGCCTCCTGCCAAGTCGTTCCGGGCCGGGCCTTCCTGCATCGGATCTGCGCACAGGGAAATGCCGTACCGACGCCCTGTGCGGTGATGCGCACCAGCGTCCAGCACCGAATTGGCGGCTACGATCCCGCTTTCCGGCACACCTCCGACCTCGATATGTGGATGCGGGCGGCCATGACCGGCTCGATCGGCATCGTCAACGCCGTACAGGGCCTTTATCGCTGGCACGCCGCGAACATGAGCGCTGCCTATCAGCTCCGTCCCATCGGAGACCGGCGGGAAGTGATTGAGACCTGCCGGGCCTTCGAAGCGAGCCATGTCGGCCGTGTCCCGGAACTCTCCGCCTGGATCTCCCAGATGGAGCGACGGTTCGGCGAGGAAGCACTCTGGATTGCCAGCACCTCCCTCGGAGACCCCGCCGATGGGACTTGGCGGGACAGTTTGGCCTTCGCGGCCCGCTACTATCCGGGCTACCGGCGCTCGCCGGTCTGGTTGAAGCTCACCCTGAAGCGCATCGCTGGCCGCCGCTTCGCCTCGCTGTTCAGGGCCTTGCGTCGGCGCCGCAAGGGCGCGGACGAGCGGCCCTGGTACGCCCATGGTTCGCAAATCGGCTGGTGGCCAAGGGCGGATGAGGTCCGAGTCTGATACCCGTTCGGCTCGATCACGGCGCGATCGGCAATTCCAAATCCATTCCAGACCGGGAAATCGCCGGACGCACAGACCACATCAACGTATGGCCTGAGCTCAGGCCAACGACATCGCCTGCGTCCGATGCGCGGCGCCGACCGCGAGCTTCCCGCCGTTACGGGAGGCCGCCAGCCGGCCGCACCCGCTCAGCCGCGCAACGCGCTCGCCATCATGGCCCGGCGCAGCTTGGCCCGGCGGAACAGGTGATAGATGGCGCGGATCGGGAAGACCATGATGGCGCCTCGGACGGCATTGAGCACCTCTGTGCGCTCGCCGCGCTCGCCGGCCTGCTCCGCAGTTGCCACGAAGTACCAGTAGAAGTGCTGCAGCGTGCCCGCATAGGCCTGCAGGAACGCCCGCGGCGAGCGCCAGACCCGCCATTCCGGCAGGCTGTGGCGGAGGAAGATGAGGCGGTCGTAGCGCTGACGCCGGATCTGTAGGGCCGTGAAGCTCCCGAAGGGACGGCCGCGCAGCATCACGCCCAGAACGGGGATGAAGGCGAAGGTGCGCCGGCGGGCGAAGCGCAATTGCCAGTCGTGGTCCGAGCCGAAGATCAGCCGCTCGTCGATGAGGCCGATCGCCTCGTAGGCGGACCGGCGCACCACGAGGGTCCCGACCTGCGGGAAGTAGCCGCTCAGCATCGCGCGGATCAGGTCGTCGCCTGCGCCCGGGTGCGGGTCCGGCCAGGGTCGGCCTGGGTTCTGCAAGCTGTAGTCCACGATGATGGCTTGGCCCGTCACGGCCTCCAGCTCCGGGTGAGCCGCGAGGTGCGCGAGCTGCGGGCGGATATTCTCCGGCAGCCAGACGTCGTCGTCGTCCAGGAAGGCGATGAAGTCGCCCGTGGCGGCACTCAGGGCGGCGTTGCGGGCGCCGGCGCAGCCCGTCCGGGCCGTCGGGACGTAGACGGCGCCGAACCGCTCCGCGACCGCCCGCGTCTCCGGGGTGCTGCCGTTGTCCCCGACGAGGATCTCGCAGGCGAGGTCGTCGCCCTCGAGGCGCCGGATGCTCGCGAGGGCCTCGGCGAGCATCGCGGGCCTGTTGCAGGTGGGGACGATCACGGAGACGCGGGCCGGGCCGGCTGGCGGGGTGCGGTCGTGCATGTCGGGTCTCCGGGTCGGCCGCCTCACGTCCACTCCTCCCAGGCGTCGAAGTGGCCGCGCAGGAGCGCGCAGAAGATCAGGTCGTGGTCGAAGCGCGTCACGAAGGTCCGCGCCACGGTGTCGGCCGGCCGCGTCTCCTCGGCCTGGGCGTAGAGGGCCCGGTAGCCGGCCTCGCGGGCGGCCGCCTGCGCGAACGGCGTCCAGTTCATCGACTGACCCAGGGGGATCGCGAAGCTGTCGGGCCGGAAGCCGAGGCGCCGCTCGATCATGGCCCGGGAGGCGACGAGCTCCTCCACGGTCCGGGCCTCGTCGAGGCGGCCGAAATCCGGGTGGGTCACGGAGTGGCTGCCGATCTCGACGCCGGAGGCCGCGAGGGACTCGATCTCGCCCCAGGTCAGGATCGCGTTGGCGGTGTCCGTCCCGATGGTCTCGCACCAACCCGGCACCACGAAGAGCGACCAGGGCACGCGGTAGTCCGCGAGGATGGGCGCCGCGGCCGTGAGGACGGAACGGTGCCCGTCGTCGAAGGTGACTGCGAGCTCGTCCGGCGCGCCCCCGGTCTCGGCGATGACGGAGGCCGGCACGAAGCGGAAGCCGAGGGCGAGGGCCGTCTCGATCTGGCGCCGGAAGAGCGCCGGGCCGACGTCGTTCACGCCCTGATCCGGCTGTCCCACGGAATGGTAGCAGAGGACGCGCCCGCCCGTCCGCCGACGGCGGCGCCCGCCCACCGCCAGGGCGTGGCGCTCGCAGGCCATCCGGGCAGCGGCGACGCGGCCGCGCGTCAGTCCGACGGCCCGAGCCGCGCGCTTGAGGTGGCGCAGGGCGCCGGGCGACCGGGCGGCGGCCTGGGCGGCCGTCACCGCAGCACCGCCCGCAGGCCCTCGACCACCCGGTCCTGCTCCGCCTCGGTCATCGCGGCGTAGAGGGGCAGCAGGATCGCGTGGTCGCGGGCGCGCTCGGATTCGGTCAGCGCGAAGGGCCGCGGCGTCTCGGCGTAGGGGGGCTCGAGGTGGGCGCACATGATGCCCCGGCGGGTGGCGATGCCCCGGTCGAGCATCCCCTGCATCACCGCGCCCTGGTCCGCGTCGTCCGGCAGGCGCACGCAGTAGCTCTGCCAGTTGCTGCGCAGGCCCATCGGCTCCGGCGGCGCCACCACGTCCGGCACATCGCCGAGGAGCGCCCGGTAGCGCTCGGCCAGGGCCCGGCGCCGGGCGATCAGGTCCGGCAGGCGCGTGAGCTGGCGGCGGCCGATCGCGGCCTGCACGTCGGTCATCCGGTAGTTGAAGCCGGCGACCGGGTAGGATTCCTGCACCACCCGGGCGCTGCCGTGGCGGGCGACGTCCGAGACGTTCATCCCGTGCTGGCGCCAGAGCCGGAAGCGCCGGTCCCAGTCCGGGTTGGCGGTGGTGATCATGCCGCCGTCGCCGGTGGTGAGCACCTTGCGGGGGTGGAACGAGAAGCAGGCGGCGTCGCCCGCGACGGGGCCCGACCCGCCGACCGGCCGCCAGGCCCCGCTCGCGTACCATTCCGAGCCGATCGCGCAGGCGGCGTCCTCGATCACCGGGATGCCGTGCCGGCGCCCGATCGCGACGATCTCCGCGAGGTCGCAGGGCATGCCCATCTGGTGCACGCAGACGATGGCCTTCGTCCGCGGCGTCACCGCGGCGGCGGCCGCCGCGGGGTCCATGTTGAAGGTCGCCGGGTCGATGTCGACGAAGACCGGCCGGGCCCCGCACTGGGCGATGGCGTTGGCGGTGGCGATGAAGCTGTGGCTCACCGTCACCACCTCGTCGCCCGGGCCCACCTCGGCGGCGAGGAGGGCGAGGTGGAGCGCCGTCGTGCAGTTCGAGACCGCGCAGGCGTGGCGGGCGCCGACGCCCTCCGCGAAGGCCCCCTCGAAGGCGGCGACCTCGGGCCCCTGCGTGAGCCAGCCGGACATCACCACCGCGGCGGCGGCCTCGGCCTCGGGGGCACCGACCTCGGGCTTGGCGATCGGGATCATGCCGACAATCATGCCGACACCTGCCGGAGGGGCGCGAGGGCGTTGGTGTCGAGCCACCAGGCGACGAGGTCGGCGAGGCCCTCCTCGGCGCCGATCTCGGCCTCGAAGCCGATCAGCTCGCGGGCCCGCGTCGTGTCGCAGAGCCGGCGCGGCACCGGGTTCACGGCCCGCTCGGCCTCGTGCACCAGGGCCAGGCCCTCCCGGCCCATGATCCGGGCGAGGTGGTGGGCAAGGTCCTTCAGCGAGGTCTCGGTGCAGGTGCCGACGTTGAGCACCACGTCGCTCGCGCTCGACGTCGCCGCCAGGATGTTGGCGCGGGCGACGTCGCGGACGTGGACGAGGTCCATGGTCTGCAGGCCGTCCCCGAACACGATCGGCGGCTCGCCGGCGGCGAGGCGCTCCATCCAGCGCACCATCACCTCGGTGTAGCGGCCGGTGAGGTCCATGCGCGGGCCGTAGACGTTGAAGTAGCGCAGCGCCACGTAGTCGAGGCCGTACATGTCGTTGAAGGAGCGCAGCAGCCCCTCCCCGAAGGACTTGGCCGCCCCGTAGAGGGTGCGGTTGCCGTAGGGGTGGTGGGCCTCCCCCGTGGGGAAGCTCTCGGCCATGCCGTAGACGGAGGCCGAGGAGGCCATCACGACCTTGGGCACCCGCGCCTCGACGCAGGCCTGGAGCAGGTCGAAGGTCGCGTCGACCATCACCTCCATGGCGGCCCGCGGCTCGGCGGCGCAGTGCGTGATGCGCAGGGCCGCCTGGTGGAACACCACGTCGCGGCCCTTCACCAGCGTGCCCATCAGGTCGCGGTCGCGGATGTCGCCGTGGACGAGGTGCACGCGGCCCGAGCCCAGCGCCTGGGCGAGGTTCTCGGGGCGTCCCCGCACCATGTTGTCGACGGCCACCACCTCGCGGACGCCGGCCTCGACCAGCAGGTCGATGATGTGGGAGCCGACGAAGCCGGCGCCCCCCGTCACCAGGACCTTCGCGCCCTTCAGGGAACCGCCCGCCGGGGGCGTCCCGTCCTCATGCAGCCTGAGCATCGGAGACCTCGCAGAGCTTCGTGACGGCCTCGCAGACCCGCGCCACCTGGGCGTCGGTCATCTCGGGGAACATCGGGAGGGAGAGGGTGCGGGCGGCGAGCCGCTCGGTGACGGGCAGGCTGCCCGGGCCGTAGCCGAGATCCGCGTAGGCCGGCTGGCGGTGCACCGGCACGGGGTAGTGGATGCCGGTGGCGACGCCCGCCCGGGCGAGCCCGTCGCGCAGCCCCTCGCGGTCGTCCGTGCCCACCGCGTAGACGTGGTAGGCGTGGTCGCGGCCCCCCGGGGCCGGCAGGTCGAGGGGAAGCCCCGCGAGCCCCGCCGCGTAGGCGGCGCCGACCCGCTGGCGGGCCCGCGTCCAGCCCTCGAGGTAGGGCAGCTTCACTCCGAGCGCGGCGCCCTGCACGCCCTCCATGCGCAGGTTGAACCCGTGCATGACATGGTTGTACTTGCCCCGCTGCCCCCAGTCGCGCAGGCAGCGCACCGCCTCGGCGAGGTCGTCGCGGTCGGTGACGATGGCGCCGCCCTCGCCGCAGGCGCCGAGGTTCTTGCCCGGGTAGAAGCTGAAGCAACCGATCGCCCCGAAGGTGCCGGCGCGCCGCCCGTCCCGCTCGGCGAGGTGGGCCTGCGCGGCATCCTCGACGAGGGGGATGCCGTGGCGGGCCGCGATGGCTCCGAGCGCCGCCACGTCGGCGAGGCGCCCGTGCAGGTGCACGGGCATGATCGCCTTCGTGCGGGGCGTGATCGCCGCCTCCACGAGGGCCGGGTCCATGGTCCAGGTGGCGGGGTCGACGTCCACGAGGACGGGCGTCGCGCCGGTGTAGAGCACCGCCGCCGCCGTCGCCACGAAGGTCGCCGAGACCGTGATCACCTCGTCGCCGGGGCCGACGCCGAGGGCGAGGAGGGCGAGCTGGAGCGCGGCGGTGCCGCTGCTGACGGCGACCGCGTGCCGGGCCCCGCAGGCCTCGGCCCAGGCCGCCTCGAAGGCGGAGACCGAGGAGCCGAGGATGAACTCGCCGCTGCGCAGCGTCTCGATGACGGCGGCCTCGATCTCGGGGCCGATGGCGGCGTACTGCGCCTTGAGGTCGAGGAAGGGGATCACGAGGCCCTCGCGTACGGCTGGAGGTCGAACGGGTAGCCGTTGCGGCGCAGCGACTGGGTGGCGGCTTCGATCAGCTCGACGACGCGCAGGCCGCTGTGGCCGTCGGTGCGGGGCGTCGCGCCGGTCGCGATGCAGTCGCGGAAGTGCTCGATCTCGACGATCAGCGCCTCGCGGAACGAGAGGTGGGGCGCCCACATGTCGCCGGTCCGGTAGGAGACCATCAGCTCGGTGATGTCGTCGCCCCGCTCCGCGACGTTGACGCCGCGGTCGTAGACCTTGACCTTCTCGATCGGGTCGAGGTCGTTGTAGACGATCATCTTCTTGCTGCCGCCGATCAGCGTCTGGCGCACCTTCACGGGGGCGAGCCAGTTGACGTTGATGTGGGCGACGACGCCGCCGGGGTAGAACACCGACAGGTGGGCCATGTTCTCGGGGCGGCCCGTGACGTGGCCGACGCCGCTCGCCGAGATCGCCACCGGCTTCTCGGGCAGGATGTGGTCGAGGATCGCGAGGTCGTGGACGGCGAGGTCCCAGATCACGTTCACGTCGCGCTGGAACAGGCCGAGGTTCACCCGGGTCGAGTCGTAGTAGTAGACCTGGCCGAGCGAGCCGTCGCGCATGAGCTCGTCGATCTTCTCGACGGCGGGCGTGTACACGAAGGTGTGGTCGACCATCAGCGTCAGGCCGCGGCGCTCCGCCTCCTCGATCAGGATCCGCGCCTCGAAGGCCGAGGCGGTGATCGGCTTCTCGATGAAGACGTGCTTGCCGGCCTTGAGGGCGTTGACGGCGATCTCGAAGTGCGAGGAGACCGGCGTCGCCACCATCACGGCGTCGATCTCCGGATCCGCGACGAGGTCGCGCCAGTCCGCGTCGAGGCGGGCGGAGGGATGGCGCTTGGCCGCGCGCTCGCGCGCCGCGGGAGCCATGTCCGCGATGGCCGCGAGGCGGAGGCCCTCCGTCTCGGCGACGCAGCGCGCGAGGTTCGGGCCCCAGTAGCCGTACCCGACGATGCCGATGGCGATCATGCTCAGTGCTCCTGCGAATGCGTGCGGTGATGGTCGGGGGCGGGGGCGTGCGCGGCGGCCGAGCGCTCGCGGGTGTCCCCGATGATCCGGGCCGGGCAGCCGGCCACGATGGCGAAGGGCGGCACGTCGCGGGTGACGACGGCGCCGGCGCCCACGAGCGCGCCCTCGCCGATGGTGATGCCCGCCACGATGGTGGCGTTGGAGCCGATCGAGGCGCGGGCCTCGACGTGGGTCTCGACGAGGGTCCAGTCGCCGTCGCGCTTGAGGCTGCCGTCGGGGTTCTGGGCCTCGGGGTAGAGCTCGTTCGTGAACATCACCCCGTGGCCGACGAAGACCCCCTCCCCGAGGCTCACGCCCTCGCAGAGGAAGCTGTGCGAGGAGACCTTGCAGCCCGGTCCGACCGTGCAGTTCTTCTGGATCTCGACGAACGGACCGACGCGCGATCCCGCCCCGATCGAGCACCCGTAGAGGTTGACGAGGTCCGGGTAGAAGATCCCGACATCCGGACCGAGCGCGACGTTGTTGACCGGCATGGTGCCCCTGGCCCCCGTGTGACTGCCCCGGAGCGCCCCGCGGGCCGGGGCCCCGGCCGACGCTGCGGCGGGAGCCCCGTGGGACGCTCTCGTCGCGCCGCGAGACCGCGGCGCCAACGCAAGCTGCCCCCGGCTGCGACGATCGGCGCATCTTCATTTCGGCGGCCGCGGTTCCCCTGAAGGTCGGAATTGGTGCCGCCCCGGGGGATGGCCGGCGCGGCGGGGGGATCCTCCGGGTGCGGTGCAGCGCCCGAAAGGCGGACCGGGCCTCCCTTCGGCGGCGCCCCCTACCCCGTTTGGCTGAGTTCTTCCGGTCCCCGGCGCCCTCTTACCGTGCCGGACGAGCCCCGCCGGCCGGCGCTCGCCCGGTGCCCCATGGCCCCGGCGGCGCGATCGGGCCCGGCGGTCGAGGCATCCCCTCAAGGTCCCAGGAGAGCGAGCGTGTCGAGGCGCATCGGCGAGAGCCCCGAAAATCCCGCAGCGGCCTCCCCCGCGCCACGCATGCCGGTCCGGTCCGGCCCGCGGCGTCGCCGGGCCGGCTGGCTCGCCCTCGCGGCCCTCCTGGGCCTGCCGGGGCCGGCCCTGGCGGAGTACCGCATCGCCACGGGCGACGTCCTCGAGGTCTCGGTGCTCAGCCTGCCGAACTTCCGCCAGGAGGCGACGGTGGGCGTCGACGGCACCATCGCGGTGCCCCTGGCCGGCGAGCTCACCGCCCGCGGGCAGACCGTGACGGAGCTGCGCCAGAAGCTGCAGGGCGCGCTCTCCGCCAAGGCGATGCGCCAGCGCGGCGCCGACGGGCGCGACGCCATCGTGGTGATCGACCCCAACGAGATCACCGTCCGGATCGCCCGCTACCAGCCGGTCTACATCAGCGGCGACGTCTCCAAGGCCGGCGAGCACCCCTACCGCCCCGGCCTGACGGTCCGGCAGGCGGTGGCCCTGGCGGGGGGCTACAACGTGATGCGGTTCAAGATGGACAACCCCATCGTCGAGACCGCGAACCTGCGCGCCGAGTACGAGACGGTCTGGGCGAGCATCGCCCGCGAATCGGCCAACGTCTGGCGCCTCAAGGCCCTGATCGCCGATCGCCGCGACGGGTCCGTGAAGTCCGCCGAGAGCCGAAGCGCCGCCCAGGTCCTCGCCGAGGCCCAGCTCCAGGCCCAGAACGCCGACACCAACCGGGAGAAGACCTACCTGCAGCGGGCGATGAAGCAGTCGCAGCTCCAGCTCGCGAGCCTCACCGAGCAGCAGGTCAAGGAGCGCGAGGGCGTCGTCGCCGACACCGCCGACTTCGACCAGGTCCGCGGCCTGTTCCAGCGCGGCGCCGTGGTGGCGACCCGCCTCGCCGACGCCCGGCGCTCGGTGCTGCTCTCCTCCACGCGCGCCCTCCAGACCACCGTGCAGGTGACGCAGCTGGAGCGGGACCAGAACGAGATCGGCCGCAAGCTCGATCAGGTCGACGACAAGCGCCGCCTGGAGGCGATGGAGCGCCTTCAGATCGCGGAGGCCGAGCTGACGAGCCTCCAGGGCCGCCTGCGCAGCGTCAACGACAAGCTCGTCTACACCGGCGCCCTGCGGGCCCAGCTCCTCCACGGCAGCGGGATGCGGCCCGACATCGTCGTCCATCGGGCGGGCGTGGCGCAGCGCCTCGTCGGCAGCGACGACCTCGAGCTCCAGCCCGGCGACGTCATCGAGGTGTCCCTCCTGCCGGAGCTCGGCATGAACGTGGCGGGCAGCACCAGCGGCCAGGACTGAGGTCCGCGCCCGCGCGAACCGACCGAACCCATCAGGGGCCGCCCTCGGCGGCCCGCCAGGACAGATCCGGCAGCCAGCTTCGGGAACGAGAGCGATGACCAACCTTCGTGAGACCGGCGCCGACGGCGCGCGGCGGCCCTGGCTGCAGCCCGTGGGCTTCGCCCCGGCGGGCGGCGAGAGCGAGCTCTCGCAGATCCTGTCCGTGATCGGGCGCCACCGCTGGTTCCTGGTGGCCTCGGCGAGCGCCGGGATCCTGGTGGCCGCCGCCTTCGCGGCCACGGCGCCGTCGATCTACACCGCCCGCGCCCGCCTCATGATCGAGAGCCGCTCGAGCCCGGTCACGGCGCGGGACAGCCCCGGCGGCGGCACGCCCCTCGAGATCCCGGAGGTCGAGAGCCAGGTCGAGTACATGCGCTCCGAGAAGCTCGCCCTCGCGGTGGCGCGCCGGCTCAACATCACCTCCGCCAGCCAGCTCTCGGTGCCGAGCCACCCGGCCCTGCGCTGGGTCCGCGAGCGGATCGCGGCCGGCCAGGCGGATGCGCGCGCCTGGCTCGAGGCCGCGGGCCTCGCCAGCCCGCATCCGAAGGGCGGTGCCGGCAAGCCGGAGCAGGACCAGGTCGCCGGGACGATCCGCGACGGCCTGGAGGTCTACCGGGTCGGCGCCGCCTACGTCATCGAGATCGGCTACAGCCTCGACAATCCCGCCCTGGCGGCGGCCGTGGCCAACGCGGCCGCGCAGGTCTACGTGAGCAACCAGGTCGAGACCCGCTCGCAGGTCTGGAAGGTCGCCAGCGACTGGATGCTGCAGCGCCTGACCGAGCTGCAGCAACTCGCGAGCCGGGCCTCGCGCGACGCCCAGACCTTCAAGGCGGAGAACGCGATCATCGACGCCGGCCGGCGCGGCCTCGTGGGCGAGCAGCAGGTGGAGGAGCTGAACACGGCCCTCGCCAGCGCCCGCGCCAAGACCGTCGAGGCCCGGGCGCTGCGCGACCAGTTCCGCCGGCTGCTCACCGCCGACATCGCCGATCCGGGCATGACGGACGCCCTGCGCGACAGCGTCGTGGCGGGCCTGCGCAAGCAGTACGTCGACCTCCTGCAGCGCGTCGACGAGCTGCGGCGGCGCCTCGGGCCGAACCACGAGGCCGTGGTGGCGCTGACCAAGGATGTCGGCGCGGTCCAGCGCTCGCTGCACGCCGAGCTCGAGCGCATCGCCTCCGCGGCCGACAGCGACTACCAGATCGCCAAGGCGCGGGAGGACAGCACCGCCACGGCCTTCAACGACCTGCTCTCGAAATCCATCGTCACGAGCCAGGCCCGCGTCCGGGCGCGGGAGCTCGACCGGGCGGCGGAGGCCTACGAGACGATCTACACGAACCTGCTCCAGCGCTACATCGACGCCGTCAACCAGCAATCCTACCCGCAGCCCTCCGCCCAGGTGATCACCCGGGCCGAGGTGCCGGACCGCCCGAGCGCGCCCCGCACCGGCCTGCTCCTGCTCCTGGGTGCCCTCCTGGGCGCCGGCCTCGGCATCAGCGTCGTGTTCGGGCGGCAGTGGTTCGATCGCTCGGTGCGCACCCCCGCCCAGCTCGCCGAGCGCGGCATCCGCTGCCTCGCGGCGCTGCCGCGGCCGCAGGTCGAGCCCGGCTTCGGCAAGGCCTACCGGCAGGCCCGCCGCCTCGGCGACCCGGCCGCGCGCCCGGGCAGCGTGGAGGCCTTCGCGGCCGGCGCCGCCCGCGCCATGCCTCACTCGGCCTTCGCGGAGGGGCTGCACGGGATCAAGTCGGAGCTGTTCGGCAGCGAGCGGCGCCGGCCGATCCGCGCCGTCGGCATCACGTCCTTCGGGTCACACGACCGGACCCGGGAGGACCGGACCTGCCTGGCGAGCAACCTCGCGCTGCTCCTCGCCCACGCGCGCCAGCCGGGCCGCGGCCGCCCGCTGCTGATCGACGGCGACACCGGCACGGCCGGGCTCTCGCGCCTCCACCGCCTGTCGGATGCGCCGGGCCTCCTCGACGTGCTGGCCGAGCGCTGCGAGCTCGCGGAGGCCGTGGCCCTCGGGCCCGCGGGCCTCTCGATCCTGCCCACCGGCCACGCCCCGGGCGCCGACGTCCACGTCAGCGACCTCATCACCGAGGAGGGCGTCGCGAGCCTGCTCGGCAGCCGCGGCCTCGCGGAGCGGGTGATCGTCGATCTGCCCCCGCTCCAGGCCCTGGTGCCGGCGCGCGCGCTCCTCGACCAGCTCGACGGCGTCGTGGTGGTCGCCGAATGGGGCGTCACCGATCTGGAGGCCCTCTCGGGCGCCCTGCGGGCCTTCGCCGAGACCGGCTGCGACGTCCTCGGCGTGGTCATCGCCGGCGTCGCCCGCCCGGCCGACGCGGTCATCGGGCGCGGGACGCCCATCCGGGCGGCGGCCCCCGCCCCCACGCTCGTGGCGGAGCGCGGCGCCGCATGAGCCGGCCTCCCTGCCGTGCCGCCGGCCGCCCCGGCGGCCGGTCCGGCCTCGTCCCCCAAGGGATCGTCCTCCAAGGGATCGTACCCGGCTTCGTCCCTCACGGGTCTGCGTCCGGCCGCCGGGGGCGTCGATGAGCGCATCCGGGCCGGGCGGCCGCGAGGCGGGCGGCGTCGTCTTCTTCGGGCACGATCGCGCCGAGCGCACGGTGATCAAGCGCGTGGCCGCGCTGCGGGCGGCCGGCTGGCCCGTCCTCGGCTTCATGTTCCGGCGCGACCGGGGCGCGACGGCCGCCGCCCCCGTGCGGGACGCGGCGGACGGGAGCATCGACCTCGGCCTGACGGTCGACCGGAACTACCTGCGCCGGCTGCCGGCGCTGGCGGGCGGGCTGGTGCGCGCCCTGCGGCACCGGCGCCGGCTGCGCGCCGCCCGCCTCATCTACGCCCGCAACACCGACATGGCCGTGCTGGCGCTGCTCGCCTGCCGGCTCGCCGGCGCGCGGGCGCCCTTCGTGTACGAGGTGCTGGACGTCCAGCGCGCCTTCCTGCGCCCCGACCGGGTCGGGGCCCTGTTCCGTGCCGTCGAGCGCTGGGTGCTCGCCCGCACGACGGTCCTCGTCGTCTCGGCGCCCGACTTCCTGACCCGCTACTTCGGGCCGGTCCAGGGCTATTCCGGGCGCGCGTTCCTCCTTGAGAACAAGCTGTTCGGCCCCCAGCTCGCGGCGGTCTCGGCGGACCAGCGCACCCGGCCGCCCGGGCCGCCCTGGGTCATCGGCTGGTTCGGCACCCTGCGCTGCACCCGCAGCCTCCTGCAGCTCGCCGCCATCGCGGACGCCCTGGGGGATCGCGTCCGGATCGACCTCCGGGGCCACCTCTCGGAGACCGACGTCGACCCCAAGCTGTTCCGGGAGGTGGTCGCGAGCCGGCCCAACATGCACTTCCTCGGCCCCTACCGGAGCCCGGAGGACCTCGCCGGAATCTACGCGCCGGTGCATTTCAGCTGGTCCGTCGACTACCACGACGGCGGCCCGAACTCCGACTGGCTCCTGCCGAACCGGATCTACGAGGGCGGCCTGTTCGGGGCGCTGGCGCTGGCGCGCGCCGGGACGGCGACGGGACGCCACGTCGAGGCGCACGGCCTCGGCTGGGCCCTGCCCGAGCCCATCGACGGCCCGGCGATCGCGCTCCTGGCCGGGCTGGACCGGCAGGACTTCGCGCGGCGCCAGGCCGCGGTCGCCGCCCTCGGGACCGAGCACTTCATCGACCACGACGACGTCGCCCGGCTGATCGACACGGTCCTCGCGCCGGCGGCGTCGCACCGGGAGCCGTCCCGGCGGCCGGCCGCCGACGCCGGAGCCCCGGCGGCCGGCGCGCCCGGCTGCGGGAATCCGGTCTGACGAGGCCCCGGCCGCCGGCTCCGCCTTTCGAGGTAGGGGCTGCGTTCCCAAAGAATGACGAAGCGCGGAAAATGGCTGAGGTGCCGGCATTCCGCCCAGGGGCGACAACGGTCGCAGGACGCCCCGCGCTTCGGTCCGACGCGGCGGGGCGCCCCCTGACCAACCATCCTGTCCGACGGCGCGCCGGACACCCGATGTCCGGCGCTCGGTAGGGGGCCCGTCCGCGCAGCCCATGCGCGCGGCCCCGCCCGACGGCTCGACCCGGGCCCCGGACGAGTGCCAACCCACGACCTGCAGGCGGAGAAGCCATCCATGAGCCGCTCGACCATTCTCCTGGAGTTCAACGAGCTGACGCCGATGCTGATGGATCGGTTCATCGCGCAGGGGCACCTGCCGGCGTTCAAGAAGCTGCGCGACCAGTCCCTCGTCTGCATCTCCGATGCGGACGAGAAGGCGCCCGAGCTGGAGCCCTGGATCCAGTGGGTGACGGTCCACACCGGCCTGCCCTACTCGGACCATCGCGTGTTCGACCTCGGCGACGGCGTCGAGCTCAAGGCGAAGCGGACCTGGGACTACGTCGCCGATGCGGGGATGACCTCCTGGGTCTGCGGATCGATGAACGCCGCCATCAACACGGACCGGTCGGAGAACCTCTACATCCTGCCGGACCCCTGGTCCCAGGGCCTCAAGCCGAACCCCGAGGCGAAGTTCTCGGCCTTCTACCACCTCGTGCGCAGCTACGTGCAGGAATACACCCGCGATAAGCCGCCGCTGACGCGCAACGACTTCCTGCGGTTCGGCCAGTTCATGCTGACGCACGGCCTGTCGCCCGCCACCGTCCAGGCCACGGTCCGGCAGCTTCTGGGCGAGCGGGTGGGGGCCACGTCGCGCTGGCGGCGGGCGGCGATCCTTGACCGCCTGCAGTGGGACGTGTTCCGGCACTTCTATCGGGCGCTGCGGCCGGCCTACTCGACCTTCTTCCTCAACAGCACCGCCCATTACCAGCACTATTACTGGCGCAACATGGACCCCGAGAGCTTCAGCCTCAAGGACGCCGAGGCGCGCCAGGCCGAGTACAGCGACGCGATCCTGTTCGGCTACAAGAAGATGGACGGCATCGTCGCGGAGTGCCTCGAGCTCGCCGGCCCGGACACGACGATCGTGCTGGCGACGGCGCTGAGCCAGCAGCCGCTCGCCAAGTACGACGGCGTGGGCGGCAAGCAGATCTTCAAGATCAACGACGTCGACCAGCTGATGAAGTTCGCGGGCATCCAGGGCCGCTACGAGTACGCGCCGGTGATGGCGGAGCAGTTCCACATGTTCTTCGAGACCGAAGGCGAGGCCGAGGCCGCCCTCGCCCGCCTGGAGGCCCTGCGGACCTCCGACGGCCAGGACGTCATGGCGGTCCGGCGCGACGGCGCGAAGATCTTCGGCGGCTGCCAGGTCAACACCCCGCCGGGCGAGGACACCGTCGTGCGCAGCGCCCACAGCAACGCCACGCCGCGCTTCAACGCCCTGTTCTACCCCGTCGACGGGCTCAAGAGCGGCATGCACCACCCGGACGGCATCCTCTGGATCCGGACGCCGGAGGGAAGCCACCGGACGATCGAGCGGAAGATCCCGATCCAGGAGATCGGCGCGACGCTGCTCGAGCTCACCGGCATCTCGACCCGCGCGGTCGGCTTCCCGCACGCGCCGATGCCCGAGGTGACGGCCATCCTGCGCGGCCGGACCGAGCTCCGCGCGGTCGCCTAGGGCGTCTCGACGGCCGGCCCGGCGCGCGGAGGCGTCGGGCCGCCCTTCGCGCGGGTCGCCCTACCCCGTTTGACTGAGTTCTGACCCGTTCCGGCGCCCCCTACGGTCCGGACGGCAACCGCGGGCGGAGTCAGGCCCGGTTCGAGGAGAGCGAGCGTGGCGCGGCGCATCGGTGACAGCCCTGAGACGTCGGCTACCTCTCCCGGGGGGCCGTTCGGCCGCGCGTCCGGGGCAGGCGCGCCATGAGCGCCGGCCTGACCCTTGCCGGCCCCGGCGCGGCGGGCGGCCGGGCGCAGGCCCGGCTGCACGCGGCCGAGCTTCCGTCCCTCGGCCCCGTCGGCCTAGCCTGGATCGGCTTCCTCCTCCTGTCGACCTCCGTCGCCTCAGTGCGCGGCCTCGACGCCCTCGAGCGCACCGCGTGGCTCGCCGCGGACGCGGGCGTCGTCGTCGTGGTGCTGATGTGGCGACAGCGGATCGCGACGGCGGTCGCCGCCAACTGGATCTTCGTCAGCTGGGCCCTCCTCGCGATACTGTCGACGGCCTGGTCGCTGACGCCCGGAATCAGCTTTTATCACGGGCTGCAGCTCCTGATGACGATCCTCGTTGGGCTCGTCCTGCGGATCACCCTGGGTCTGTCCGGGATCCTCCGCGTCCTGTTCATCTACCTGCTGATCCTGGAGGTCCTGTCGACGCTCGCGGGCGTGCTGATGCCGCGAACGTTTATCACGCCGGCGGGGGACTGGACCGGCGTCTTCTCGCACAAGAACGTTCTGGGCGGCACCATGGCGCTGCAGATGATCTGCGCGGCCTGCCTGTTCCTGGAGGGCTGGCACCGGTCTCTCACGCTCGCGGCCTTCCTCGCCGCCTTCGGGCTCCTCCTCCTGTCCCATTCCGCGACGGCGCTCATGGCGAGCTGCGTCAGCCTCGCGCCGCTGGCGGCCGTCTGGGCGTGGCGCCGGGGCGCACGGGTCGCGGGCTTCTGCTTCGGCCTCGCGATCGCGCTCGTGGGCGTGGCCATCAGCGTCGTGGCGACCCGGGGCGGGGAACTGTCCGGCGCCCTCCTGTCCGGCGTCGGCAAGGACGCGACGCTCACGGGCCGCACCGTTCTCTGGCAGTTCGGGATCGACCAGTTCTGGCGGGAGCCGCTGCTCGGTGTCGGCTACAAGGCGTACTGGGAGAGCCCGCTCACGACCGCGCGCTACCTCCACTTCACCGTCCAGCAGAAGCTGTGGTTCTTTCACAACAACTTCATCGATGTCGCCGTCGCCTTCGGGATCGTCGGGCTGACGCTCTTCGCCGCCGGCCTGATCTACGCCAGCCAGCGGGTGCTGCGGGTCTTCCTGCGCAAGCCCGGCTTCATCGAAGCGTGGCCGGTGCTGTTCATGGTGCAGATGCTGCTGTTCGTGTGCTTCGAGAACGTGCTCTTCAGCAACCACAGCCTCGCTCAAGCTCTGCTGGTCGCCGTGATGCCGCTCCCGGCACGGCACCTGGCGACGCCCGACCGCTGAGCGGGCCGCCCGGGACCGGCCGCACGGCGGGCTCCGATCCCAAGTCCTTACGCGACTGCGAATCAGTCAGTCGATGGTGCGCAATCGATAGCTTCGACCTGCCCCTGAGCAGCTGCCGCGCAACATACATTATGAGATTATGGTCTTCGATGCGGTCTATCTGCCGATGTTCGGCGGTCGCGCGAGCATCGCAAGATTTGCGTAGATTTTACGCATAAAATGACACGCATTTCCTCGTGAAACATCGGCTCGACTGGCGCGATATTGGCGGCAGCACAAGCATACCGTTCCTAAAAGCTCGCTGAGCCAAATCCGTGATGCTCCATGCCTGTCCAATCGGGCGGCGCGAAATACACCAAAAGGCGTATTAAGCCATGTTTACAACCTGTTAAGATTTAGTTAACTTTCGGGATAGGTCCTCGATGCGAGGTTCCTCTCGCTGGGAGCCTGCTCAAGCAGCGACCAGCACATAATAAAAAAAATTGACGATCAGGGCCGGGTTTTCACGTCGCGTCTTGCAAATCGTTAGCTTCGTTTGGAGGGCTAGTCAGATGGGAAATGTAGATCCCCAACGTAGTATTTCGCTGGCGAGCCCGGTCCAGGCCAGCGAGATCTACAGCATGTTCGAGGCGAAGACCGATGCGGAGGCCGGATCCGGCGCCGCGGTCTCCCCGGACGACCGCCTGATCGTGATCGTGGACCGTCGTCCGCTGGTGGGTCAGTGCCTGCTGGCCTCGCTGCGGGACGCGGACGCGCAGATGCGGTTCGAGACCTTCGCGAGCCTCGGGCAGTGGCACCAGGACACCAGCC